>DFJU01000040.1 GCA_002373755.1 Bacteroidales bacterium UBA3663 | reverse complement strand
GGTTGAGCGAGTAGGCGAAGAGGAAACCAGTGAAGTTGCCCAGGAAGAGCGATGGCGCGAAGGTGCCGCCGCATCCGCCGCCGCCGTTGGTTGCCGCCGTTGCAAACGACTTGGCCGCCATGACCAGCAGCGTGAACAGGCTGAGCACGATGAACGAGCTGTTCTGGATGCCGTCGTTCTGCGTGTAGTTCACCAGGTCGTAGAAGATGCTGTTGCCCGTAATCTTGGTGTATTGGCCGTCGTAGATGTGCTGTATGCTCTCGTAGCCCTCGCCGTAGAGTGGCGGCAGCAGGAAGATGGCCACCGACAGGAACGCGCCGCCCACAGCCCACTTCGTCCACGGGTTGCGCAGCCGCTTGAAGAGGTCTTCGGCCCAGAACGTCGTCCGAGTGAAGTAGAGCGACGAAAAGCCGCACACCACGCCCAGCAGAATCACGTAGGGCACACGGCCGATGCTGAAATACATCGTGTCGCTGAAACTGAACAGTGGCGTCGGGCCGTCAACCGCATAGGCCACCGAAGCTGCCGTCACCGAGGCGATGAGCAGCGGCATGATCGAGAAGGCCGTGAGGTCGAGCATCAAGACCTCCACCGTGAACAGCAGTCCCGCAATCGGTGCCTTGAAGATGCCTGCTATGCCTGCCGTCGCGCCGCAACCCAGCAGGATCATCAGCGTGTGCTGGTCGAGGCGGAACTTGCGGCCGAGGTTGGAGCCGATGGCCGAGCCGGTGAGCACGATTGGAGCCTCGGCACCAACCGAACCGCCGAAGCCGATGGTGACGCTCGATGCGATGACGCTCGAATAGATGTTGTGCAGCTTGATGATCGACTTGCGCTGCGAAATCGCGTAGAGAATCTTGGTCACGCCGTGTCCGATGTCGTCTTTGAGCACGTAGCGCACGTAGCAGCCGGCAAGCAGGATGCCCACCACAGGCCAGACGAGGTAGAGGTAGTTCGCGCCGTCGCTGTTGAACGAGTGGGTCAGCACCGACTGGAACAGGTGGATGAGCCGTTTCAGTGTCAATGCCGCAGCCGCGCCGCCCAAGCCCGTAAGCAGGGCGAGCAGCAACACAAGTTGTTGTTCGGTGAG
Source organism: Bacteroidales bacterium UBA3663 (assembly GCA_002373755.1). Lineage (GTDB taxonomy): Bacteria > Bacteroidota > Bacteroidia > Bacteroidales > UBA3663 > Liminaster. The sequence continues at coordinate 4,590 of DFJU01000040.1, read as the reverse complement.
GTGCTGTTCGCGCCAGTTGTTCAGTTTTTCAAACCAGTTGGTTTTCATCTTGTTCAATGCCCTTAAAGACAGTATTTTCGTCAGTGCCGATTTTTCGGAACGCAAAAATACAAAAACTTATTCATACAAACAAATTGTGCCTTGCTTTCCTCTCGTCTGCCGTTTTTTGTGTTCCTGCTACGTGATTTTTTTATGTGAAATTTGGCCGATGTTTACTAATTAGTTACCTTTGCGCGCAAAATCAGAGATATGCCACAAAGGAAATACGTCAGAACAGTCATTGCCTACAGGGACTATTTCAAGAACTTCAAACGGACTGTGTCGCAGTCGGTCATTGACAAGTTCTATGAAGTTTTCATCTACATAATGACTTTGGAGGTGATTCCAAGCACTTTTTTCCGTTCCATCGAGGGCGTGAAGGGATTGTTTGAAATCCGCATTGAGGAGAGCGGCAACATTTATCGGATTTTCTGCTGTTTCGATGAGGGAAATCTGGTTGTGCTGTTCAATGCGTTCCAAAAGAAGACGCAGAAGACTCCGCCAGGAGAAATCGAGAAGGCAAAACGAATCATGGATGAATATTTTGAAGAGAAGAAAGGGTTGAAACGATGACAAACGAAGAAATGAAAACAATGAACCTCACGCCGATATTCGATTATATTGCGGAAGATCATGGCGAGGAAGGAACTGCGTCGAGAATGGAATTTGACGCGCGTGTCGATGCCTTCATCTTGGGTGAGCAGCTGAAGGAGGAACGTCTCAAGGCTGGTTTCACGCAGGAGCAGTTGGCCGAGCGCATCGGTACGAAAAAAAGCTATATTTCGCGTGTTGAAAACGGTCATGCGGACATACAGGTGTCCACCCTGTTCAAGATTTTTCAGGGGCTGGGTCGCCGTGTCAGTCTGACCGTCCTGTGATTCTCATTGGCCGTAGAATATATGCCCGTCGCGATTCATTTCGTGGCGGGTTTTATCTTTTTACGAAAAATTTAGTACATTTTCTTGGCCAATAAAAATAATACCACTAAATTTGCCGTACTAAAACTTTAGTATTCCGATTAGAATTATGAAAAAAGACAGTCAGAAAACGTCGCTCACCCGCGTTGAACTTCAGCTGATGAACATCCTGTGGGACAAGGGCGAAGCCACCGTGCAGCAGCTGCACGACATGCAGGGCGAATCGAAGACGGCCTACACCACGACGCTCAGCATGATGCAGGTCTTGACGCGCAAGGGCATCGTCACTTTCGAGAAAGTCGGCAAGGCCAACGTCTATCGGCCGCTGCTCAGCCGCGACGAATACATCAGTTCGTTTGTCAGCGAGGCGAAAGCCAACGTCTTCGGCGGCTCGATACGCAATTTCCTCTCGTTCTTCGTCAAGGGCGAACGCCTCAGCAAGGATGAACTACGCGAAATCCTTAAGGAAATGGCCGACGATTGAGCCGATTAACCATCAATCCGATTCTATAAATATAGATAACAACGTATTTACACTATGGAAACACTCGTCATTTTGGGTAAATATTTCGTGGCATCGGCCGTGCTTTTTATGGCCTATTGGTGCATCGTCCGCCATCGGGCAAGCTATCGGCTGAGCCGTGCCTACCTGCTGCTTGTGCCTGTCATGTCGCTCGTCGGCATCATGCAGTTCCGCCTCACGTTGACCGACAACGTGGCCAATCCGTCACCCGTCGCGCCGATGGTCGTTCATGTTTCTTCGGCCGATGTCTCAGACGCGCCGGTTTCGCCATCCGCCATGCAACTGTCGGTGTCCGACGAAGCAGGGCCGTCAATTTCGTCTCGGCAGGTTGCGTCCGATGTGCCATCGGCCGAAAATGCCGATGAAAAAGCTAGCGGCCGATGGCTCGAAGTGCTCATTGCGGCCGTGTCGCTCGCGATGTTCGTCGTCGGGCTGTGGCAGGTTGTCCGCTTGCTCGTCATCCGCGCGCGGTTGCCCAGGCAGCGCACAGCCGATGGCTACGATTTGATTCGTTCGGTCGATGTCGCTACGCCGTTTTCGTTCGCGCGCACCATCTTCCTGCCGACCGACCTCGACGCGCAGCGCGAGGCAATGGTCCTGATGCACGAAAGGGCACACATCGCCCATCGGCACTACCTTGAAGTGTGGGCCACGAACCTGTCGGCGTGCCTTGCGTGGTTCAATCCCGTGACGTGGCTTTGTCGCGCGGAACTGCTCAAAATCCATGAGTTTGAGGCCGATAGCGACGTGCTGCGCGGCGGCATTGACCGCTACGATTATCAGATGTCGCTCCTGCAGATGTCGGTCAACGTGAATTGCGCGATGGTGAGCGGATTCAGTCAGTCGCTCATCCGGCAGCGGTTTGTCGAGATGAAGAGTTCGATGGCGGGCACGTTGTCGCGTCGCGGCAAGTTCGCTCTGGCCGTCTGGGTCGGCGCGTTGATCGTGGCATCGGCTGTGGTCGGCTGTCAGGTCTCCGTCGAACAAGAAGGTGCATCGGCCAACGTCGAACCGGATTTTTTTGCGGTGTTCGACTCCGTGCCGCGACTGGACAAGCCCGAAGTGTTCACGCTGCAATATGTCGATTCCACGGGGACAGACACTGAGGTTTACATCTATCTGTCCGACGACTTTTTCCACTTCTCTAACGCTGTGCCCGACGACACTTTACATTTGGTCGGTGGTGCAGACACATATCAAATCGAACTGGACCATGTGGTTGGAGTGAAATTCAGATCGTCGAGGGAGCATGTCGCAACTGAAATATTCGGTGTGCCGGGCGAAACGATGATTGTAGAAACGATGACAAGGCCATCCGGCTATAGCTTGATTAAGACGCGGAATTATGATAAGAGAGTCGATGAATACGTCGGTCAGCTCAGGGAACAGACACGTTGCCAGTCGCCGCATTTCCCGCAATTCGATTGTCCGCGTTGGAGCAACCCGGAAGGCTCCGTACACTTGTGGAATGTCCAGAATGTGTTTTTCTCCGACACGGCTACCATCCTTCAAGTCATCCAGACTTTACCAAGTGATGGCCCTCTTGGCTTTATTTTCAACGATGATTATCGCACCTGTCTGGAGGATGCCGACGGCAACCGCTACAAGTTCAAGGGAATGATCGGCACGCATATCGACATGGATGCGGCAATCTTCGGCACATACGGTGTGTTTGAGCCATTGCCCAAGGATGTGAAATGTTTCTCGTTGAAGCAGGCCGGAATGGGCGTTCCAATTAAGGGCATCCGTCCGCGCGAGGCAGGTGCATCGGCCAATGCCAACCTTTCGACTCCGGCTGCTACGATCAATGCGCAAAAGAATTATATGGATTTTGAAACGCTTTGCGCGACCTATGAATCGACGTCTGGCATCGAACATATCGACCTGACGGACAAGGTTCAGGAGATTTCGCAGCTCGGACTGAAGCCGGCCGACAACACCTACGAGAAGGTGCGTCGCGCCGAACAACTGGTGGTCAGCGACCCGAAGTTGGTCAAGCAGGTGATTGAACAGGCTTGGGGCGACACAATTCCCAGCCTCGCTGCCGAGAGAAACTGGAGAGGTTCGCGTTCCAAAGTAATGGGAAGCGATAAAAACTGGACGGTACTACGCTTTTCTGGTGATACGCTCATTGTCACCTATGCCGAGACAAGGGTGGTTACAATGCCGCTCAAAAGACAAGACTTATGTGAAGTCACAATAGATGGTAAAAGTCGTCCGGACTTGAAGACCAAACAGCAGGCCGAAGCATATCTGAAGGAAAATCACATCGACAATTTTTCGTCCACTTATTGGACAGATCCGAACACATTTCGGAATCACTACGATATAACAATCAAAAAATAACAACACAAGACTGGAGGAAAACGCACGTCGTCTTCCTCCAGTTCGTTTTTGCTACGTGATTTTTGAAGCCCCCACATTGGCCACCGATTGTAAGCCAATCTTCCCTCAGTTAAGGGCGAGAGGGGTCTTACCTGATCACTTTTATCAATCCGCCGTCATCGACCTTGATGATGCCCGACGGTGGCGGGTTCTGCGTTTCGCCCTGGCGGAGCGGGACGATGTAATCGACGGCCTGCTTGATTTCGTCGCTGATGTCGGCAAAGCAGCGTGCAGTCGGCTCTCCGCTGATGTTGGCCGACGTGCTTACCAAGGGCCGTTTGAGCCGTGCGCACAGTGCATTGCTGACCTCCTCGTGGGTGATGCGTATGCCCATCGTTCCGTCGGCTGCAACGAGTTCGGGAGCGACGTTGCGTGCGCGCGGTAGGATGAGCGTCAGCGGCTTGTCGGCCACCTCCCAGAGGTCCCAGGCAATGTCGGGCACACGGTCGAAATAGTAATCTACACGGCCGATGGCATCGGTCAGACACAGCATCGACTTGCTGTCTTCCCTGCGCTTGATTTCGTAGATGCGGCGCACGGCCTTGCTGTTGGTCGCATCGCAGCCCAATCCCCACACGGTGTCGGTCGGGTAGAGGATGACGCCGCCTTGGTTCATCACTTCGACGGCTTTGGCAATTGCCTCACGTTCTGTTTGTTCCATATTTTTTGTGTTTTGATTGTTGCTGAAAATTTGTTTCCCCATGTAGAGACGTCACAATGTGGCGT
>DFJU01000152.1 GCA_002373755.1 Bacteroidales bacterium UBA3663 | reverse complement strand
GAACCTGGCAAGAATGCCTCGATGCCAAATACATCAACGATCATGCCACCCTTGGTACGGCACTTGACGAAGCCGGTGATGACCTCATCATTCTCCAAAGCCTCGTTTACGCGGCTCCAAGATGTCGTTGCGCGTGCCTTCTTGTGAGAAAGAACGAGCTGGCCCTGACGGTTCTCCTGGCTCTCGATGTAAACCTCTACCTCGTCACCGACCTTCAGGTCTGGGTTGTAGCGGAACTCTGAGCTTGAGATGACGCCCTCGCTCTTGTAACCAATGTTAACGATAACCTCGCGCTTGTTGATGCTGGTCACCGTACCTTTGATTACCTCGTTGTTGTTGACCGAATTCAGTGTTTTTTCGTAGCTGGCGGTCTGTTCTTCTACGCTCTTGGCTCCAAGAGATTCGCCGTTCTCGTAGGCTTCCCAATCGAAGTCCTCAACGGCAGTGTTCTTTAAATTGTTAGACATATAGTTAATTGTTAAACCCTCCCTTTAGTGGGAAAAGCGGGTGCGAAGGTAGTAAATTCCTGTCATATAGGCAAATCTTGCATCTATATTGTTGGTTTTCAATCCGACATTTTTGTCCGATGCCCATTTTTTGGCATTTGGAGGTTCGTTTTTGTCCGATGGGATTTGGACTTTCGTGAAATAAAATCTACTTTTGCAACCGCTTTTTCACTCCGTTTTTTATTCAGACGGCATTGGATGTAAATTCACTAACCGAAAAACATATCACAAAATGACAGAACCAATCTACTCTCCGGCTCCCGATCGCTATGAATCGGGCATGACTTACCGCCGTTCGGGCCGCAGCGGCCTGCTGATGTCGGCACTTTCGCTCGGCTTTTGGCACAATTTCGGCTCAATTTCCGATTTCCAGAACTGCAAGGCCATGATGCACTGCGCGTTCGACAACGGCATCACCTGCTTCGACTTGGCCAACAACTACGGCCCGCTTTATGGCACTGCCGAAGAGACTTTCGGCCGTCTGATGGATGTATCCATGCGTCCCTATCGCGATGAAATGTTCATCACCACCAAGGCCGGTTACGACATGTGGCCCGGACCATACGGCAATTGGGGGTCGCGCAAATATCTGATTTCGTCGCTCGACCAGAGCCTGCGCCGTATGCACCTTGACTACGTCGATCTTTTCTATTCGCACCGCTACGACCCCGAAACTCCGCTCGAAGAGACGTTGCAGGCGCTGGTTGACATCGTGCGTCGCGGCAAGGCTCTCTACGTCGGCATTTCACGTTGGCCGATGGAAGCCGCATCGTTCGCCTATAGATATTTGAGGGAGCGCGATGTGCCGTGCCTGTGCTATCAGGGCAAACACAATTTGCTGGTGCGCGATGACGACGACATCAACCTTGCGGCCGACAACGGCGCCGGCTACGTCGGTTTTTCGCCGCTCGAACAGGGTCTGCTTTCCGGCCGATATCTGAATGGCATCCCGACCGACAGCCGTATGGCGCGTCGTGAACATCTGACGTCCGACCGCCTTACGCCCGAGTTGCTCGACAAAATCCGTAGTTTGAACGAAGTCGCCTCGCAACGCGGAGAATCATTGGCACGGATGTCGCTCGCTTGGGTTTTGGCCAATCCGAAGGTGTCGTCGGTCATCATCGGAACATCGTCGGTCGAACAGATGAAGGACAACCTTCAGGTGCTCAAGTCGGCGCCGTTCTCGACGGAGGAGTTGCAACGCATTGAGTCGATTCTGAAATGATTGGACGGAAGTGCCTGATTTTTGCACAATTGCGATATTTGGCGAAGGTCGGGCAAATTTAAGCTTAATTTTGAGAAATAATCTAATTGAAAAATGGTATGGTAGCGAAACATCTGTTGGTTGCCCTGGTATTCGTATTGTCGTGTTCATGCTCTTATTTGATGGGCAAGAACCATTCTGTTGATGATTCTATCAGCCAAGAAGAGGCTGTCTTGCTGAACAATATTGTTAAAAGGGGTCTCGAATGTGAATCTGACTTCAGGACGGTAGTCCAAGTCCGTAACCGCAATTATGATTTTTCAGGAAAAAAGGTGGCATTTTATACGGGGCCTGGTGCCGGAGCAAGAACAAATAAGGAACATTTTTTATCAGTTTTTGAAAAATGCTGCCAGGAAGAGTCAGATGAGCAGAGTACTCCAACTTCTATCGTTTTTTACTTTTTTGACAATGAAGAGAAGGATAGAGCCGATGGTTATGATGCCGTTGTCGTATATGGCTCGGTCAAGCAATATCCGTCCAAGAAAGCGCTAATCAGACGGTTGCATAAAATTAGATTCTTTGGGTCCCATTGAAAAAATCAGCGTAGCAGCATGGCGGCGACCGACAGCACTGTCACCACCTGGATAAATCTGCGGAATGCCTTCTCCGGCAGGATTTTGACGAGCCGGATGCCGATAATTGCGCCGATTCCGATGACAGGCAGCATCATCAGGTTGAGCGTGAAGCTTTGCCATGTGATATTGTCCCATACGAACACTTGAAGCGGCACTTTCAGCAGGTTCACAACGAGGAAGAACCATGCGTTGATGCCGATGTATTCGCGTTTTTCCTTGCGCATCGACAGCAGATAGACCGACATCACCGGGCCTGCCGCGTTGCCGATCATCGTTGTGAAGCCGCCCAGAAGTCCGAAAGCAGCTGAATACCACCACTTTTTCATCCACTTGTTTTCCTTGCCGAAGATTTCGCTCCAGAGCATCACGCCCAATGCCAACGCGAGCGTCCAGCCCATCAGCGCGCGGAATTTGTCGGTCGGAATCTGCTTGTCAACCAGAATTGCCACGAAAAATCCCAGAATTGCGGTCGGCAAAAGTCGCGTAACGACCTTCCAGTCGGCTATGCGCTTGTAGTAGGCCACGGCAATGACGTCGGCCATGCAGAGCATAGGCAGAATCACGCCGGTCGATGCCTTGGCTCCGAATGCCAGCGCCATGTGGGGCACGATGAGCAGCATCACGCCTTGTATGCCGGTTTTCGACATTCCGATGCAGAGTGCAGTCACGGCCAGTATCGTCCATTGGAAAACGGTCAGTGTCTCAGCCATTTTTTTGTGTGTTTATGTCCGATGATTTTTGCCGTCAGTGTCTGAAAATCAGCCGCTGACGCACACTTTGTAATAGCAGTCGCGGCCGAAGCCGAACACCTCGTTTTTCTTGTGGTCGATGGCAACGGCGATGATGCGTCGCATACGTCCCTCGACGGTGATTGCCGAGCCGGCACGGGGAGCGTCGTCGCGCCGCAACGAGAAGATGAAGATGTCGAACGGGTCTTCGGCGTTGTAGCATTGCGCATCGGCCGGTTCGTAGATGTCCCAGATGTAAGTCATTGTTTTGAAGGGTTGTTAAGGGGAAGTAAAAGGGTCCTCGCAGCGAATAGGACAATTGATAATTGTTCAGCGAGAAGACGAGGCTTTAGCCGAGGGGTAAGGAGAAAGGAACGTTTGCATCAGCTGTCAAAATCTACAGCAAAATACGATACTCAATACTTTCTCCCCATCACTCATTCACTCTTTCTTCCTCGCACCTCGCACGGCGGTGGCCTTCAGCGGATTGTCCGGCCAGGCGTGTTTCGGGTAGCGTCGGCGCAGCTCCTTGCGCACCTCGAAGTAGGTCTCCTGCCAGAAGTTGCGCAGGTCTTGCGTCAGCTGCACGGGCTTGAAACCGGGCGAGAGCAGTTCCATCATTACTGGACGTCGGCCACCGTCAACGCGGGGCGTGTCGGCCATACCGAAGCACTCCTGCAGCCGCACGCGAAGCACGGGAAGTTCGGCTCCGATGCGGTATTCTACGCGGATTCTGTTGCCCGTCGGCACGGCTATGTGCGATGGGACGAGCCGTTCGGCCTCTTGCTGCTGTTCGTAGCTGAGAAGCCCCCACAGCACGGTGCAGAGGTCGATTTTCTTGAGTTCGGCCGATGTCGTTGCCTTGCCGATGTAGAGCGGGAGCCAGTCGGGTGCATTGGCCAGAACCGCATCGGTCGAGAGGTCGGGAAGACCGAGTTCGGGATGCCAGTCGGCCAGCGTCGCGATGCGTTGTTGGAGGTTCTGCACGCGGTCGTTGAAGTCGAGCATCGAACGTCCGTCCTTGCGCGCGGCCTCGGCGATCAGTTGGGCGGCGTTGAAGTCGCGTAGCGGTTCGGTGCGGACAATGAGTGAGCCGATGCGCCATTCGCGTTGGGCGATGATGCAGCCGCGCTTCGTGTCCCAAGTGGCTGATTCCTTGCTTCGGAGCATCGGCTTCAGTTCGTCTGTTTCGATGGGCGCGGCGAGGAAGATGCGTCCGCCGCCCGATTGCGCGTTCATGCTTGCCACGGCCAACCATTCGTGCGCGGAAAGTTCGTCCTGCGTATTTACAAAGGCTTTTTCGCCGTTGGCCAATCGGAATCGGCCACAACCTTCCGGCTCGGCTTTTGCGATGCGTTCGGGGTAGGCTTGTGCGATGAGGTAGCCGGCCGATGGTGTCTGCTTTGTGTGCGATGTTGTCAGTTTGATCCACGTAGCATATTGGTCGGCCATCTGCCGCATCCGTCGCGTCATTCGGTCGAGGCGCGTGCGTATGTCGGCGTCGTGTTGGACGTTGGCCAATGGGTCCCGTTCTTCGAGGATGGCGGCCAGTTGGCAGGCCAGACGGCTTTCGTCCGACGAACGTGCGCTGACGAGCATCTGGGCCACACGCGGATGGCAGGGCAGGGCGGCGAGTTGTCGGCCGTGGGGCGTGATTTTTCCGTCGTCGTCCAATGCGCCGAGCAGGCGGAGCAGCTGCTGGGCCTGTGCTACGTGGGCGGCTGGCGGCGGCGTGAGCCATGGCAGCGATGCGACATCGGCCGTGCCCCAAGCTGCGATGTCGAGCACCATCGAACATAAATCGGCCTCGAGGATTTCTGGCGTGCGGCAGTCGGCCATGCGATGTTCATCGGCCAACGACCACATCCGGTAGCACGTTCCGGGCGCTACGCGACCTGCGCGGCCCATGCGCTGCGTGGCCATGTCCATGCTAATCGGCACCGTCTGGAGGTGGCTCAGACTGCTCTGCGGGTTGAAGACGAGGCGTCGGCACAGGCCGCTGTCAATCACGACGCGCACGCCCTGGATGGTGAGCGATGTCTCGGCAATCGGCGTCGAGAGCACGATTTTGCGCTCGCCGGCGCGGCTTGGGGCGATGGCTGCGCGCTGTTCCTGCGATGACAACATTCCGTACAGCGGGCAGATGCGGGTTGGGGCCAATGTGTCGGCCAATGCCTCGGCGCAACGACGGATTTCGGCCTCGCCCGGCAGGAAGACGAGGATGTCGCCTTCGTGTTCGCGGTGGGCACGGCGGATGAGCGGAACCAGCTCTTCGTCGGTGCGGCGCAGTTCGACGGGAAACATCCGTCCGGTGCTTTCCACGACGGGTGCATCGAGCGCGGCGCAGATGGATTTCGTGTCGATTGTGGCCGACATCAGCACAATGCGCAGGTCGGGTCGGATGACGTTCTGCGCCTCGCGGGTCAGGGCCAATGCGACATCGCTCGTCAGGCTGCGTTCGTGGAACTCGTCGAACAGGACCATCGCCACGCCGTCGAGGGTCGGGTCGGCCACCAGCATACGTGTCAGGATGCCCTCGGTGAGCACTTCAAGTCGCGTAGCGGCCGATGTTTTCGTCTCAAAACGGATGCGGTAGCCGATGGTGCGTCCGACGGGTTCGCCAAGCAGTTCGGCCATGCGTTCGGCAATCTGGCGGGCGGCCAGACGGCGCGGTTCGAGCATCAGAATCTTGCCCGACGTGTCAAATTTGCCACATCGGACAGCATCGAGCAGGGCCAACGGCAGCTGAGTCGATTTTCCGGCTCCGGGCGGGGCGGTCACGACGAGCCGCGTGTGGTCGGCCAGCTGGCGGATTATCTCATCGTTCGTCGCCTGATCCATGAATCTTGTCGCGCTGCATCCGTGAGGCCAGTTTGTCGAGGTTCATCTGGCAGACCTCTTCGAGCGAGTAGCCGAGGTCGTTGGCCAACGATGCGGCATACCACATCACGTCGCCCAGTTCGAGTGCAATCTGGCGCTTGCGTTCCTCGTCGAACGTCGCGCTGTTGTCGCGGATGACTTTCTTCACCTTGTCGGCCACTTCGCCGGCCTCGCCCGTCAGTCCGAGGGTGGGGTAGATGATGCGGCTCTCGTCGGGGTAGATGGCAGTGCGCCGTGCTCCCTGCTGATATTCGTTCAGTGTCATTGGATATAAAATGGTTAAAAATCGGGCAAAGATAATCAAATGGCGGCAGATGTCCGACGGCTACGCGGATTTTCGGAGGCGATTTTTTGAAATGTCGGAAAAATGGCTGGCTTTTAGCCTTGCGAGGATAAATTCTTCGTATCTTTGCGTGTGCAAAATTTAGTTATTCACACAAAATGACAATTATGACAAAGACAATCGTTACCATTGCAGCCCTCGGTGGCTGTTTTCTGATGGCCTCATGCTCGTCCAACGGCATTGCTGACGATAACGGGCAGGCGCAGGTTCAGGCGACATTCAGCGGCAGCATCAGCCGGATGACACGCGTCGTCGGCACGTCGTGGGAGGCAGGCGACTCCATCGGCATCTTCATGCTTCAGGGTGGTGCGGCCAATCTGACCGGCGGTGTTGCCAACGTCAAGCACGTGACTTTCGGCGACGGCACATTCACGGCCAGCGATGCCGATGCCACCGTCTTTTATCCCACCGACAAGGCGGAAGTCGATTTCGTGGCCTATTGTCCATATTCGGAGCTTTCGGGCACGGCCGATGATCCGACCTTTGTTGTCTCGAACTGGAACGGCGTGGCTCATAACAAGCTCGACCTGCTGGTCGCCAAATCGACTGCCCACGGCGCGTCCAATCCCGACGTCTCATTTGCCTTCTCGCACCTGTTCAGCAAGTTGGAGCTGAACATCTCGGCCGATGCGGAAACCTCATTGACCGATGCCGACCTGGCCGGCTTGAAGGTGCGCATCACGGGCATCAACCGTCCTGCCACATATCATCTCATCGGCCAGACCGTAAGCTACGCGACTGCGTTGGACGAAGACGTGTTCATGCAGGTTGCGTCCGATGGCACATCGGCCAATGCCATTCTGCCAACGGTTGCCGGCGGCTCGCTCGTTTTCGAGTTGGCCAATGGCGACAGCTTCACTTGGGACGTCTCCGACATCACATTCAAGTCCGGCATGTGCTACACCTACGGCATTGTGCTTCGTGGCAGTCCTGCACCGGTCGAAGCGCGTATGATATCGACCATAAATGATTGGAACACAGTGCGTGGCGGCGAAATCTTCATCGGACAAGACACTTCGGCCGATGAAGAAACAATCGTCTATGAAGCGGTCGATCTGGGATTGCCAAGCGGTCTGCTTTGGGCCGCGAGCAACATCGGCGCTGCAAGGCCGGAAGATTACGGCACCTATTTCGCCTGGGGTGAGACATCGGCCAAGACCTGCTATGAATGGAGCACCTACAGATATTGTGACGGCAGCAAGACGGCCTTGACCAAATATTCGGCTGATGACGGTCTGATGGAGCTTCTGCCGGCCGATGATGCCGCCGCAGCCTTAGGTGGCGGTGACTGGCGTATGCCGACCAAGGCCGACTGGAGTGAGCTGATTTCGGCCTGCACTTGGTCGCGGACATCGTTGAATGGCGTGGTCGGATACAAGGTCGAGAGCAAGTCGAACGGAAACAGCATCTTTCTGCCTGCGGCAGGTGAATTCTGGAATGAAAAGTGCTATTTCGCCGGCGAGAATGGCTGGTATTGGTCAAGTTCGCTGTATGGTGGCGATGCGACATCGGCTTGGGCGATGAGTTACAGCAGCGGTGCTGGAGTGAACGGCAACCGACGGGATGCTGGACGGAGCATCCGCGCTGTGCGTTCGGCCAATTGACGCTTTGTCGCATTGACGAAAAAGATGATACCCATCGGACTTTTTAGCGCCCGATGGGTATCGTTGTTTTTGCCTTGTCGCCCGATTCATCAATTCCGCCTCTTCGCCACGTACCACACGCTCAGTGCGATGCCCGGCAAGGTGAGCAGGCAGGCCATCACGAAGTAGGTCGCGTAGTCGTCGAGCCAATCCTGCACGTAGCCTGAAAGGGTCGATGGAATCATCAGACCGAAGGCCATCAGTGCAGTCAAAATCGCGTAGTGGGAGGTCTGGAACGGCCCTTTCGCACATTCCAGCAGATAGACCGTAAAGGCGGTGAATCCGAACCCGTAGCCGAACTGCTCGATGGCGATGCAGCTGCCAAGTTGGACGAAATCCGCATCGCGTCCGGCATCGGCCAACCAGACGTAGAGCAGGTCGGGAATGTCGAGCGAGAGCACCATCGGGATGAGGCATCGGCGCAGTCCCCATCGGCTGATGCAGATGCCGCCCACGATGCCGCCCACCACGAGGGCGAGCGTGCCGAATGTGCCGTAGAGCAGGCCATATTGCTCGTTGTCAAGCCCCATGCCGCCGTTGGCGGCGTCGTCTTTAAGGAAGAGGATTGTCACTTTGCTCAAGAACGCCTCGCCGAGGCGGTAGAACAGGATGAAGCAGAGCATGAACACAAGTTCGCGGCCTCGGTGCAGCTGGAAAAACGACCTCCACACCGTCCACATGCCGACATTTTCGTCCGATGACTCCTGCGGGACGGCCTCCGCACAGTTCACTTTCGGCAACAGGAACTTGTGGCCGATGGCAAGCACCAGCATCAACGCGGCGGCAATCAGGAATGTGCGCTGCCATGCGCCGGCCGTGCCGTCTTTCGCCAATATGACCAGACAGCCCGAGGCGAATAACATTCCGAGGCGGTAGGCCGTGCTGCGGATGCCGACGAAAAAAGCCTGCTGCTGTGGCGGGAGTGCCAGCATGTAGTAGCCGTCGCACGCAACGTCGTAGGTGGCCGATGCCGTTGCTGCCAGCGCGCTTCCGACCACGACGACGGGCAACCACCACGGGCCGTCGAGCGACAATGCTATCGCACAGAAAATCACCGCCATAGCCGCCTGCATGGCGAGCATCCAGCGGCGTTTTGTGCTGCGTGTATCGACAAAAGGGCTCCACAGGAATTTCCACATCCACGGGAGGGCAAGCAGCGACGGAATCATGGCCGATGTGCCGTTGCTGCAACCCATGTCGGCCAGCAGGGCGACGAGCATCACGTTGATGATGGTGTAGGGCAGTCCTTCGCCGAAATTCGCGCTCAGAACCCAGCTCCAAGTTCGTAAATTGTGTTTCATCGTGTGAAAAAATCTTTCGTTTGGCGGCAAATGTATGTAAAGAGGTGAAAAGATGCAAACTTTCACTTCTCATTTTGTAGGGCTTAACTGAAATTTCACTACCTTTGCGGCCGAATTTTTCAGTCTGTCGGCTGTCTGGAGGTGGTCGGAAAATGTTTTTTTGCGGCCGTGTCAGGCAAAGAACGGGCGGCGGACTTCAACTGTCAGACGATGAAGCGTGTTGCGATTTTCCTACTTGGATGCCTGTCGGCCATGACCTGTGCCATAGCTCAGATCAACACCGACCGCGTGTTGTCCATCGGCCGCAACGCGCTCTATTTTGAGGACTACGTGCTTTCCATACAGTATTTCAACGAGGTGATCGCCGTCAAGCCCTATCTGCCGGAGCCTTACCTCTACCGCAGCATCGCAAAAATTTATTTGGACGACTATCTTGGCGCTTCGCAGGACGCAACGGCCTGTCTGGAGCGCAATCCTTTTATCACGACGGCGCATCAGGTGAGGGGCATCGCCCGACAGAACATGCGCGAATATGATGCCGCAATCGAGGATTTCGAGGCCGGACTGAAGGACCAGCCCGAAAACCGCACCTTCCTACGTGCATTGGCCGTGACCTATGCGCTGAAGAAGGAATTTGCCAAGGCCGACAGCTGTTTCCAGCACTTCATCGATCTCTGTCCGAATGAGCCGTCGGCCTACCTGAACCGCGCGCAGATGAAGATGGAGCTGGGCGACAGCGTGCAGGCTCTGGAGCTGCTCAACAAGGTAATCCAGCTGGACAAGAGCTCGTCCTATGCTTTTGCACTGCGCAGCATGCTGCTCGAACAGCAGGACCGTCACCATGAGGCATTGGCCGACATGAACATGGCCATCCGTCTCGACCCCGAACAGCCGTCGTTCTACATCAACCGCGCGCTGATACGGTACAATCTTGACGAGCTGTCCAGTGCCGTCGCCGACTACGACCAGGCTCTCGAACTTGACCCGAACAGCACCATCGGCCACTACAACCGAGGTCTGCTGCGAGCACAGGTGGGCGACCGCAACCGCGCCATCGACGACTTCACGGCCGTCATCGCCCAAGAGCCGGACAACACTTTCGCCATCTACAACCGCGCCATCTTGCGCGACGAGGTGGGCGAACTGGAGGGCGCAATCGAAGACTATACGCTTGTGTATGAGCAGCATCCGAACTATTTTCCTGTGCTCTATGCGCGTAGTGAAGCCCGTCGGAAGCTGGGGCAGACAAAGTTGGCCGACGATGACTACAAACTCGCCTTTGCTGTGCAGAACCGTGTGAAGGATGAGCACGATGCCCGCGAGAAAGCCCGTCAGGCTGCGATTGCGGCAGGCATGGATGTGGCCGATGAAACAGAAATGGCCGACAAGGAGGACGCCGAACTGACCGACGACGAACGCACACGCAAGGAGAGCGAACGCAACATCCGCAAGTTCAACCGCCTGATGACGAGCGGTGTGGGCGACGAGAGCCAACGCTACAGCAGCGAACTGCGCGGCCGCGTGCAGGACAAGAAGGGCAATGCCGAATTGCAGCCGCTCTTCGTGCTGACCTACTACGAAAAGACCGACGAGACGCGACAGCTCATCTATTTCGAGAAGAACCTGAGTGACTTCAACCGCGCCGCGCTGTTGTCACGACGTCTGAAGTGCGTATGCCAGGAGCCGATGCTCACCCAGGCGCAGGTCAGGGCGCATTTCGCCAGCATCGACGACTACAGCCGCTTCATCGGGCTTAACGGCGGCAACGCAATCAGCTATTTTGGCCGCAGCCTCGACTATATGCTCGTGCAGGACTATCAGAGCGCCATTGCCGACCTCAATGACGTGCTTTTGCGCAAGGACAATTTCATTCTGGCCTATTTCAACCGCGCCGTGCTGCGTTTCCGCCAGTTGGAGGTCGATGAGAAGGCCGGAATGGCCAGTGTGCGCAACAGCGACAGCGACGAGGAACTGAAAAATACGGCGTTGAAGGCCATCGGAAGCCAGCAGGCCGCATCGGTGCAGGGCAGTGGCATCAGCATCCGCCTCAACACCGGCACGATGACGGCACAGGAGTCTGCGCGGCTCGAATCGGAACATCTCGCCCGTGTGCGCCGGCTGGAGTGCGAGCTTGCCGTGCGCGACTTGGAAAAAGTCATCGAACTTGACCCGCAGTTCGTTTATGCCTATTATAACAAGGCGTTCATTGCGGCCAAGTTGAACGACCTCGATGCGGCCTACGACGACTTTTCACGTGCCATCCAGCTCTATCCGAACTTCGCCGAGGCGTACTACAACCGAGGGCTGATCCTGCTCCGACAGGGTAAGACCAAGGCGGGCATCGCCGACCTCTCGAAGGCGGGCGAGTTGGGTCTCGCACAGGCTTACAGCGTGCTGAAACGTGCGCAGGAATAAGCCCCACCTCGAACGTAATGGAACGCGGATGACGCAGATTGAACGGATTGGGACTGATTTTTAAAATCGGCCAACGCTTCAAAGAAAATCCGTTTTTATCCGTTTGATCCGTGTTATCAGCGTTCAAAAAGTCGCGTAGTGGGGCTGTCAATTGTCGATTATATCAATTATCAATTAAATAAAGTTTTACGATGCAACAGAAAATCATCATTCTTGATTTCGGTTCGCAGACCACGCAGCTCATCGGCCGCCGTGTGCGCGAACTCGACACTTTCTGCGAAATCCTGCCTTACAACAAGTTCCCGCAAGGCGACGACAGCGTGATTGGCGTCATCTTGAGCGGTTCGCCCTACAGCGTCCACGATCCGGAGGCTTTCAAGGTCGATTTGAGCCAGTTTGTCGGCAAAGTGCCTGTGCTGGGCATCTGCTACGGCGCTCAGTTCATCAGCTACGCGAATGGCGGCAAGGTCGAAAAGGCCGACAGCCGTGAGTATGGTCGCGCCAATCTCGCCTTCATCAACAAGGAGAACCGCCTGTTCAAGGGATTTGACGACAACAGCCAGGTGTGGATGAGCCACGGCGACACCATCACGGCCATCCCCGAGGGCTTTGAGTGCATCGCATCGACATCGAACGTGAAGTTTGCCGCCTATGCCAGCACGAAGCAGCCGGTCTGGGCAGTGCAGTTCCATCCTGAGGTGTTCCACTCGGTGCAGGGCACGCAGCTCCTGAAGAATTTCGTGGTCGATATCTGCGGTTCGAAGCAGGATTGGAGTGCTGCATCGTTCGTCGATACCACTGTGGCCGAATTGAAGGCTCAGGTGGGCAACGACCGCGTCATCCTCGGCCTGTCGGGCGGCGTTGACAGCTCGGTTGCAGCTGTCCTGTTGAACAAGGCCATCGGCAAAAACCTAACCTGCATCTTCGTCGATCATGGAATGTTGCGCAAGAACGAGTTCCGCGACGTGATGCACGACTACGAATGCCTCGGCCTGAATGTGATTGGCGTCGATGCCAGCGAAAAGTTCTTTGCCGATTTGGCAGGCGTGACCGATCCCGAGCAGAAGCGCAAGATCATCGGCCGCGACTTCGTTGAGGTGTTCAATGCCGAAGCCCAGAAAATCAAGGATGCAAAGTGGCTCGCTCAGGGAACTATCTATCCCGACCGCATCGAGTCGCTCAACATCACGGGCAAGGTCATCA
>DFJU01000139.1 GCA_002373755.1 Bacteroidales bacterium UBA3663 | reverse complement strand
CCTTGCGGACGATGTAAACCATCTTCTCTACATAGAGGCCGTATTCGGCGTACACCTTGTGGAGCAGCTGCCAGAGCGACAGGCCCTGGTCCGCGGCCCATGCGGCGCACTCGGCGACGGCGCAGCCGGCCACCTGGGCGCACTTGTCGCGGACGANNCCTTGCGCACGAGCGAGACGAGTCCTTCCTTGCGGTAGCCGTATTCGGAGTAGATCTTCTGCATGAGTTGATACAGTGTGAGGCCCTGGTCGGCGGCCCAGGCGGCGCACTCGGCCACCATCATCGCGGCCACCTGCGCGTCCTTGTCGCGGACGAACTCGCCGACGTTGAAGCCGTAGCTCTCTTCGCCGCCGCAGATGAATTCCCCTTTTCCTTCCAGCCGCTTGACAATTTCGGCAATGTACTTGAAGCCTGTGAGGACGTTGTAGCAGGGGACGCCGAAGCTTTCGCAGATGGCCCCGATCAGTTCGCTCGTGACGATGGTCTTGACGCAGTACTGGCGCCCGTCCAGCTTGCCGAGTTCCTTCCAGCGGGTCAGGATGTAATAGGTCAGCATGGACCAGGTCTGGTTGCCGGTGAGCTGGACCATCCGGCCCTCGTCGTTGCGGACGGCGATGCCGAGGCGGTCGGCGTCCGGGTCGGTGGCAAGCACGAGGTCGGCTCCGGTCTCTTCGGCCTTTTCCAGGGCCATCTTCATCGCGGCCGGCTCTTCCGGGTTGGGGGAGACCACGGTGGGGAAGTTGCCGTCGTTGACGTCCTGTTCGGGGACGTGGATGATGTTGTGGAAGCCGATGCGGCCCAGGGCGGCGGGCATCAGGCGTACGCCGCAGCCGTGCAGCGGGGTATAGACGATTTTGAGGTCTCCATGGCGGGCGACGGATTCGGGAGAGAGCATCAGGGAAGTGATGTCCCTCAGATAGGCCTCGTCAACCTCGGCGCCCATCATCCGGATCTGTGCCGGTGCGATGCCGGGGACCGGTTCGAAACGGACGTCGGAAGGGTCGGCGATCTTGGCGACTTCCGCCACGACATCCTTGTCCACGGGTGCGGTAATCTGACCGCCGTCGGACCAGAAAACCTTGTAGCCGTTGTATTCCTTGGGGTTGTGGGAGGCCGTGACCATGATACCGGCCGTGGCGCCTTTGAAACGGATGGCATAGCTCAGTTCCGGGGTCGGGCGCAGCGCGTCGAAGAGCCAGACGTCGATGCCGTTGTTGGCGAGGACTTCGGCGCTGATGCGGGCGAACAGCTCGGAATTGTTGCGGGCGTCGTAGGAGATGCAGACGCTGCTTGCCCCTTCAACATGGGCTTTGATGTAGTTGGCAAGGCCCTGCGTGGCCATACCGACGGTGTATTTGTTCATGCGGTTGGTGCCTGCGCCCATGATGCCGCGCAAGCCGCCGGTGCCGAATTCCAGATTCTGATAGAAGGCGTCGATGAGGGCGGTCTTGTCGGCTGCATCGAGCATGGCCTTCACTTCTGCCTTGGTTTCTGCATCGAAACCGTCGCCCAGCCAGACCTGAGCCTTGGCTGTACATTCTTTGATAAGCTGTTCGTCCATGATTTTTATAGATTGTGGGTTAAACTTAATTTCAAACTGAGGGGCAAAGATACGGAAAGTTTTCGAGATATCGTTCGCAGCGGTTCAGAAATGTGTGCGCCGATTTTTTTTCGGCCGATGTCCGACGGCGGCAAAACCATGTCTGCCGATTGCCTGATGCCGACTGATGTGAATTGTTGTATAAAATACAATAAGATACTCGCGTAGTGAAAATTGCAAAGTGGCCGTTGCTTTTCAAGCCCAGATGGCGGCAAAATGGCTCGAATCGGGGCGCGATGCCTTGCATAAGTGGTTGTGGATTGGCTTTTTTCGCTATCTTTGCCGCCGTTTTGTAAAACTAAAGCCTTATTCGATACCGAATTGTGTCTCGAAGATTGTTTTGAAAAATACAATTTATTTACTTATTTTAATACAACATGAAAGCAAGCGTATCTATTCCGATTGCCCTTTTCCTCTGTGTGGGCTCCAGCGTCATGGCTCAACGTCATACGGATCCGCTGGATCGCGGCCTCGTGGCTGTTTCCACCAGTTCGGGAGTCTTTGCGTCGTGGCGCATCCTGCCCGACGAGTACTATGATGTGACCTACAACCTTTACCGTGACGGCACACTCGTCAACAGCGAGCCGCTTTCGGTGTCGAATTTTGCCGACGCGTCAGGTTCATCGGCCAGCACCTACACCGTGCGCGCCGTGGTCGATGGCGTCGAGCAGTCGGCCTGCAACGCCGTGAGTGTTTGGAGCGATGCCGACGGCAACGGCAACCGCTACAAGTCCATTGCCGTGTCCGATGTCTATGACCGCAACGGCGCGCTGATCTATTGTGCGTGCGGCAACCACACCGTCAGCGAGAGTGTCGCGCAGAACTACACCATCAACGACATCTCGTTGGGCGACGTGGACGGCGACGGCAAGATCGACTTCATTGTGAAGCGCAAGAACCAGACCGATCAGGACAACCTTTTTCCGACCGACAACACGACCGCATTTTGCCACATCGAGGTCTATGCGTCGAGCATCAGCTACGGCCTGCTGTGGTGGATCGACTGCGGCCCGAACACCGTCTATGGCTCCGACGAACAGTGGGACGCCGTCGCCTTCGACTGGGATCAGGACGGCCGATGCGAAGTGCTCTACCGCGCCTATGCCAACACGGTGATCCACAAGGCCGACGGCTCGACCGTGACCATCGGCTCGACGGGCGAGAACATCCGCAACCGCGTAAGTCACTCAGCCAACTTGACATTCACCAACTGTGGCAACGAATATCTGGTCTATATGGATGGCCTGACGGGAGCGCCCTACGTCACGATGGACTACCCGCTGAAGCGTCTGGAAACGAGCGAGTTCAGCACTGCAATCGACTGGTCAAACCCCGACGAGACGGCCGTGTCGAACTATCTGGCCGCAGTCAAGACCGCATGGGGCGACAACTATGGCCATCGTTCGAGCAAATACTTCATGGGAGCACCCTATCTGGACGGCCGCACTCCGAGCATCTATCTGGGCCGCGGCATCTACACGCGCCACAAGATGATTGCCCTCGACGTGAATCCCACCACGCACGCGCTCACTACGCGATGGACATGGTCGTGCAACGATGCGTCAAGTGCGTGGTACGGCAACGGCAACCACAACTTCAGCATCGGCGACGTTGACGAAGACGGCCGCGACGAAATCATCTACGGTTCGATGGTGATCGACGACAACGGCAAGGGCCTGTCAACCACCGGCCTCGGCCACGGCGACGCCTCTCACACCGGCGACCTCGACCCATACCGCAAGGGACTGGAGACCTTCGCCTGCAACGAGGATAATCCGTCCAACAACTACCGCAACGCCACGACCTGCGAGATTTACCATCGCGACACGGGCAGCGATGACGACGGCCGATGTCTGGCCGGCAATTTCTCGAGCAGCATCCCGGGCTGTCTGGGTCGTTCGGTCGGCAGCGGACTCATATCGACCGTGACGGGCGATGCCATCTCCGGCGGTCCGTCAACATCGGGCACGGGCGATGCGCTCTATTGGAGCCACCTGAATTTCCGCATCTATTGGGACGGCGACCTGCTTGAAGAGGTGCTCGACAGTCCGGGCACCGAAGGCGCGCCGGCCATCTACAGTCCCGAATACGGCCGACTCTTCACGGGCAGCGGCTGCACCATGATCAACTACACGAAGAACCAGCCTTGCGCGGCCGGCGACATCGTGGGCGACTGGCGCGAGGAGGTCGTGGCCCGTTGCAGCGACAACAATTCGTTCCGCATCTACACCACAGTCGTCCCGACCACGCACCGCATACCGTCGCTCTGGTTCGACCATCAGTACCGTCAGGCCATGGTATGGCAGAGCGAGGGCTACAACCAGCCGGCCCACGTGAGCTACTTCTTGGGTGAACTGGAGGGCATCACCGTGGCACCACCGCCGCTCACCAACAGCGGCCGCACCGAGCTCGCGGCCAACGGCATCGTTTCGTCGGCACACAACAACAGCCAGGTGATGATCTGCGACGCGGGCAGCTACGGCATTGCGGCCGATGGAGCATCGCCCAAACTGCTTGTGGTGAATGTGGCATCGGTCGTGTCGGGCAACAACGACAATGACAACATCGGCTACAGCTACCAGCAGACGCAGCTCGGTGCCACAATCAGTGGAACCGACTACAAGGGCGACCTCACCGGTGCGATGCACCTCGTGAAGCAGGGCGACGGCTTGCTGAAACTCACGGCGCGCACCTTCACCTACACCGGCGCGACCGACGTGTGGGGCGGCTCGCTCTTCTTCCGTGGCACGTTGGCCAACAGCCCGTTGTGGATGAACCGCCACACCGCGCTCTACACCGCAGGCACTTTCGGCCGCAAGGTGACGATGGAGTACGGTTCGACGCTCAACATTAACTACAGCTATGCCGACGGCACGACGGAATATGTCACGGCGACCATCGATACGCTTGAACTGCACGAAGGCGCCCGCGTAGTGTTCGACGTCGATGCCAGCGGCGGCCAGAGCGATGCGTTGAACATGAAGCGGCTCATCATCCGCTCGCAGGATTGGGAATACGGCCCGACCTACCTCGCTCCGGTGCTGCAGGTCAACTCGACAGCGAGCCTCGCCTCCGGCCAATATCCCATCGGAACGCTCTACGGCGTGAGCGGCGACCTGTCGGACATCGTGATCGAATGCGACGTGGCCGACGGATGCAACGCAAAGCTGGTGCGCGAGGGCGGAATGCTCTATCTGACGGTCTATGATTCGGCGCAGGACTACATCGGCGCGACCGACAACAGCTCGACATGGTGGACCGCCTTCTCCGACAGCTACACGTTGCAGAAGGGCTTCACCTACAATGTGCAGTTCACCAACTGGGGCTCCACCGCCCAGAACTACTACAACTGGCTTCTGGTTGCGGCCAATGGCTCAGGCCACTCCGTCGCCGACCGCAGCGACTACGCGGAATATTTCGTGCTGCGCGCCGACAACTACGGCTGGGGCGACAGCTACGCGAGTCCGACACTGACCATTTCCGATGGGTCGGACGTGACGTGGAGCAACTTCCGCTATGACATGAGCCTGGGCGCCGACGTCGATATGACGCTCAACTTCGACGGCACATCAATCGCGATGTCGGCCACCATCACCTCGACGTCGGGCCGCGTCTATAGCTACAACTTCACATCGGCCACATTCGCCGAGACCGACGAAGTGACCATTTTCTTCACCGTCGAGAAGGCGCACATCACCATTCCCGTGGTGAGCAGCACGCCGACAACCGCCATTCGGATGACGAACGTCGATTACAACAATCCAAGCACCGCAGCCGGCGAACAGGCGACAATCAAAGTGGGCTTCAACAAGATTTCGTCCGGCAGCGTGGCTTTTGCCAATGCCAACTGGGGCGTGAACTACATCGGATATGTGCAGGTCGATGCCAGCGCGTTGAAGCAGGTCGGCAACCTCGCCACGGTGCAGTTCAGCATCGACGTTTCAGGCTCGACCGACAACAATCGAACTACGTGCTGGGGCATCGGCTACAACAGCAGCACTTGGTCGTCGGACATGACCTACGACACGGCCGACCGCTCAATCACCACCATCGGCAGCGTGCAGTGGAGCGCATCGACATCGTCCACAAGTTTCAACACCCTGACGTGGGACATCACCGACGCATTCCGTGCCGATGCCGACGGCGTGCTCACCCTGCTCATCTACGAGACGCAGGCTGCGGGCGGCTACGCGACCAACCCGACACTCAGCATGACCTACAGCGAACCGTCGCAATACGTCGTTGCGTTCGATGCCAACGGCGGCACCGGCACGATGGCGAGCCAGACCATCTCGATGGACGAGACGCAGTCGCTCATGGCCAACGCCTTCACCCTCGCGAACTACGCCTTCGCGGGCTGGAACACTGCGGCCGACGGTTCAGGCACATCGTTCGCCGACTGCGCCGACGTCTGCAACCTGACCGATGTGGCCGATGCCACCGTGACGCTCTATGCCCAATGGAGCTATTGCCCGGCATCGTCGCTCCACCTCACCTACGTGAACTACGATGACGCCGCAACCGCCTATGGCGAAGTCGAGGTGGCGCGCACGGGCTGCAACAAGATTTCGGGCAGCACAGTCGGATTGTTCAATGCCAGCTGGGGCGTGAACTACGTGGCCTATCTTCAGGTCGATGCCTCGGCCTACAAGAACCACACATCCGTCAGCTCGATGGTGCTTGGCCTCAACGTCTCGGGTTCGACCGACAGCAAGCGCGTCGGCGAGTGCGGCATCGGCTACAACAGCAGCACGTGGTCGTCGGCCATGACCTACAATTCGGCCGACCGTTCAATCACCACCATCGGCAGCACCTACACCACCACGACAAAGTCGTCAACCGTGTTCGAGACCGCTACGTGGGACCTCGCCGACGTCTTCAATGCCGACGATGACGGCGTGCTGACCATCGTCATCTACGCGACCAACGGTGCCGGCATTTACGTCAAGAATCCGACGCTCGATGTGACCTTCGAGACGCTCGACACCGTGCTTCTGGCCGACAATGTCGATGTCGCTGCAACCCTTTCCGCCCTCGACGGACAGACGGTCGTCGCCACGCTCTCGGCCCGCACCATCGACACCGAGTGGAACACCCTCTCTGTGCCGTTCGATGTGACTGCCACGCAGTTGACCGAGACCTTCGGCTCAGACGTCCAGCTCTACGAACTGTCGGGTTCGACGCTCGAAAACGAGGTGCTGGGTCTGGAATTCACATCGGCCACAAGCATCGAGGCAGGCAAACCCTATCTCATCAAGGCAACGGCCGATGTCCAGAATCCGACGTTCTGCGGCGTTACGGTCGATGCCACGGCCAACGGGACGAGCTCGACCGACTACGTGGATTTCGTCCCGACGCTCAACATCCACGAGATTGACGGCGATGGCACGGACGATGTCTGGTCGGTGCTCGTGTTGGGTGCGGGCAATGCGCTCTACAATCCGACGACGCTCACCAACGCCTGGATGCGGGCATTCCGTGGTTACTTCCGCGTACACGGCGAGGCAGCCGGAGCTGCGCAGTTCCGCATGGCGTTCGACGAGGCTGAAGTCATCTCTGGAATCCGCGTAGCAAGGACACCGGCTTCGTCATCGGCCATCTACGACCTGACCGGCCGCCACGTCACGTCTATGACAAAGGGGCTCTACATCACAAGCGACAGAAAAATCATGATCAAACACTGAACCCGATTCCACGGCAGCGAAAGGCCGTGGAACCGGATCAAATAAATATGCAACAATGAAAAAGAGATATCATCAACCCGCCATCGTCGTCATCGCGATGGAAATGGAGGGCATCATTGCCAATAGTCAGCAATACACCAGCATGAGGGTCACATCGGCCGATAATGCCGTGGATGTCACCTACGGCTCAGGCGGCATCACTACGGTCGGCATCGGCGACGGCGGCTTCCTGAACGTCAAGTAGGGACTGTCTTTCATCATCTATATCATTCAAGGCACTGTTCGTAGCGGTTACGGACGGTGCCTTTCCCTTTTGGTCGGCGGCCGATCATTCATCGTTTGCAGACAAGCCGCTCTCCGATTTTCAGTTCTTTGCCGGTCACGGTGTATGGCTCTTCGTCCCAATCCCAAAGAAATGGATAATCCATAACTCGTCTGCGCAACTCCATTTCTTTGACGCTCCGATAGCGATCCTCACCTTGGTATTCAACATGAGCGACATAGGCCGGCGTGTTGTCACTTTCTGTGGTATTCGGGATATCGGAAGCGTAGGTCTCTATGTCTTCTTTAGTGACTTGGGACGTAATTTTCCCATCCAGGACAAAATACCTCCCCTTGATTGTCATACCGCCAGTGTAAAGGTGCTCGTAGTCTCCGGAATAGAGTTTTTGTCCGGCATAAGAATAGCCCTTGATTTTAATTATCATGGTTCCGTCCTTCTTGAACTTGTAAGTACAATTTACAACCTGAAAGCCCAGACGACACTGCGAAATGGTCTCAGCCGTGCAGTGCCATCGACCCGTAATCTTTTGTGCAAATGAACAATGGCAAAACAGACAAAGCAACAGGATTAGAGTGATATGTTTCATTTTTTTTTGATATTTAGATACAATGTAAATGTGATTGAAGGGCGCTGATATTCATCGTTTGCAGACAAGCCGCTCTCCGATTTTCAGTTCCTTGCCGGTTACGGTGTATGGTTCTTCGTCCCAGTTCCACAGAAAACTGTAATCCCGCAGTTTCGCACGCAAGATAACTGGATATGTGTCCTGATAATTGGCAGCTCTCCAGTCTCGTCCTGCAAAGACAGATGCCGTATTGACGTTGTTTTCTTCTACTGGCGGAGTATATTCGGTCGCATAGCATTCAATTCCATCCTCCTTGACTACAGACGTAATTTTGCCATCATGAATCGAATAGGTGCCTTTTATTCTGATGATGCCACGGCGAACATAGTTTTGGTCAATATGGTTCATGCTGTGGTCAAATGTCTCTTCTCCCTCAATCTTGATAATCAGTTTGCCGCTCTTCTTGAACTTATAACTACACGACAAACGATCATATCCCATTTTGACCTGTTCCGTGACCTCTTTGGAGCTGTGCCATCGGCCAGTAACCTTTTGTGCAAAAGAATATTGGCAAAACAGACAAAGCAACAGAGTTATAGCGATTTGTTTCATTTTTTTTTGATATTTAGATACAATGTAAATGTGATTGAAGGGCGCTGATATTCATCGTTTGCAGACGAGCCGCTCTCCGATTTTCAGTTCCTTGTCCGCATTTATTTTTCAACGATTTTCTTGAACTCTTTCCAGCCGTCGGCCGCTCGGTATTTCGCGGCACAGCCTTTGGGCACAATCAAGGTGCATTGCGAACGGTCAAAGCCATTGAATGTCGTGCCGTCGGCGCGCAACTCTGGTGGCGTCGTGGCAAGGTTGGTGATGGTCTTTAGCGATGTGCAACCACGGAAAACGCCACCTTCCATTTTGGTGAGGCCCGACGGCAAAGTGATTTCGGTCAGACTCTTGCAACCGTCGAATGCCAGCGACCAAATATGCGTGGCACTCTCCGGAATCGAAACCGATGTCAGTTTTTCACAATCGACAAACATGCCGGTATCGATGTATGGAATGCCCTCCTGCATGGTGGCCGACACCAAATTCTTGCACCCTCGAAATGCATACTTGCCAATTTTCGTAACCCCATTTGGTAACTTTGCTCTAACTAATTGTGTGCAACCAGCAAAAGCAGAGTCCGCAACGGAAGTGATGGTATATGATTCTCCTTCGAATGTGAAAGTCGAAGGAGAATCAATTTTGTTATCATCTAATTCCAGTTCATATTCTCCAAAATCGAAGATTTGTGCTGTATGGTCATTCGCATTTAAGCGACATTTTACCGCATCATTTTGCACTTCTATAGGGGCACATTGCGAAATTTTGATGTAGTTTTTTTCCCAATCACTTGCATCTACTTTTTTGTCCTTATCTGGCATTTTGTAGAACAGACTTATTGTAGCCTCATCAAATGCGGCAATTGTGTAATAAGTTATTGTTTGCGATTTTTTGTTGAACAGTAAAAGATATTTTCCAGAAGTTGAAGAACCTACTTTTGTGTGGTCAAATGCCGCTGGAATTGAATCGGAAAGATAGTATGGCCTTTTTATTGTAAAAGATGCAATATTATGCACAAATATGTCTGGCATATAATATTGTTTTATAAAAAATGCACTATCCGCCCATTCAATCTCTTCGGTTCGGTATGATTCCGTTGGATAAAAAAGTTTATATCTTGTTCCGTTTAATTGATTTGAATTGACACTAATTTGTGCATTGCTAAGTAAAGCACAGAGAAAAAATGTAATTGTAAGAATTTGTTTCATAAGTATTATTGTTTTATTTTTTGGGGATAATTGCATATCCTCTATTTATCAGTGTATGGAACAATGTTATAGTCACAGAAACCTTTAACTGGATCAAAAATCTTGTAGATGACTTTCCCTGTTTCGTCTTTCGTGTAATCAATCACGTTTACGGCATGAAATAAGTAATCTTTTGTGAAAAAGGTTTGTATCTTGTGTCTTACAAGGCAAATTTTCAGAAGGATTTGCTTTGTTGTTTTTCAGATAAGGCTTGCATTCTTGATTGATTGAATGCGGTTTGCGATGCAAATGTGTCGTTTTTTTATGGGAATGGGGGATTTCCCACATTTTTTTCATTTTCATGCGTCGATTTTGACGTTGCTGCTTATGTGAATTGGAAGGCGCATGTTGCAAGTGCGGCATAAAAACGCGAGAGACAGACGCCAATGGTTGGCATCTGTCTCCATGATTCATTTTCGTGGCTATGGCCAATGGCTCACGCCGTCAGAACCTCGGGTAGCAGTAGTTGTCGTTGGCCGACGTGAAGTGAAGGCCGGGCACGGAACTGCTGTCCAGCGGGCGGTCGAAGCTACGGATGAGGCTGTAGTCGTCGGCCGAAATCGCGTAGTAGCGGACGGCATCGTCGCCCGTGACAGAGACCGTCCAGTCGATCATATTGCCGATGATGAGCATCCGCTCGCGGGTCGGGTCGAAGTGCTCGACGGCGGTTGGGGCGAGGCGGTAGTCGGCCGTGATGACGTAGAGACGATGGGCGTCGTCGGTGGCAAATCCGCGTAGCTGGCGGCCGCTCGGTTCGCAGATGAAGATGTGCTCGAGGCGGATGCTGTCGGCCACGTCGAACTGCTTGACGAACGGACGGTTGGCGCAACGCTTGAGCTGGAACAGACGGTGGTCGGCATCGAGCAGGAGGTAGCCCTCGTCGTACGACTTGCGGGGCGACGGATTGCC
This sequence comes from Bacteroidales bacterium UBA3663, assembly GCA_002373755.1. Lineage (GTDB taxonomy): Bacteria > Bacteroidota > Bacteroidia > Bacteroidales > UBA3663 > Liminaster. The sequence goes on along the minus strand of DFJU01000139.1, from coordinate 3,753 downwards.
CGAAACTCGCGTAGCGGGGAAGTGGAAGCCCTTGTCGGCCAATGCCTTGGTGAAACGCTCGCTCTTTTCGCGGTCAACGTCGTTGCTCTCCATGCGGACGAATTCGATGCCATCGGCCGTGATGCGGAACATGTCGTCGGGCATCGCGAGTTCGACGCGCTTCGGCATGCTTTCGAGCAGCGGATAGAGCTCGATGCCACGGGTGTTGACGTCGCGCGGATTGAAGCGTTCGATGAGGTTGCTCTGCTGCACTTCGTGGGGCGTGACGGCGCGGCCCATGATGGTGTCGGGGAAACGGCCGTCGGCCACAAGCTGGCGCATGTAGAAGAAGGGGAGGAGCGAGTCGGTCTCGGCCTCGGTGTATTCGCGGCCGCTGGTGCCGAAGCGGCGCAGTTTCTTGTCGTCGCCCATGTCGTTGTAGATGAAGTCATCGGCCAACGAGCTGTAGAGCGTGAACGGTGAATGTCCCGACGGCGTGCTCACGAAGTTGATGAGCCACGGCAACTGCCACACGAGCAGCAGCACGACGGTGAGGCACAATAGGATATTGGCAAATTTTTTCATAATCAAATAAAATCGACCCCCTCCCGACCTCCCCGAGGGGAGGTGATTGGAAGTATGAATTAGTTATAATGTTATTTACAATAATACCCCTCGTTTCTAAGGATTAATCCCTCCCCCTTGGGGGAGTTGGAGGGGGGTCACATTTTTTTCATTTCATTCCTTGCCCTCCTTGAACCGGCTGATGCTGATCCAGCTGAACGAGAGGAGTGCGATGGTGTAGAGCGCGAGCCACGGCAGGAAACCGAAGTAGGCCATCGGCTGTTCGCTCACGAAATAGACCTTGAGCACGAGGACGGCCACCACGATGTTGACGATGCGGCGGCGCCATGCCGGTTCGAGGATGATCCACGCGCCGAGCAGGTAGGCGGCGAGTCCGGCCAGATACCACGGCAGGGCGGTCCAGAGGATGCGGCTCCACAGCTCATTGGCCAAGACCTGGCTCATGTAGCCCCACAGAATCGCGTAGTTGACGACGGCGCACGCAACGGTTGCGGCCACGCCCCATAGCAGCATCTGGTTGACGGCCTTGAGGTGCGACACGGGCAGGTGAAGCGTGAGTTTCAGACATTTGTGGTACATCTCGGGTACGAACTGCATCAGGGCCAGCACCAGTCCGCAGATGACCGGCACGTACTCCAGCAGGTCGATGAAGACGACGTCGTGCATGAGCATCACTTCCCATGCGTGGCCGATGCCGTTCACTGCCGCAACGCGATGCAGGCGCAGCAGTCCGTAGCCCGCAAAGCCCGATGTGGTGAGCAGCATCAGCAGCAGGTACCAGCGCGTTTTTAGATATTCTTTGTAAAACATGGTTTTTTTCGTTGAAAAAAAAGTTATTAGGTTTTAGTTATTAGTTATTATGTCCGATGCGACAAAGCTGATAACTAATAACTCGTAACTGATAACTATTAGCTGTTATCTAATAACTAATAACTGATAACTATTACCTTGATTTCAAGCCACGTAGCGGCTTGAAATCAGTATTTTCCTGTCAGTCCGATGAAGGCGTCCTCCAGATTGAGCGATTCGCAGTGCAGGTCGCTGAATGGAACGCCATTGGCCGTGAGCCGGGCCGAAACCTCGTCGGACGAAAGGAACGAATGGAGTTCAAGCGTGCCACGGATGACCGACGGATGGAACAGGTCGGCATCGGAGAAGGCCACATCGTAGCCCTCGGGAACGCGCGCGGTGAAGCGGTGCAGCGTGTCGAGCAGGGTGTCCAATGGCTGTTGCGTCAGGATGCGGCCGTAGTCCATGATGATACAGTCATCGACCAGCCGCTCCATGTCCTGAATGATGTGGGAGGTGAGGAAGACGGTCTTGCGCTCGGCCTTGACGAACTCGCGCAGGTAATCGACAAAGAGGCGGCGGTAGCCCGGGTCGAGGCCGATGCTGAAGTCGTCGAGCACGAGCAGGTCGGGATTCTGGGCGAGGATGAGGCCGAGGGCGACCTGGCTGCGTTGTCCGCACGACATGCGCGAAATCATCTGCCGTGGGGCGACCTTCAGCTTGGCCATCAGCTCGTAGTATGCCTCCTTGCGCCATTGGCCGGGATAAAAACTCGCGTAGAAGCGTTCGATCTGTTCGATGTTCATGAACTGGTACTGCACGTGGCCCTCGATGAGCAGGCCGATGCGGCGGCGCAGGGCGGGATCCATCGTCTGGATGTCCTGGCCGAAGATCTGGCACGTGCCGGAACGTGGTTTCAAGTAGCCCGACAGGATGTTGATCGTGGTGGTCTTGCCGGTGCCGTTCTTGCCCAACAGTCCGAGGATGCGGCCTTCTGGAACCTCGAAGTTGAGGTCTTCGTAGATTTTCCGTTTGCCGTAGTAGTGCGTCAGATGTTGACACGAAATGACGGAATTCATAATTTTAAAGAAGAGACCCACCCCCCGAACCCCCTCCCGTTACAGAGGGAGGGGGAGTGGATACAATCTGATTTTAAGCAATTTGTTGAAATTTTCAGAGTTTTGTGAGACGATTTCAAACCACTCCCTTCCCCTACATAACGGGGTCCTCGCAGCGAATGGAAAGATTGATAATCTTTCAGCGAGAAGACGAAGCTTTAGCTGAGGGGCAGAGGTTGGGGTTAGGGTCTGTTATTCTGTTGGTACAATTTCATAACCCGTAGTCTCGATGTGGTAGAACGAGAGGTAATCCTTGCCCTCGGCGGCCTTGCGGGCAGCAATCTGTTCGCGGTAGGCGGCAATCTTGTCATCGACGGTGTTGCCCTTCTCGCCGCGCGCACGGCTCTCGGTCTCGCATCCGGCCGAAGTAGCGACCTTCTCGTCGGCCTCGGCACCGGATTGCAGACCCTCTTCGGCCTGAGCCTGCTGTTCGGCCAATGCCTGTTCGTAGTTCGACTTCCAGCGTTGCAGGTAGGCCTCGTCCATGCGGGTTTCGCGCACGATGCCGGTGACGCGCACCACACTGTGGACGCACTCCTTGCTGAAACGGCCCAGTGCGGCGGCCTCGCAGCGGATGAGGTTGTCGTTGTTGCTGCCCATCACGAAGATTTTCGTCGCGCCGTGGCGGCAGGTGTGGGTGCAGACGCCCTCGATGGTGACGCTCTGGTCGATGAGTTTGTCGGCCGATGCCAGCAGCGAATCGACCGAAATGACGTTGGCGGCATCTGCGGTGTTGTTGGCCGATGCCTCGTTGTTCGACTTGTTGCCGCCGCACGATGCGAAGAGCAGCGCGGTTGCGGCGAGGATGAATGAGAATGACTTTTTCATAGAAAAAATGATTGATATTGTTTTATTCGTGAATTTTCCTGTTCCGCCGTAGAGACGTTTCATGAAACGTCTCTACAAATGTCCCGTCCGGTTTTGTTCCATCGTAGAGACGTCACACTGTGGCGTCTCTACAGGTTTAGAATTCGCAGCCCACACGTAGCGTCCATTGCTGGTGGAAATCGTCGGCAATGACGTTGGCCGATGTCGCCTGCCGCCGTCCGTAGTCGAGCGAGGCGTAGGGCGTGACGCCGAGCCGTGGCATTGGCCGTGAATAGCGCAGTTGGGCATCGGCCGACCATTGCCGAGCGGTCAGATAGTCGAATTCGTGAGCCAGATAGCGGTCGAGCGAGACGGCATGGGTCGTGGCCTCTCCGCCGCCCTCCACACCATCATCGGCCATCGTCCCGCCGCCCCATTGCCAGCGTGCGCCGAGCGAGATGTCGAACGCATCATG
>DFJU01000028.1:4428-12168 GCA_002373755.1 Bacteroidales bacterium UBA3663 | reverse complement strand
ATCTTCGGCGACTGGCGCGAGGAGCAGATCTACTACGACTACGCGACCTGCTCGCACCTGTGGATTTTCTCGACGCCCTACCCGACCGACTACAGCCTGCCCACGCTGATGCACGACCACCAGTACCGCATGGCAACCGTCTGGCAGACATCGGCCTACAACCAGCCGCCGCACCTCTCGTTCCACCTGCCCGACTACGCGCAGTCGTTGGCCGATGAAGCCGCCGCCATCAGCACTCTCGGCATTTCTACGGCCGATGTTCCTGTCGCGCGCATCGTCTTGCAAAGCAATCAGTTACACATCCAACGTGGTGGCCGACGCTATATGCTTTCCGGACAGATGTTGGGTAAGTGACCCGCAACGACATCTTTAAAACGAATCCTGCCCACAGCCGATGAGGTTGCGGGCAGGATGTTGTTTTTCGCGTAGTTGAATCACGCCATCAGCGTGCGGGCATTGGCGATGGCCTGTTCGGTGATTTGCGCGCCGCTGAGCATACGGGCAATTTCGCGCACGCGTTCGTCGCCATCCAGACGGACAATGTGGGTCATCGTGTCGTCGGCGCTGTCCTCCTTATAGACCTTGAAGTGGGCATCGCCCTTGCCGGCCACCTGCGGCAGGTGCGTGATGGTGACGACCTGCAGATGCTCCGACATCTGGCGCATCACCTGGCCCATGCGGTCGGCAATATCGCCCGAAACGCCCGTGTCGATCTCGTCGAAGATGATTGTGGGCAACGTCTTCGCATTGGCAATCAATGCCTTGATGGAGAGCATCAGACGCGAGATTTCGCCGCCCGATGCCACTTCGCCCGCCGGTTTGAGCGGCTGGTTCTTGTTGGCCGAAAAGAGGAACGTGATTTCGTCGCGACCCGACTCGGAAAAATCGCGTAGCGGCTCGATGCGCACCTCAAACTGCACGTTGGGCATACCCAGATAGGCCACTTTCTCGACCAGCGCCTTTTCAAATTTCTTGGCCGATGCACGACGCGTGGCGGCAAGGGCAGCGGCGGCCTTTTCGGTGGCGGCGGTCTGTGCGGCGAGCTGTTTTTGCAGGGCGGCAATCTCCTCGTCGCTGTTGTCGATGTGCTGCAATCGCTCGTCAAGCTCTTCGCGCAGAGCGATGAGGTCGGCCACCGACTCCTTGCCGAACTTCTTGAGCAGCGAATAGAGCTGGCTGAGGCGCGACTCGACGAAATCGAAGCGTTCGGGGTCGAAGTTGACTTCGTCGGCCTGAGCTGAAACGTCGGCCGCAATGTCCTTCAGGTCGATGTAGTCGCTCTCAATTCGCGTAGCGATGTCGCCGATGGGCGGATAGATGCGGCTCAGCGAGCGTGCCTCGTCGCTCAGGCGCTTGAGGGTCTGCACGATGCTTTCGTTTTCGCCGTCGAGCTGGTCGGACATCTGCGCAAGGCCGTTCTTGATCTCCTCGGCATGGCTGAGCAGTTTCTGTTCGCCTTCAAGCTCGGCCAATTCGTCGGCCTTCAATGCGGCCTCGTCGAGCTGCGAGAACTGGAAACGCATGTAGTCGGCCTCCTGCGCACCCTGGGCTGCGGCCTCCTGCAACTGGGCAAGCTGCCGGCGCAGGTCGAGCATCTTGTGGTATTGGCCGACGTAGGCTGCACGCTCCGACTGGTTCTGCGCCATCGTGTCGATGACCTCCTGCTGGAATGTCGTCTTGCCGATGAGCAGATTCTGATGCTGCGAATGAATGTCGATCAAGTGGTCGCCAAGCGTCTTCAACACGGTGAGCTGCACCGGCGAGTCGTTCACGAAGGCGCGACTTTTGCCATTGGCCGCAATCTCGCGCCGGATGATGGTGCCGTGCGCGTCATATTCGAGGTCGTTGTCGGCAAAGAAAGACTCCAAGTGGTAATCGGCCACATCGAAAACCGCCTCGATGACACACTTGGCGGCTCCCGTGCGCACGGTCTTTGCGTCGGCCCGTTGACCGAGAATCAACCCCAAGGCGCCCATGATGATGCTCTTGCCGGCACCCGTCTCGCCCGTGATGACGGTCAGCCCACGGGTCGGGTTGAATTCCAGCCGCTCAATGAGCGCGTAGTTCTGTATGGTGAGCGATTGAAGCATAATTAAACGACGTTTAAATGGATTAAAAAGGATGGTGTAAAGGTGTGTAATTGACGACAAACTCCGCTACGCGGATTTTCCGCAATTTGTAATTAAGAATCACTCCTTATATTCCTCCTTGATTTTGTTCAGTTTCGACGTGTAGGTCGGATAGAGGTCCTGCAAAGTCTTGAAAACTTCCTGTTTTTCCGACTTGGGAGCCTCGCTGTAGATGTTGAGCAATTCGTCAAGTTTGGCGGCGATGAACATGCTCAGCAACGGCGTCTGCGCATTGGCCTTGCGCACCTCGGCCAGTTGCGGCAAAGATTGTGTGACCTGCGCGCGGCCTTTGTCCATCGACTGATACATTGCATCGAGCCCGAGCCTGTGATAGTTGTACCAAAGCGTGCGGAAACCAGCCTGTGCATCGTCGAGCAGCGCCGTGACCACTGCATGGCGGTTTTTCTTGTCTTCGAACGCCTTCCAGCCCTGATTTTCTGAGCTCTGCATCTGGCTGACGATGCTCTCGCACTTGCGCAGATACGGATCGCCGCCCTTGAGCGCGAAACTGTCGAAGTCGGATGCAAGAATCAGATAGACGTAATAGGCCGTCACTGCGATCAGTTCGTTGTCGAGGCTGAACTCGTTGAACGTGAAATTCTGCCCTGCGGTGTAGCTGAACGCGATGTTGTCGTCCTTCCAGTTGAGCGTCGTGGTCTGATAGTTGGAATAAAAGACCGGACGGCGCGCCTGGACAGTGAGCGAACCCTTGTAGTTGTCGGCCGATGTGATTTCGCTGATTGTGAAGGAGAACGTACACTGCACGCGCTCCTGCGTGGCGAATTGCGCGCTCGTCCATTGCTGGCCGTTCAGGAACTCCTGCAACGACTCCTGCAACGTGTTGAACCGCTCACGCTGCGATGCCTCGATCTGCTGGGTGTTGAAGCTCACCGTCGCATCGAGTTCCTGTGCCCCGATAGCAATTGAGGATGTGAATATCAGGGCCGATATGCACATCCTCATTGTGAAGTTCTTCATTTGTCTGAAAGCATCTGAAGTTTGATTTTCGTCACGAAGTTTTTGGTCGATTGCGCAAACTGTCCGTTCATCATCCACGCGTAGTAGGATGGTTCGCGTTCGAAGACCTCGGCCACAGGCTTGCCCTTGTATTTGCCAAAGTTGAAGCATGGTCGTTTGCGGCTGTCATAGACGATGTTGCCCGCGATGTCGGCCGTGTTGCCGATGCGGCTGAAGTCCTGCAACCATTCAACATCGTTCTCAATGTCGTCGTAGCGGTCGAGCTGTGCCTTGAGCACCTCGAGGGTGGCTCGCGTGTCGGCATCGGCGCTATGGGCATCGGCCAAGTCCTTGTTGCAATAGAACTTGTAGGCGGCCGACAGGTTGCGCGGTTCCTTCTTGTGGAAGATATTCTGCACATCGATGACGCGGCGTTTTTCGATGTCGAACTCCACTCCGGCGCGATACATCTCCTCGACCAGCATCGGGATGTCGAAACGGTTGGAATTGAATCCGGCCAAGTCGCAGCCCTGCCAGTCCTGCGCAATCTTGCGTGCCAGCTCGCGGAAGGTCGGCTTGTCGGCCACCATCTCGTCGGTGATGCGGTGAATGGCGGTCGTCTCGGCCGGAATGTGGCACTCGGGGTTCACCAGATAGGTATGTTCCTGCTCGTCGCCGTTGGGCATGACCTTGATGTAGCTGAGCTGGACGATGCGGTCGGTGACAAAATTCAGACCGGTAGCCTCGACATCGAAGAAGATGAGCGGACGTTTCAGGTTCAACTGCATAGCTTAACCATTGAAGTCGGCCAATTGCATTGGCATGATGAGCATCAGCAGGTCTTCGTTCTCGTTGTTTTCAATCGGGAGCACCAGACATGCGCGGAATGGCTCGGCCAAGCGGAACTCAACGTCGCCAGACGGCATCGTGTTGAGAATCTCGATGAGGAAGTTGGCGCGGAATCCGATCTGCATCGGCGTGTCGGCATAGCTGCAAGCCAACTTTTCCTGTGCGCTGATCGAGAAGTCGGCATCGGCCGCACTGATGATGAGCTGGTCTTTGTCGATGTCGAACTTGACGAGATTCGAGCTCTGGCTTGCGAACACCGAGATTCGGCGCAAGGTGTTGATGCACGACTGGCGGTCGATGATCATGCGGTTGTTGTTGTTCTTCGGGATGACCGACTCGTAGCGCGGATATTTGCCCTCAACGAGCACGCAATTCAGCTGATAGTCGCCGAACTGGAACTGCGCGCGCTTGTCGTCGAACGCAATCTGAACATCGGCCATATCCTTCGACAAGATGCCTTTGAGCAGGTTGGCCGGCTTCTTCGGCAATATGAACGATGCGGTGATATTCGAATTGATGCCATTGCTGATGAGGCGGACAAGCTTCTTCGAATCGCTGGCCACGAAAGTGCAGCTTTCTGGCTTCACGTCGAGGTAGATACCGGTCATTACAGGGCGGAAATCATCTTCGGCAACAGCGAAAATCGTACTTGTGATGCCACTGAGCAACGACGGAGCCGACATCGAGAACGAATTGGACTCCTCCTGCAAGGGCTTGAGCGTCGGATATTCGTCGGCATTGCCTGCAATGAAGTTGAAATGGCCGTTGGCATAGTACACATAAGTCTCCAGGTTTTCTGGGTCAACGACGAATTTTATCATCTGCTGCGGCAACTCCTTCAACGGGTCGAGCAACGTCTTTGGAGGGGCGACAAAACGGCCCGTGCCGTCAACGTCCGAAATCGCGATTGTTGCAATCATGGTGATGTCGCCATCCGATGCGGTGACGGTCAATGTGTCATCGCCGACTTCAAACAGGAAGTTTTCGAGGATGGGCATCGAGTTCTTGCTGACCAGCACACGGCTGATGGCAGACAAGTGGCTCATAAGGTCAGAACTGAGGACTTGGAATTTCATATCGTGCAATTTAGTTTACAAAAAAACGGGGACAAATATAGTCACTTTTTCACTAGTGAACAAATATTGTCCCCAAATAATTCATACGCGGCTCAGAGCCTCTTTCAGATAGTCGTAGAAGCGTCCGACCGACGAAATCGAAAGCCTTTCTTCGGGCGAATGGACGCCGTGCATGGTGGGTCCGACCGAAATCATGTCCATGCCGGGATACTTGGTCAGGAAAAGTCCCGTCTCGAGTCCAGCATGTATGGCCAACACCTCAGGCTGCTTGCCGTACATGTCGCTGTACGCCTGGCTGAACACGGCCAAAACCGGCGAATTCAGATTCGGTTTCCAGCCCGGATAGCCCTGCCCCTGTGTCACCTCGGCACCAGCCAGCTCGAACACGGTGCGGACGGTGTGCGCGATGTCCTCCTTCTCGCTCTCGACGCTGCTGCGCTGACTCGTCTCTACGCGGATTACGCCCGGCTCAGGCATCTTGACCGATGCGAGGTTGGTCGATGTCTCAACCAAGTCGGCCATGCTGCGGCTCATGCACTGCACGCCATGCGGACACGCCTGTAAGGCTGCTAAAAGTTTGTCGGCCACACCCGGCTCGATGACATGTTCCGGCCGCTCGACGGTCTCGATGTTCATGCGGAAGTTGGGTTCGATGTCGCCCACCTCGTCCTCGACGGTTGCAATGTACTGGTTCAGATCGGCCACGAGCGGGTCTTTGCGACGTGCCGGGATTCCAATCACGGCCTCGGCTTCGCGGGCGATGGCATTGCGCAGATTTCCGCCGCAGAAACTTGCCAGAATCAAATCGGGCTGCCCAAGCAGGAACCGTGCAAGCACCTTGTTGGCGTTGGCATGGCCCAAGTGGATGTCGCTGCCGGAATGTCCGCCCACAAGCCCCGAAACGCGGATTTTCGCGTAGTAGCGGTCAGGAGCCGGAATCGGCGCATAGCGGAACAGCGCACAAGTGTCTTTGCCGCCTGCACAGCCGATGAAAATCTGACCCTCGGTCTCGGAATCGATGTTGACCAGAATCTTGCCCGTCATGAAGCCTGCCTCCAGGTTGTTGGCACCAGTCAGGCCAGTCTCTTCGTCGTAAGTTATGAGCGCCTCCAACGGGCCATGCTTGCCATCGGGGTCGGTCATTACGGCCAATGCCAGCGCCACGCCGATGCCGTCGTCTGCACCCAAAGTCGTGCCACGCGCCTTCACCCAATCGCCATCGATGAAGGTCTCAATCGGATCGTTCTCAAAGTCGTGGTTTACGCCGGAGTTCTGTTCGCACACCATGTCCATGTGCGCCTGAAGCACCACCGTCGGACGGTCTTCGTAGCCCGGAGTTGCGGGAACGCGCATCAGGACGTTGCCAGTTCGGTCAACGCGACATTCCACATTGTGGGCAGCTGCCCAGTCAACCAGCCAACGGCGAATCTTTTCCTCCTTCTTTGAAGGACGCGGCACTTTCGTCATGCCGTCGAAGATGCTCCAGACGATGTTTGGCGCAAGGTTTTTGATTTCCATAGTTTGACAAAATTATAAAAAAAGTTAAATGTTTTATGTTTTATTCTGTTTTTATCCGAAACTCCCAAACGAAAGTTGCAAGGCGATTTTTTTTGTTGTACCTTTGCGCCGCATTTCGGCAAAACGAGGCCAAAAAGGCTTCGTTTCAGCGGTGCAAAGATAAGAAAATGTGGTCAACAATCATCATTTCGGCGGGAATAGTTTTGGCAGCCTTCGCACTTCTTTCAATCACGATTCTGGTGAAGAAGAACGGCCATTTTCCCAACACGCACGTAAGCCAGAATAAAGCCATGCGCGACCGCGGAATCCATTGTGTACAGACGCAGGATTGGCAGGAACGCACACACAAAGGGCTGTATGACGAGACCCATCGGACAAAACACAAGAAATAACATAACACACAACACCAATGAAGAAATTTACATTTTGTGCTACTTTGCTGGCAGGAGTTCTGGCTGGAGCTCTCACCTCATGCAACAATGCATCACAGACTTCGGCAATGACACCAATGGCCATGTGCGATTCGCTCCGCCTCCCCGTTGCCTACGTCAATATTGACTCGCTGCTGGTCAACTACGAATTTGCAAAAGACCTGAACGAGGAACTCATGTCGAAGACCGAAGAGGCCCGCGCAAGCATCAACAGCAAGGCTCAGGCACTGGAGAAGGAAGTCGCCGAATTCCAGCGCAAGGTTCAGACCAACGCCTTCCTGAGCGAAGACCGCGCCCGCAGCGAGCAGGAACGTCTGATGAAAAAGAAGGAGGAACTCGACAAGCTCAACTACGACTTGCAGAACGACCTCGCCCAGCAGCAGGCTCAGATGAATGTCCGCCTGAACGACACAATCCGCAACTTCATGAAGGCTTACAACGAGAAGATGCACTTCGAGTTGATTTTCACCAACACGATGAACGACAATCTCTTGATTGACAATCCGAAGTACGACATCACAGCCGACGTGCTCAAGCTGCTCAACGAGCGCTACGCAAAGGCAAAATAAATCGTCGGACAACCGACAATAAGCACCGCCCCGCAAGGCGGTGTTTTTTTGTGCCTGCTACGCGATTTTTTGGCATCGGCCGACACTTTTGACAACCGAATCAAGCAAAAGAAGCGCGTCAATTGCTAAAAGGTGTGAAAAAGGCTTAAGATTTTGTGCAAAGTATTGCGCAGTGCGAAAAAATCCCTTATCTTTGCATCGTGTTTTTCAT
>DFJU01000028.1:0-4379 GCA_002373755.1 Bacteroidales bacterium UBA3663 | reverse complement strand
TGTTTTTCATGGTATTAGATTTAAGGTAATGTAGATGAAAGGTTGTCGTGAGACAATCTTTCATTGATTTTAAACGACTTAAATCCGTCAACTACGCGAATCCAGAACGCAAATGGCTACCGCCCAACGACAACATACATTGTAAAAACAAATATCCCCATTGTTTGGATTGCAATACAGCAACCGACAATGGGGATGATTCATTTATGGCCGATGGGGCTTATTCAGCATCAAGCACGGCGCGAACGCTTTGTCCTACATAACGATATACGGACATATCCAGCATACGACTCGATTCAAAGTACATATTATCCGCCCCACCATGACCAAGGCCGACCGAACTAGACGAATAGTAGCCAAGAATACCAACACCTTTATACTCAGAATCAGAACGGTAACCGGCCGCAGGCAAAAATAGTGTATTTCCATTTGCACTGCTGGTCACCAGCCGACCGGACACTCCATTGCCTTTGTAATCCTCAACCCATTCAATCATGCAATTATCAAGCAGTTCCTGCCACTCTCCTATAGTCGGCATTCTCCAATCGCCACCCCAAACAACATGAGCAGCATCATCGGACAATTCCAATACAGCCTTGTTGTCAACCGTTCCATAATCTGCATATTCGTTGTATTTTGTCAATGAATGTTGATCTCCTTCACAATGTTCATACGTGTACCAATTGTATTTCGATTTAGTCTTAGTCTCACCCCAGGCAAAATAGTAGCCACTATTTTCAGGAGCGGCCGCACCAATGTTCATTGTTGCCCACAACAAACCGCTGGGCAAGCCTAAATCAACGTATTCATGCCCATTGGCATCAACAGTTTCTTTCTTGACGACAGGATCATCGTCATCATCACCACAACTTGCCACAAGGGGCAAGGCTGCCAGCATCAACAGAGCTGGCCAAAGATTTTTGTGTTTCATCTTTTGTAATTATTAGAGATTAGAAAATGTTTATATACAACCTAAATAGACGCAAAAAAAACGTGGACTTTACTTTCGTCTACGTTCTTGAGGTATCGCCAAACACCTATGCAGCATAATACGAGTAAAAGCCCACGCCATCAGCGTGAGCATCCAAGCTTTTACTCCTGCTGCTCTTTAAATTTGGCGAATTTTCAAGAACAAGATTCTAAGCGGACGCTTATTTTTTCTATGTCTATTTTACGTTGTTTATTTCTTCATTGGCTATGATTTGAGTTTATAAACAAACTGATTATATCATTATTACTTACAAATTCTTCAGCTCATGCACCATCTTCACTGGGTCATCGGCACGGAACACTGTGTTTCCAGCGACGAGAATATCGACACCAGTATCCTTCAGCACTCGGCCCGTTTCAAGGTTCACGCCTCCATCACATTCAATCCACGCATGAGCATGACGCGCATCAATCATCTGGCGCAAGCGTCGCACCTTGTCGAGCATCGACGAGATGAATTTCTGTCCGCCGAAGCCCGGATTGACTGTCATGACAAGCGCGAGGTCAATGTCGTCAATCACCTCTTCAAGCACAGAAATAGACGTTCCTGGATTTACTGCCACGCCAGCCATCATCCCGGCCTCATGTATCTGCTGCACGGTGCGGTGCAGGTTGGGGCAAGCCTCCTGATGTACGGTCATCATACGCGCGCCGAGTTTGGACAGCGTCTCGCACCATTGTTCTGGATGGACCACCATCAGGTGCACATCGAACGGCTTTTCGACCTCCTTCTTGATTGAAGCCATGACGGGAAATCCGAATGAAATGTTGGGCACGAAACTGCCGTCCATCACATCGAAATGAAGCCAGTCGGCCTCGCTGCGGTTCAGCCATTCAATCTCTTTGTCCATGTGCGCAAAATCTGCGCTCAACAACGACGGTGCTACCTGTAACATATATATAATTGATAAAAGTCGGTTCAAATTTATTTTTTAGTCGATGCAGGTTCGAAGGTGACCATCGGCCGACGCTTTGCTCGAACAATCAGCCAAATGCCAGCCACGATGAACGGGATGCTGAGCAGCTGACCCATATCGAGCAACATTCCCTCTTCAAAATCTTCCTGCACATTCTTGATGAACTCGATGAAGAAACGGCTGCCAAACACCAGAGTGAAGAAACTGCCCAAAAGCAGGCCTGGACGTCGGCCGGCATCGCACTTCTTATACAAAAATGCATTGATTCCGAAAACTGCCAAATAGCACAACGCCTCGTAAATCTGCGTCGGGTGCGACGGTTCTGTGAAAATCGGCTCACGACCTGCCTCGTACGCGCCCAAATTGGTGATGAAGCGGAAGCCCCAAGGCAACGATGTGACGTGGCCGTAGATTTCATGGTTGAACAGATTGCCGATGCGAATCAACGCGGCTACAGGTGCGACGGCGATGCCCAGCCTGTCGAGCACGAACAATGCCGGCAATTTGTCGCTCTTGGCATACATCAGAACGGCGATGAACACGCCCAGAGTGCCACCATGACTTGCCAGACCGCCCTTCCACGTCATCAGAATCTCCAACGGATGCGATAAATAATAATCAGGATTGTAGAACAGACAATGGCCCAGACGCGCGCCAATAAGCGTTCCAAAAAAACAATAGAGGAACAAACGATAGACGCGTTCCGGATCTTTGCCATCCAAACGGTAGTACCGCTCCATGAGTTTGACGCCGATGGCAAATCCGACAATAAACATCAGCGCATACCAGCGCAATGCGAATGTTCCCCAAAAAGTATCGAACTGGAAGATGACGGGATGTGCCGTCCAAGTAATGAAATCAAACATGATGATTAAAAATTACAGCGCGAAGATAAAGATTTTTCATTGAGCCGCAAAGGATTTCAACATTTAATTTGGCGGCCTGCGGAAAAGCCATTACCTTCGCAACTTGCCATCGCACTACGCGACCAAATCCTCATTACAAGCATCCACGATGAAGAATTCCATATCGCTTTACGAATTGAACCACCAAATTGCGCGTGCGGTCAGCGAACGCTTCGCATCGCCGGTTTGGGTTACTGCCGAAATTGCCCAGCTCGGAGTTGCGTCCAATGGACATTGCTACCTCGAACTCATCGAAAAAAACGCCAATTCAGGGGCGACGACGGCGCGATGCAAGGCCATAATATGGGCGAACCGCTGGCCGTTGATCAAGATGACATTCGAACAAGGCACCGGAGGACAAGCACTCGCGGCAGGCATCAAAGTGCTCGTCATGGCGCAAGTGACGATGCACGAGGCATACGGCTTCTCGCTCACGATTACCGACATCGAGCCGACATATACCATCGGCGAAATGCAGCGCAAAAGGCAGGAAATCATCCGACGACTGACCGACGAGGGCATGATCGACGCAAATCGGAGCCTACCGCTACCACGTCCGACGCAACGCATTGCCATCATCAGCGCCGACACAGCCGCGGGCTACGGCGACTTCTGCCACCAACTGGCCAACAACGAATGGGGTCTGCACTTCTACACGCACCTTTTCCCAGCAAAAATGCAGGGCGAACAGACCGAGAAATCGGTAATCGCGGCATTGGACAGGATATACAGCCATTACACGTTGTTCGATGCCGTCGTCATCATCCGTGGCGGCGGCGCTGTGGCCGACCTGAACAGCTTCGACAGCTACGAGCTTGCCCTCAACATCGCCAATTTTCCTCTGCCCGTCATAGTCGGCATCGGCCATGAACGCGACAGCACGGTGCTCGACGTCGTAGCCAACCTGTCGGTCAAGACGCCGACGGCTGCAGCGGCCTTCCTCATCGACCGCATGGCAGACGAACTCAGCACATTGGAAAACCTGCAAAACCTTATGGCCGATGCGCTACGCGACCGGATGGAGGCCGAACAAGCCCAACTGAAGCAATTTGAGCAAACGGTGCAAGGGCAACACCTGAGCATCGGCCGCCACTTGAGCCAATTGGCCCTTATGCGCGAACGCATCTCAATGCTCGCGCGAATGCGAATGGAGAAAGAGGCGCAGACCTTGGATTTCATCGACCGCACAATCGAACTTTCCAAGCCCGAAAACATTCTGCGACGCGGGTTCAGCATAACACGACTGAACGGCAAGGCTCTGACATCGGCCAAAACCCTGCACTCTGGCGACATCATCGAAACGGAAATGGCCGATGGGACATTTGTGGCCGAAGTGAAATGACAGTTGGACATTTTGTCCTTCCGGACACAATTGGCACGCTCTTTGCTTAATGGGGAATCGGACGCTGAAGCGAAAGCCGAAGCATCCAAACAAGAGTGTTTAACTTAATTAATTATAGGAGGTATTTATTATGTTACCAGTAATGTTTAAGAACGGTTGGTTCCCTACCGAGTTCGAAGATTTCCTGAACACTGATTTTATGCCTCGTGCCAACAGTACAGCACC
>DFJU01000060.1 GCA_002373755.1 Bacteroidales bacterium UBA3663 | reverse complement strand
TGCAAAATGAGCTATACGCCGATTTTTACGTATATGGTAAAACAATAACGTCGCTCCCGAATTGGAACGACGTTATTGTTTGATAACCCTAAATGTTTAGAACTCTCCAAACGAAAGATTCATAAATCTTTCAATGCTCAGCAAAGGAGGATACACCTACCAATGCCAGCAGCGGCAACGTTATTAAAAACGCAAACCACATAAACAGATGTTCTTTCATGATGCAAAAAGATTAGAATATTAGCAATGGTAAATAGTTGTTTTTTCGCCGCGAAGGTAATTGTTTATAAAGAATAGTCCAAATATTTCAATCAAATTTCATTTTTTTTAACCAGAGTTTATATTTTTTCGCATTTTTTAGAGGTTTGAATGACAATTCTTATTGTATTATTTGGCAACTTTTTGTCCGATACGATTTTGCGCAACCGATTGTAATACAAAATAAAAGATTAACAGTTTTGTGCAACAAGACTATCACTTTGCAATCATTTCACCCGAATTGTTCACATCGCAAGGGCTTGACATGGCAACGAGCCGAATTTTCACGAAAAATGACTATCTTTGCACCTCGCTTAATGTCGCAAAAATCAAAATTCGATAGCAACTGCACCTCAAATTCAGAGGTTCGATGACGACATCGCACCCGACAAATTCAATATGATGAAAAGATCAAAGACAATGCTTCTGCTCGCCCTGTTCGCCATTTCGGCGACGGCACAAGACACCATCCAAGTCAATCAAAACAAACCCAAAGAGGCTGCGCCGTCGTTCGTGGCGGCCAAAGATATGCCTTCGGGCATAGTGTTTCTGCCAGTGCCTCCATCGCCAACCGACCCTGAATTTGTGCGCGACAGCATTTTTTACGTTAAGGGAAAGGCTGAGCGTCTCACTACGCGACTTGACACCGCATTGGCCGATGTGAGCACCAGCGTCGCCTACTACATGAAGCGGTTCAGCCCGGCCGTGAACCGGAAACTCAGCAAAAAGAGCCACCCGATTTTGGCGCAGCTCATGGCCGGCACCATCAACGACGTCCGCGCAAGCATCTCCGAATCGAAAGAGAAATTCGCCCGGCAAAGGCCGTACTCATACTTCAACGAACCGACTCCCGACCCCAAGAACGAGGCTTACAGTCCGTTCGCATCCTATCCGTCAGGACATTCCGTACGCGCGTGGTCGCTTGCGTTGTTGCTCACAGTCATCGACCCCGAACACAGCAATGAAATCGCCCGCATAGGCTACGACATCTGCCACAGTCGCGTAGTTTTGGGTTATCATTACCAATCGGACATCGAGGCCGGAATGCTCTCCGCAAGCATGGCTTTTTCGCGATTGTTGGCCGACAGCGCATATCAGGATTGTCTGCAACGCGCCAAAATCGAATTTTCGGAGAAACCGTCGAAACCGAACTTCAAAAAGAAAATGAAGTTGGAGAAGAAGAAGAAAGGCAAAAACATCGCACCAAAGAAGCACAAACAAAAATAATAAAATAGGCCGGCAGGACGAACCCGCTGGCCTATTTTTTTTCAATTGTCGGACAAAGAATCCGCGTAGCTCAAAGAATTACCTACGCCGGACACTGTGAAGACTTTACTTGACGGATGAAGCCGGATTGCACACCGGACGAACTGAACGGCCGTAGCCACGGTGAATACTGCATGTCTCGATGATGGCCTCGCAGAAACGCATACAATAAGCATTGTAGCAGTTTGAACGGCCGACGCAGTTTGACCAATAGTAGCCATATTCGCCGACATCGCTCAAATTTCCCTTGCTGAAACGGGCACCTGCGGCTGGCAAGAAGATGCTGTTGCCGTTCGGACCAGTAACCTTATAGCCGGACGACTTGCCGTTTGCAACCCATGTCCAGGTGCATGAGGCATGAAGTTCCTTCCATTCCTTCTCGGTTGGCATACGCCAATTCTCGCCCATAACGACGGTTGCGACGTCGTCGACAGGCTCAAGCATGCGCAAGCTGTCAACCACACCGCAGTCGGCCGAAATGCAATACTTAGTCATCGACGTTTCGCTACCCTCGCAGAACTTGTAGGTGCACCAGTTGTAGGCAGTCTTTACGTATGAACCAGCGTAGTTGTAGTTCATCATATTGCTCTGATCCTCCTCACCATAGGTCTTGGTCTCACCCCAGGCATAGTAGTCGCCCGGCTTCTCAGGGCTGTCGGCACCGACATTGCACATAGCCCACAGAGTTCCACTTGGCAATCCGAGGTCAACATAGACTTTTGCGTCTTCCTTGGTGTTGTTGTTACTGCACGATGCGCATGGCAAAGTCATCAGGATAGACGCCATCAAAATCAAGGCCGATTTTTTTCTTTTCTTGTAATTCATGTGACTTTAGTTTTTTGTGTTTATTTTGGGTTATATTTGATTGTTTTGCATTTACCAGTCGATGCCCTTTCCTGCCTTCAAGGTGTTCTTCATAAGGCTGCAAATGGTCATTGGGCCGACACCGCCTGGCACTGGAGTGATGAACGAGCACTTCGGAGCCACCTCGTCGAACTTGACATCGCCCTTCAACTTGAATCCACTCTTCTTTGAGGCATCCGGAACTCGCGTAGTGCCGACGTCAATCACCGTAGCGCCCTCCTTCACCATATCGGCCGTGACGAATTCCGGCGATCCGATGGCTGCAATGAGAATGTCGGCCGATGCGCAGATCTGCTTCAGGTTCTCCGATGCGCTGTGGCAGACGGTGACCGTAGCATTGCCCGGATTGGCCTTCTGCATCATGAGCGTGGCGACCGGCTTGCCGACGATGTTCGAGCGACCCAAGACGACGCAGTGCTTGCCTTTGGTCTCGATGTGATAGCGGTCGAGCAAATCCATGATGCCCATCGGCGTTGCGCTGACGAAGCACGGCAAACCGATTGAGAGTCGGCCGACGTTGACCGGATGGAAACCGTCAACGTCCTTGCGGTAGTCGATTGCCTCGATGACTTTCTGACTGTCGATGTGCTTTGGCAACGGGAGCTGCACGATGAAACCATCGACCTCGGGATTCTTGTTCAATTTGTCAACCTCGGCCAAGAGCTGTGCCTCGGTGATGTCGGCCTCGAAGCGGAGCAATGTGGAGGTAAATCCGCACTCCTCGCAAGCCTTCACTTTGGCCG
Source organism: Bacteroidales bacterium UBA3663 (assembly GCA_002373755.1). Taxonomy (GTDB): domain Bacteria; phylum Bacteroidota; class Bacteroidia; order Bacteroidales; family UBA3663; genus Liminaster. The sequence goes on along the minus strand of DFJU01000060.1, from coordinate 24,470 downwards.
CTACGTAAGTTTCGCTGCCGCCGTCGTGGCCCACCAAAATGGCGGCCAGATGCGGAGCTCGTTTTCCAGCTGCAATCATTTGCTGGACTTCGGCTGCAATTTCCTGTTTGATGGCAGCAGCTGTTGCCTTTCCATCGATCAATGTCATATTACCTTGATAATTATTGATTTCAATTCATTTATTGTTCTGCTTTTCTTTTGATGCGACATTGGGCAGATAGACCAACTCGATGCCTGCGCGGCGCAACAGGTCAAGGCCGTCGGTGATGCGGTATTCTTCGCCATAGACCACGCGCTTGATGCCCGACTGAATGATGAGCTTGGCACATTCGATGCAGGGCGATGCGGTCACGTAGAGCGTCGAGCCGTCGCTGCTGTTGTGCGACTTTGCCACCTTCGAGATGGCATTGGCCTCGGCATGGAGCACATACGGCTTTGAGGTATTCTCCGGCGTCTCGCAGTCGTTTTCAAAACCTGTCGGGGTTCCGTTGTAGCCGTCGGAGATAATCATGTTGTTCTTTACCAACAATGCACCGACCTGACGACGCTTGCAATAGCTGTTTTCGGCCCAGATGCGGGCCATGCGCAAGTAGCGGCTGTCGAGTTGTTCCTGCTTTGGCATATTCGTTGCGTTTTATGGATTGATTTTCGGCCAAGCCTGACCGTCGCGAATCACCTGGAGTCCGCGCAGATAGGTCTTGTCGTTGCTGTTGAACATCTGATAGAAATAGTCCTCGTAGCCGCTCTGACGCATCACATAGGCCATGATGAGGCACTCTATCTCGCGGCCGCTGCGTGCCAACGAACGGGCATCGGCCTTGACTTTCGGATTTGCATATTCGACGAACTTGCTGAGCAGCTGACGCTTGCGCAGGTACTGTTCCATCTCGTCGAACGACTTGAAGTGGCCCAATTCGTCGCGATGGCGGTCGCTGTACTGGAAGGCGAACGAATAGATCACGCCGCTGTTGACGCACCGGTTGTAGTACGGAGTCACGTAGCTGGTATCGCCCGGCACGAAGATGTCCGGCATGATGCCGCCGCCTGCATAGACGGCACGTCCGCCGACGGTCTCGTAGCGCAACGAATCGGCCAGATGGATGCTGTCCTGATTGTAGAACTCGCCATGATTGTAGCGTTCGACGACGTCCATCAAGTATTTCTCGCGCTCGCCCATCTCGTACGGTTTCTGAATACAGCGGCCCGATGGCGTGTAATAGCGGGCAACCGTGAGGCGCAATGCCGAACCATCGTTCAACTCATATTGCTGCTGCACAAGACCCTTGCCGAATGAGCGGCGGCCGACGATTGTCGCGCGGTCGTTGTCCTGCATGGCGCCTGAGAAGATTTCCGATGCCGATGCCGACCAATCGTCGATCATGACCACAACTGGAAGCTGCTGGAAGTTGCCCCGACCATCGGCATAGACGTCCTGACGCTGCTGGCTGCGACCCTCGGTATAGACGATGAGCGAGCCTTTCGGCAGGAATTCGTTGACCATAGCGATGCAGACCTCAAGATAGCCGCCGCCGTTGCCGCGCAAGTCGATGAGGAAGCCTTTTGCCCCACGGCTGCGCAGAGTGAGCAGCGATGTGAAAAACTCCTGATAGGTGTTGCGGCCGAAATTGTCGATGCGGATATAGCCGATGCTGTCAACCAGATAGTTTGCCACGACGCTCTTGACCGGAATGTCGCCGCGCTCGAACTCAAATTCAAGCAATTCGTCGGCCGATGCTCGACGGATGCCCAGCTTCACTTTCGAGCCTTTCGGGCCACGCAAGGTCTTGAGCACACGGTCGTTGGAGATGCCCTTGCCGCAGAAGGTTGAATCATCGACCGTGACGATGCGGTCGCCCGCCATCACGCCAGCCTTTTCCGACGGACCTCCGGCGATGACCTGAATGACCATAACGGTGTCCTGCTGGATGTTGAACTGCACGCCGATGCCCGAAAATGAGCCGTCGAGCTGCTCGTTCACCTCTTCAAGGTCGCTGGCCGGGATGTAGTTGCTGTGCGGGTCAAGTTCCTCGACCAACACCGGAATGGCATCCTCGACAAGGCCCTTCAGGTCGAGCGAATCCACGTAGCGGTCGCGCAAAAGGTCGAACAGATACGTCAATTTGGTCGATGCCTCGCTCGACGAGATGCCGCCTTCAGTCTCGCCAAATGCGTCCGACTGTGGCACATATTCAAGCCCGCTGTAGGCCGAGGCACGTCGTTCGCCGATCATTATGCCCACTAACAGAAAGATGGCGAGACTCAATGCGACGATGAGCGGATATAATGTCTTCTTCATGCGAAACGATTTCAATTTTCAGTTTGAAACAATTGCAATGCGCCGGTCAATGGGTCGAACAATGCCGACGCCGGCTTCTTCTTGTCGGTGAATTGTGTGGGCAACAGATATTCTACATGACCGAACTGCGGCATCGCCCATTCACCTTGCGCTACGCGATTTCCTTTGTGCGAAACGGTCACCTGGGCACGTCCCGGAACGATATAGGCCACTCCAGATGCCTGTGGCTTGGCCTTGCCTTTGGCATCGGTAAGCACCGGCACATTGCGTTTGTCGTCGGTCACCGTCACACCGATGCGATAGGGTTCGCCCGAAAGGTCATCGGCCGCAACGAAACCGAAATGGCGCGAGAAGCGGAACAAGACGTCGTTGCCCTCGGCCGTGGGGCGATAGACGAAGTCGCGATGCACTGCTGTGGTCGATGATGTTCCCGTGAAGAGCTCCATATAGGCGGCCTCCTGTGCGGCCAAATTTTCGAGCACGAGCTGGAACGATGCTCCATCGGCCGGCAAATTGTCAACGTCGCCCGTCAGGATGTTGAGGCGGCTCTCACGTATGCGAAAAATCTGTCGAGCGGCAATTTCTGCCTGCTTCGACTTCGAACCGGCCTTCAGCAACTCCTCGTTCATCACGTCAACGGCATGGACGGCTGGTGTGTCGGCATTGGCCATAACGACTTTTTCGCATTTATGTCCGATGGCTTCCGGCTCGCGGTTGATGCCTGCCAACACGCCGCCCGGAGCGAGATAGAACGTGGGAGCGACGACTTTTTCGCCGAAATTCACGTGAAAAGTTCGCGTAGTATCGGCCTCCGATTCGGCTTTTATGTCAACCGATGTGATGGTCCACGTCACCATATCCTCCATCGGTGCATCCTTCACGCCAAGGTACTTCTCGGCATACGGCGCATAAATTCCGGCGCGGACTGTGGTGCAAGTGGCATCGGCCGTAACACGAACCAATGTGGCCGGCAAGCTGTATGTAATGCCGTAGTTCTGGTTGTCGCCAACGTGAACGCGCGTAACTTGTTGTGCGGACAACGTGGCAATCATCAGCCCGAGGGCGAAAAATGCGATATGTCGTTTCATCATATTTTACGGTTGTTTGGCAAAACTATCGGTAAATAGTGTGCGGTTGAGGATAGACTTCCCGAGCGTTATCTCGTCGGCGTATTCCAATTCGTCGCCGACCGCCACGCCGCGCGCCAATGTCGTGATGCGCAAGTCCGGAAACTCGGCCAACTTCCTGAAAATGTAGAAGTTCGTCGTGTCGCCCTCCATCGTGGTTGACAGTGCCAGAATTACTTCGCGCACAGGCGTCGATGTCGGTTTTGCGGCTCGGATGCGCTCCACAAGGCTGTCAATCTGCAACTGCTGAGGTCCGACACCGTCCATCGGCGAAATCAGGCCACCAAGCACGTGGTACAACCCGCCGAATTGTCGCGTAGCCTCCACAATCATCACCTCCTTGACGTTTTCCACGACGCAGAGGATGCCGGAATCGCGCTGCGGATTGGAGCAGATGCTGCACACTTCGCTGTCGCTGATGTTGTGGCACACACGGCAATAATGGACCTCGTTGCGCAGGCGGATCAGACTTTCGCCCAACTGCAAGGCTCGAGCCGGCTCCTGCCGCAACAAGTGCAACACAAGCCGCAATGCCGTCTTGCGCCCGACACCGGGCAACTTGGCAAATTCATCGACCGCATTGGTCAGCAGTTGGCTTGGATATTCCATCAATACTTTCCGAAATCCTTTTTTGCACGATCCAATTCTCGACGCGATTCCTGCTCACGGATGCTGTCGCGCTTGTCATATTGCTTCTTGCCCTTGCAGAGCGCGATGTCGATTTTTGCAAGTCCCTTTTCGTTGAAATAGAGTCTCAACGGCACTATCGTCAGACCTGGTTCCTTGCTGTCGTTGGCCAGATTGCGAAGCTCCTTGCGTGTGAGCAGCAGTTTGCGGTCGCGATGGCTGTTGTGGTTGTTGTATGTGCCATAGAAATACTCCGCAATGTAGGCATTTTTCAGCCAGAGCTCGCCCTTGTCAATCAGACAGAAGGTGTCGGTCAGACCCGCCTTGCCGTCGCGCAACGACTTGACTTCGGTGCCCGTAAGCACCAGTCCGGCCGTGTAGGTGTCGAGCACCTCATAGTCGAACGTCGCCCTTTTGTTGCGGATATTGACCACATTGGCAGAATTTTTCTTTGCTTGCTTACTCATTTCTAATATTCAATTTATAGCAATTGGCGCGGCTCACCTGAACAACCTGAAAACCGAGATGATGATGTGCGGCGCAACGTAAATCGAAACGCACGATACCACCGCAAGCACACCTCTCATCCGACTGATCTGCATGAAGTTGTCGATACCTTCGAATGCGACATAGAGCACATACACCGACATCAAAGTCAGAAATGTCAGATTCGGCAAGAAGGCACAAATCATGTCGAACACGATGAGCAATCCCATGTTGTACGACACGAAGACCTCCAATTTCCGCCTATCCAACTGCATGGCTGCCAATCTGTTGCAAAAAAAGCCGATAATCAACGTAGCCAGACGAGGACCTGCGAAATAGCTCAACGCGAAGGCCACCGAACCACGCAACGCGAATTCAAGGCTGAACGGATCGTCGCTCTTCAACGGCGAATTAAGCATCACGCCATTACCATGCAAGATGAAAATAAGCAATGTGCCGACGCCAAGCAGCGGATAGTAGAAGTTGCGCTGCATGTACTCCAGATTGGCGGCAGGTTCGTCGGGTTCAGCCAACGCCTTCCACGTCTCCGTAGCATGAGCGAACAGCCCTCTCACGTAGTGAATTATGCAGCGCAATTCTTCCATCCTTCAAGCATCAATCCAATTTGTGAACAATGAGCCCCGAACGCAGTTTCGGCTCAAACCATGTCGTCTTTGGTGGCATGATGTTGCCGCTGTCTGCGATGGCCATCAACTGATCCATAGAAACCGGATACAGAGCCAATGCAACCTTCATTTCGCCACTGTCAACACGACGCTTCAACTCGCCGAGGCCACGCAGACCGCCCACGAAGTCGATGCGCTTGTCACGGCGCAAATCCTTGATGCCCAGAATCTTGTCCAGAATCAAGTTGGACGAAACCGAAACATCGAGTACGCCGATCGGATCGTTATCGTCGTATGTGCCGGCCTTTGCAGTCAGGCTGTACCATTCGCCCGACAAATAAAGGCTGAAGTTGTGCAGCTTGTTCGGGCGATATTCCTCGGCGCCCTTCTTCTCGACATCGAAATTCTCGGCCAATGCAGCAAGGAACTGCTCGTCGGTGAGGCCGTTCAGATCCTTCACTACGCGGTTGTAGTCCATAATCTTGAGCTGCGAAGCCGGGAAGCAGACGGCCAGGAAGAAATTGTACTCCTCGTCGCCCGTGTGGTTCGGGTTGTTCTGTGCCTTTTCGAGGCCGACGCGGGCAGCAGCAGCTGTACGATGGTGACCATCGGCAATATAAAGATATGGAATGGCAGCAAATGCGTCGGTAATCTTCTGAATCAGAGCATCATCGTCGATGACCCAGAACTCATGACCGAAACCTTCGGCCGACGTGAACTTCTCGACCGATGGCTTGGCTGCGGTCTTGGCAATCACCTCGCCCAGCACGTCGTTGTCGGGGAAGGCGAAGAAGACCGGTTCCATGTTGGCGTTGAGGCAACGGACGTGCTTCATGCGGTCTTCCTCCTTGTCGGCGCGGGTCAACTCGTGCTTCTTGATGACGCCGTTCACGTAGTCCTGCACATTGGCGGCAACCACAAGGCCGAACTGAGTGCGCTCACCCATCGTCTGGCTGTAGAGGTAGTAGCAAGGCTTGGCATCCTGCTTCAGCCAGCCGTTCTTCTGGAACTTGGCGAACTGCTCGACGGCGGAATCATAGACCTTTGGGTCGTGCTCGTCGCAGATTGGCGTGAAGTTGATTTCCGGTTTGATGATATGATAGAGCGACTTCTCGTTGCCTTTGCACTCGTCGAATGCCTCCTGCGACGAAAGGACATCGTATGGACGTGAAGAAACTACAGGAGCGAGCTCGGCACTTGGTCGAAGTCCGCGGAATGGACGTACTTTTGCCATATATTCTTTTTAGTTGGTTTTTGGGTTATTTCAGATATTTGTTGATCATCAAATTGACTTTGCGGAGCGACAACGGATTGCTGAGCAGATAGCGAGCTCCATCCTGCCGCACACGGTGGTGCAATGGTCGCGTAGCGTATTGCGCGGTGACTACAATCGGCGTTTCGGGATGCAGTGCGTGCATTCGTTCTATCGTCTGGTCGATCTGCATCTTGCCCGACAGGTTGTAGTCGATGAAGACAATGTCCGGATCGCTCTGCTCGCAGATGGACAACACGTCGTCAGTGCTCTCGGCCACCTCTACGCGGAAAAGATGCTGGTGGCGGAATATCGACATCGTCGAGTTCGACCCGACAAGCACCGAGACAGGCGTTGCATTTTCGTCGAGCGACATCTCGGCTCGTGCCTGACCATCTGACAAAAAATCGTCGTCGAAAGAATCGACTGCTCCCGAATCGGACATTGCCGACGTCTTCGATGCGGCCTGGGCGGCATTGAGCGGAAGGGTGATGATGTAGTGCAGACGTCGGTCGTCGGTGAGGCGCACTTCGACGTCGCCGAACAGACGCTTTGCCAACAGGCGGCACAAACTGAGGCTCATTCCGCCATCGGTCAAGACCATCTCCAAGTTGCCAAGTTGCGCCACACTTTCGGTGCAGGTCACGCTGAACTGGATCAGTTCGTCGTCCAACACCTGATACGTGAGTGTCAAATAGCCGGTCTGGGTGCTCCGCATCTGGCAATGCACGACGTTTTCGAGCAACATGTCGAGCATCTTGACATCGACCGACATCTCTACGCTGTCGTACAAATTGGAAAAATAGACTTTTCTCCCCTCCGGATAGCGCAAGGCATACACCTGTTGCAACTCGGCCATGTGCTCCCACAACTGGATGGTCTGCAAGTGCATGTTCTCGTCCAATGTGCCATCGCCGGCCACACGCTGCGCACGGTCAACGAGTTCCATAAGCCTTGTGCCCTGCTCCTTCAGCCGATTCATGATCATCAGACGCTCTTCGCGTGAGATGTCGTCAGTGATGAGGCTGTTGGCGCGGCTTGCGACGTTCGACAGAAATGCGTTGAACTCCTGCATCACTCCCATGCAATACTTGTTGTGCTGCCGTTGCGACTGGATTTGACGCTCTTTTGTGGCGATGAATTTCGCCTGCACCTTGACGCGATGGTTGATGTTGATGGCGATGCCGCGCAGATAGACAGGCTTGCCTGAATCGTCGCGTCGCACAATCTTGCCACGAAAGCCGAACCACTCGTACTCGCCTGAACTCTTTCCGCCCGGCACAAGCACATCGGCCACATTGAGCCGCAAATCGACCTCAAACATCTTGTCGCTACGATAAATCGGCGAATTGGGTCGCACGAAAATCTTCTCGATGTCGTCAGGATGGACGCGCTCAAGCATGGTGGAAAGCTTGATGTTGCTGTCGTAGTCGCTTTCCCAAAGGCTATTCAACGAAGGTATCCCGAAGCGCACTTTGTGCTCCGGGATATACCATTCCCAAACATAGGTTTGGCACTCGTTCAGGAAGGGATCAAACTCGTTGTTTGCCTTCGTTTGCCTCATTGGTCATTGTTAATTTCCTTATTGTCAATGGACTGTTCCGTACGGTGAACCTACCATTCGCAATAAAGAAATTGCAGTTACAACTTAGTTTACGCGGAAACGATCGATGCCCTCCTTCAAGAAGCCGACGCTCTGCTTGGCAGCTGCGATACCGGCATTTGCATTGGCCTCGGCTGTCTGGGCACCGCTCTTCTTTGGAGTGAAGAACACACGGTTACCGAACTTGGCAACGAAATCGTCGGCCGTAGCAGGCTTGACATCGGCGATGTACTTGAAGTCGTCGCGCTCCTCCATCAGCTTCATAACGCCAGCCTCGTCGATAACCTCCTTGCGGGCGGTGTTGATCAGACAAGCGCCCTTAGGCATGGTCTTGAGCAGATCGTAGTTGATTGAGCCGATGGTCTCCTTTGTTGCAGGGCAGTGCAGCGAAACGTACTGGCAAGACTTGTAGAGCTCTGGGATAGATGCTACAGCCTTGACGCCGGCACTTTCAATCTGCTCCTTGGTCAGGAATGGATCGTAGGCATAAACCTCCATGCCGAAGCCCTGAGCTACGCGAGCCACGTTGCGGGCTACGTTGCCGAAAGCGTGCAGGCCGAGGGTCTTGCCCTTCAACTCTGTACCGGCAGCACCGCTGAACTGGTTGCGGCACTGGAAGAGCAGCATACCGAACACCAATTCTGCAACGGCGTTGGCATTCTGGCCTGGGGTGTTCATTGCGACTACGTTGTGAGCCGTAGCGGCTGCGAGGTCGATGTTGTCGTAACCTGCACCGGCGCGGACGACGAGCTTCAGGTTCTTGGCAGCGTCGAGCACCTCTGCATCGACAATATCCGAACGGATGATGATGCCATCAGCATCGGCTACAGCCTCGAGGAGCTGCTTCTTTTCTGTATATTTTTCGAGTTTTGCCACTTCGATTCCACCTGCTGTGAGAACCTCCTCCATAGCCTTGACGGCAGCAGCAGCAAAAGGCTTTTCAGTTGCGATTAAAACTTTCATCGTTTAAGTTTTTTATGTGCGATGGGGCAGCCTGCAACACTACGCGACTTTTTCACCCCAAATCGCTAAAATTGAACATTCCCGACCCTGCCCCGTATGGGGAAGAGCCGGGGGATATTTATTTTTGCTAATTAGATAGACTTTTCGAATTCCTTCATGCAAGCTACGAGTGCCTCAACGCCCTCCTTTGGCATTGCGTTGTAGAGAGAAGCACGGAAACCGCCTACTGAACGGTGGCCCTTGATGCCGACCATACCCTTGCCCTTGGCGAACTCGAAGAACTTGTCGTTGAGCTCTGCATACTCGTCGCTCATGACGAAGCAGACATTCATACGGCTGCGATCCTCAACGGCAACGGTGCCCTTGAAGAGCTTGTTGCGGTCGATTTCGTCGTAGAGCATGTTCGACTTCTCGATGGCGCGCTGCTCCATAACCTTCAGGCCACCCAGCTCCTTGTACCACTTGAGGGTCTGCAAGCAGGTGTAGATTGGCAAGCATGGAGGAGTGTTGAACATAGAGCCCTTCTTGACGTGGGTCTGGTAGTCAAGCATGGTTGGCAGACCGGTCTTGGTCAGCTTGTCCTTCTTGACGATGACGATGGTCACGCCAGCAGGACCGACATTCTTCTGTGCACCGGCATAGATGCAGTCGAACTTGCTCACGTCGATTGGGTGCGACATGAAGTCAGATGACATATCGCAGCACAGCGGCACACCTACTTCTGGAGTCTCGAGAATCTCAGTACCGTAGATGGTGTTGTTGCTCGTGTAGTGGAAATAATCGCTATCGGCCGAAACCTTGTATCCCTTAGGAATGAAGGTATAGTTCTGATCTGCCGACGATGCTACAACTTCTACGTTGCCAACCAGCTTGGCCTGACCGATGGCATTGTGAGCCCATGTACCGGTATCGATGTAGCTGGCCTTGGTTTTGAGCAGGTTGAGAGGCATCATGTAGAACTGGAGGCTGGCACCGCCGCCCAAGAAGAGCACTTCGTAGCCCTCTGGAACCTCCAACAACTCCTTGATGAGCGCATTGGCCTCGTCAATGACTGCCTGAAACTCTTTGGATCGGTGTGAGATCTCGAGGATCGACAAACCTGTGCCTGCGAAATTCTCTACTGCCTTAGCAGTCTCACCGATTGCAAATGGACTCAGAATCGAGGGTCCTGCATAAAAGTTGTACTTTTTCATCTTTTAGGATTATTATTATAAATGTTTAATAATTAAACGATTACAAATTGATTAAGTTTCTTAAAAATAACCCTCGAAACTGCATAAAAATAACACTTGAGCGATACCTTTACAGAAACACGAGCGCAAAGATAGCCAGTTTTGCAAAATGGAGTATCAATTTGCCCGAAGAATTTCGATTTTCGCAAGACAGACGTTTTCTTTTGCATACTCCCGTTGACAAATGGACAGTGCAAGCCGTTTTTGATGTTTTTTTGGCACATCGGCCACGACTTCAGCAATCGCCATGTTCCAATACTTCGACGAACGTCCGGGGCAGAATTATGTTTTCATGGCCGATGGCATCGCGGAACAAAACGGCGATTTCTGCATCGGAAAAACCTGCAATGCCGCAACCGATGCGCGTGACCAGGAACTTATATTCGGGATGCTGAGCCGCGTAGCGGATAAATTCATCGACGTACGGACGTATGGTTTCCACTCCGCCCTGCATGGTGGGTATGCCGTAGCTCTGCCCCTGCATGCCGACGCCCTGCCCCCAAATCGCGCCGAAGCGTTCGTAGGCAATCAAGGCCGCACCGCCACCGTGCATCCCCGACAGGTTACTTCCGAACACAAAAATCTCGTTCGCCGCCAATGCAGAAATCCGATTGGGCGTAAATTCTCTATTGTAAAGCATAGTTTTGTATGAAATAATAATCAATTAACTAAGCGACTGAAAAGAATCTGGAAAGCATCAAAAAACCGCCGCCACACGACGAATGCTTTTCAATTTCTCCATGAACGACACGTTACGCTCTGCCATCTGCATGTCGTATTCATTCTGCATGGCCAACAAGGGCGCGGCATCGACGTCAAGGGCAGCGGCCACCATCATGGCCAATTCCGTATTGAGCGCACGTTTGCCATTCAAAACCTCATTCAAGACAGAATATGAAACGCCTATCTTTTGGGCGAAACCTCGCTGGGAAATGCCACGGAACTCCAATTCATCTTTCAACACCTCGCCGGGATGTGTCGGCAAGAAGGGCTTCAAGTTGTTGGCTATCATATTGGGATTCACCCCTTGCAAAGTAACCATAGTTCAGATATTTTTAGGAGTTCTCACTTGAACCGCTCGCCCCACTTGCTGTCCAGATAGGACTTCAGACGGTCCTCCTGCGCGTTGGACTGCGGATGGTAGAAGAGGCTCTGCGTCATGCCGCCCTCCTGGACGAGCGCGTCGGGCAAATACTGCTGGTATGCGAAGTGGCCGGGGAAGTCGTGCGCATACTTGTAGCCCTTGCCGTAGCCCTCCTTGGCCATCAGCTGCGTGGGCGCATTGCGCAGATGGAGCGGCACAGGCAGATTTCCCGATTCGCGGACCTTCTGTAAGGCGCTGTTGATGGCATTGTACGATGCATTGCTTTTGGGCGACGATGCCAGATAGACGCACGCCTCGGCCAACGGGATACGTCCCTCGGGCCAACCGATCTTCTGCACCGCGTCGAATGCGGCATTGGCCAACAACAAGGCATTCGGATTGGCAAGGCCGATGTCTTCCGAGGCCGAGATGACCAGACGCCGCGCGATGAAGGCCGGATCCTCGCCACCCTCAATCATGCGTGCCATATAGTAGATGGCCGCATCGGGGTCGCTGCCCCGTATGGACTTAATCATGGCCGACACGAGGTCGTAGTGCATCTCGCCATCCTTGTCGTAGGCCATCGGATTCTCTTGCAGGACGCTGGTGACCAGCTCATCGGTGATGACGTGTTCGGGCGCGGCAGGAGCATCGGCCACAACCGTTTTTTCGTCGGCCGATGCCTCATCGTCGTCATCCTCGTCGTCATCTTCCACGTAGTCGAAATCGTCGGCCTTGTCGGCAAACGTATTTGTCACCAATTCGATGATGTTCAAGAATTTACGACAATCACCGCCCGCGTAGCGAAGCAACGATTGGGTCTCGGCCACACGCACATTGAGTTTGGAAATCACCTCGTCTTCGCGTAGCACGCGGTCGAGCAATGCCAGAAGGTCGTTGTCGTCGATGGGCCGCAACGTATAGACCTGACATCGGCTCAAGAGCGGCCGGATGACCTCGAACGACGGATTTTCGGTTGTCGCGCCCACGAGGGTCACAATGCCGCGCTCAACGGCGTCGAGCAAAGAATCCTGTTGCGACTTGGAGAAACGGTGTATTTCATCGATGAAGAGAATTGGCGAATTGTCCGGATGAAAAAAACTGTCCTTCTTTGCTCGTTCGATGACTTCGCGCACCTCCTTCACGCCGCTGCTCACGGCCGAGAGGGTGTAGAATGGCACATCGAGCGTCTGGGCGATGATCTTGGCCAACGTCGTCTTGCCCACGCCAGGAGGCCCCCACAGGATGAACGACGAGATGCGGCCGGAATCGAGCATCCGCCGCAACACACAGCCCTGACCGACCAAATGGCGTTGGCCGATGTATCCATCAAGCGTCTTGGGACGCATTCTTTCTGCTAAAGGAACCATGAACGAATTGATAAATGAGATGATAAGTAGGTGCTACGCGATTTTTTTCCGACATCCGATGCCGGTTCTCAAAAAATCTCCGATTCTCAAATTTTTGACTTTTCAGATGGCCACGCCGAAATCGTTCTTGACCTCCTCCATCACGAAGGTCGATTCAAGGCTGCCCAACATCGGCAACTGGCCGAGCACGTTGAGCACGAACTCCTGATAGTACTTCATGTCGGGCGCATGTACCTTGAGCAGATAGTCATATCGGCCAGAAATGTTGTAACATTCGGTCACCTCGGGAATCTTGGCCACAATATCGCAGAAATCCTGCGCGACCTTCTGGTTGAGGGGCGACAGCTTGACGCTACAGAACACCACAAAGCCGCGATGTATCTTCTCGGCGTCGAGCACAGTCACGTAGCGCTTGATGATGCCATCGCGCTCCATCCGCTTTATACGTTCAAATACGGGCGTCGTGCTCAAATCGACCTGACCTGCAATCTCCTTGATGGTAAGGCGGGCATCCTGCTGCAGGCAACGCAGAATACGGATGTCGGTTTCGTCCAACGTGACGCCACCGCCAAATGTTGTGCTTTTTTGTGCCATATTGCTCAGTTTGACAGAAAGGTTTTCCAATTAGTCGGCAAATATGGTGTTTTTTTCCGAACGACGCAACACGCATTGGAAATAATCTCTGTTTTGTCGTATATTTGCATCCACAAAAACGGAAGTGGCGATGCCATTCTTGGCCGATGCGCCATCGGCATCGAACCCTCGACCGCGAACGAACTGATTCATTATCAACAAATAAATCAAAATCATTATGGCAAACATCGCAAAATCTCTTTTGGAGCTGGTCGGCAACACGCCATTGCTCGAACTCAGCAAATTCTCGCAGCAGAAAGGTCTGGAAACGCCAATCACCGTCAAGGTCGAGTTCTTCAACCCCGGCGGCTCGGTGAAAGACCGCATAGCATACGCCATGATTGAGGATGCCGAGCAGAAAGGCTTGCTCAAACCGGGCGCAACCATCATCGAACCCACATCGGGCAACACCGGTGTCGGCCTCGCCCTCGTCAGCGCAGTGAAGGGCTACCACCTCATCCTCACGATGCCCGAGACGATGTCCGTCGAGCGCCGCAAGCTCGCGGCCGCGTACGGCGCCGAAATCGTGCTCACGCCGGGCGCGGACGGCATGAAGGGCGCGATCGCCAAGGCGCGCGAGATCGTCGAGGCGAACAAGGGCTTCATCCCGCTCCAGTTCGACAACCCGCACAACGCGCCGGCGCACTATGCGTCGACGGGTCCGGAGATCTGGGCCGACACGGACGGACAGGTCGACGCGTTCGTCGCCGGCGTGGGCACGGGCGGCACGGTGTCCGGCACGGGCAGGTACCTCAAGGAGAAGAACCCCGCGGTCAAGGTCTACGCCGTCGAACCCGACACTTCGCCGGTCCTTTCGGGCGGCAAGCCGGGTCCCCACAAGATCCAGGGCNNCCATGCCCGAGACGATGAGCATCGAACGCCGCAAACTCGTTGCCGCCTACGGTGCCGAAGTTCGTCTCACTCCTGGCAAAGACGGCATGAAGGGCGCAATCAAGGCCGCCGAAGAGCTGCGCGACTCAATTCCGGGCAGCATCATCCTGCAACAGTTTGAAAATCAGGCCAACCCCGAACGTCACTACGCGACTACAGGCCCAGAAATCTGGCGCGACACCGAAGGCAAAGTTGACATCTTCGTGGCTGGCGTCGGCACTGGCGGCACCGTGAGCGGCGTCGGCCGTTACCTGAAGGAGCAGAACCCTAACGTCAAGATCTATGCCGTCGAACCATCGACTTCGGCCGTACTGAACGGACAGCCTGCCGGCCCGCACAAGATTCAGGGCATCGGCGCCGGCTTCATCCCCAAGACCTACGGCAGCCAATACATCGACGAAGTGCTCGACATCGATAGCGACGACGCCATCCGCACCTCTCGCGAACTGGCTCAGAGCGAGGGTCTGCTGGTCGGCATCTCATCCGGCGCATCGGTTGCCGGTGCCATCGCATTGGCCAAGCGTCCGGAAAACAAGGGCAAGAAAATCGTTGCCCTCCTGCCCGACACCGGCGAGCGCTACCTCTCGACCGTGCTCTACGCCTTCGAGGACTATCCGCTGTGATCCATTTTCATGGCCGATGCCCATTGGCCACAAATATAGAAAGGAACCGACGTCGATGCCGGTTCCTTTTTTTGTGCGATTCAGAAGTGGAAATTTCCAAGGTGACATCGTCGGCACGGCCGAACCTTGTGAAGCAGCCGACGGCGACACGATGACGCTGGCAGAAGAACAATTTGCATATAGCGAAGACGTACTGCAAGACTACGGCAACTTGTCCACATTGGCCGAAATGGACAAGAAATCGACCATTTGGACTTTTTTCTGGGACTGAAAATCCGCGTAGCAAACCGACATCGGACGCACACGAACAAAACGAACAGCCGCCGTCATTCCGACAGCGGCTGCATTTGTTTAATGAATATTTGAAAACGAGATGATTTACTTGCTCAGATCGACGGCGTAGTAGGCGGCGCGTCCGTTCGGATAGACACCGACGATGAACATGACAGGATCCTGGTCGGCCGAGCGGTTGGTGGTCAGGTCATTATAGACCTTCTCGATTTCCTTGTCCGATGAGACAACCACATCGTTGATCTTGACGATGACAAACTTCTCGTGGACACCGGCACGGGCGAAGGCTCCGCCCTGTTCGACGCTCTTGACCAGCACGCCCTTGCGCACGCCGTATTTCTGAAGATCCTTGGCCGAGAGGTTCTCGAACTTGACACCCAGGGCGTCGATGCCCTTCTTGGTGCGCATCTCGGTGTTGCCGTCGCTGTTCTTGAGCGTCACGGTGAAGGTCTCGTTCTTGCCTTTACGATCGACGGTGACCTGAACCTTCTCGCCTGGGGTGTGGCGGGCCAATTCACCTTGCAGGACGCCGAAGTTCTTGATTCTCACCTTGTCGATCGACGTGATGACGTCGCCCTTCTTGATGCCTGCATCGGCCGCAGCACCATTGTCCATGACCTCGGCCACATAGATGCCTTCGCTCTCCTTCAGTTCCTCCTTCTCGACAAGTTCCGGATTGATTTCCTGGATGCGGATGCCCAAGACGGCGCGCTGAACCTGTCCGTATTGGCGCAGGTCGGCCACGACCTTATTGACGATGCTCGACGGAACGGCGAACGAATAACCCGCGTAGTTGCCTGTCTCACTGTAGATGGCCGTGTTGATGCCGACGAGTTCGCCGGCGGTGTTGACGAGTGCGCCACCCGAGTTGCCCGGATTGACGGCGGCATCGGTCTGGATGAAGCTCTCGATGTTCATCTGGTTGCCGCTGCTACGCTGACCCATGCCGATCTGACGGGCCTTGGCCGACACGATTCCGGCTGTCACCGTACTGGTGAGCATGAACGGATTGCCCACGGCCAACACCCATTCGCCGACCTTCAGGTTGTCGCTCTCGCCGAATGCGATGGTCGGCAGATCTTTGGCATCGACCTTGAGCAGGGCAATGTCGGTCGTCGGGTCGGTGCCCACGAGGGTTGCCTCAAACTCGCGCTGGTCGTTGAGCGTGACGGTGAGCTGGTCGGCATTGGCGATGACGTGGTTGTTGGTCACGATATAGCCATCGGCCGAAATGATGACGCCCGAACCGTAGCCCTCGCGTGCCTTCTGTTGCGGCTGCTGTTGGCCATAACCACGGTTGCCGAAGAAGAAGTCGAAGAAGGGGTCCATCGACTGGTATTGCTGCTGCTGGACCATCTGACGGTTGCGCACACCGACGACGGCGTTGACCGTCTTTTCGGCAGCTTGCGTGAAGTCGTTGTCGGTGACCGAGCCGCGGCTCACCGCAGGCGTGAACTGGACGAGATGCGAATTGCCGTCGTTTGCCGCAAGTCCATCGGCCAACTCCTGCACCGTGCGTTTCTCCATCACCTTATACGTCATTGTGGCGGTCAATCCACTCACCAAGAACATGGCTCCAAGGAGCCCAAGCATTTGTTTTGTCTTCATAGTCGTTATGTTTTAATTGTTACGAAAATCTTACGTTTGACGATGCAAAGATAGCGCAGTTTAAGATAATTAAGTTAATTGAAGACGCAATTTTAACATTTAATATAAAAAAGCGGAAAGGGCTGGGGAAAAATAAGATTTGTTTATTTTTCTTTAAAAGATTTTAACTATCTTTGCGACCCAAGAAGGCAGCAGGACGGTCTGTCGCTCGTGTTTCGGCACGGGAGGAAAGTCCGGGCAACACAGGGCACCATGCCGGCTAACGACCGGTGGGCAGCAATGTTCAGGCAGCGTAACAGAGAATAACCGCCCGCAAGGGTAAGGGTGAAAAGGCGAGGTAAGAGCTCACCGCACACATGGCAACATGGCGTGGCTGTACGTCCCGTGGGTTGTAAGATCATGTATATCGGCGATTGAGAGCAATTCTTGATTAAGGGCTGCCCGCCCGATGCCGAGGGGTAGATTGCTGGAGCCCGATTGAGAAATCGGGTCGAGATTGATGACAGACGCCGCAGCAATGCGGTACAGAACCCGGCTCATAGGCTTACTGTCTTCTTTTTTTTCGGAAGAGTATTTTTAAATGAAAAGAGGATGCGTCAGGCAGACACATCCTCTTTTCATTTTGTTCACCCTTAGGCGCACAACTCAACCTTGACTTTAGGTCCAATGACTATCTAAACACCTACTTATCAATTTCATTCCAAACGACAGAAAGATGAGGAACTTGCAGATTTTCGGAGGTTATTTCGTTAACATTTGCAGATTTTTGGAGGTTACAAGACATCATTTAGTGTTGATGTTGAACAACTCGCTATCCCAAAGAAGAGCAAGTGCATTGTCGTTGGATATGCCTAATATAATCGCACATATACAAGTCATATCTTCCCAAGCCTTACGCTCCTCACCTGTTCTTCAAATCCTCCAGCAGGTTCTGCAACTCCGCGACACCCTCAACGAGCACGGCGCGCGCCTTCGAACCCTGATACGGGCCGACGATGCCGGCGGCCTCCATCTGGTCCATGATACGGCCGGCGCGGTTGTAGCCGATGCCGAACTTGCGCTGAATCATCGACGTCGAACCCTGTCCGGAGGCGACCACAAGCTCGGCACATTCGTCGAACAAGGGGTCGAGCTGGTTCAGATCGACGGCCGATGCGCCACCCTCGTCCATCGCGGCGGCATCGTTCGGGTCCGGTTTCGGCTCGGGCAGGATGTAGCACGTCGGATAGCCCTGCTGCTCCTCGATGAACTTGTTGATGCGCTGCACTTCAGGCGTATCGACAAAGGCGCATTGCACACGCTCGAACTTGTCGCCCAACGAGATGAAGAGGTCGCCGCGGCCCACAAGGTTCTGTGCGCCCGACTGGTCGAGGATGATGCTCGAATCGGTGGCCGATGACACGCGGAAGGCGATGCGCGCCGGGAAGTTGGCCTTGATGATGCCGGTCACGATCTTGGCCGATGGTCTTTGCGTCGCGATGATCATGTGGATGCCCACGGCGCGCGCCTTCTGGGCGATACGGGCGATAGGCAGCTCGACCTCCTTGCCGGCGGTCATGATGAGGTCGCCATACTCGTCGATGATGGCAACGATGTAGGGCAGGAAGTGGTGGTGCGTGCCCTCCTTCGAGCCGATGGGCGCGTCGATGTGCTTGTTCGGGTTGAGCTGGCGGTGGATGAACTTGTCGTTGTATTCCTCCAACTTGCGGCAACCGGCCTCACGCAAAAGCGCGTAGCGGTCCTCCATCTCGGCGCAAAGGCTCTTGAGCGTCTGCACGACCTTCGAGACATCGGTGATGATGGGGTCTTCGGCATCGGGGAGCTTGGCCAGGAAGTGCTTGTCGATGTTGGAATAGACCGAAAATTCGACCATCTTCGGATCGACCAACACGATTTTGAGCTGCGACGGGTGCTTCTTGTAGAGCAGCGACGTGATGATGGCGTTGAGGCCGACGGACTTGCCCTGACCCGTTGCACCGGCCACGAGCATGTGCGGAGCCTTGGCCAAATCGAACGTGAAGACCTCGTTGGTGATGGTCTTGCCCAATGCGACCGGCAGCGCGGCCTTGCTCTCCTGAAAGGCGCGGCTCTGGATACATTCGCGCATCGAGACGGTCTGCGGGTCCTTGTTCGGGACTTCGATGCCGATGGCGCTCTTGCCCGGAATCGGCGCGATGATACGGATGCCGGTGCGCGAGGCGATGCTCATGGCTATCTCGTCGCTCAACCGCTTGATTGTGTTGATTTTAGTTCCGCTCACCAGGACGATTTCAAACAGCGTGATGGTGGGGCCGACGGTGGCGTTGATACTCTGGATCTCCACGCCGTAGTCGAGCAGCGTCTGACGGATTTTCTCCATGTTCTCGTTCTGCTCCTCGAGGTCAACGGGGATGTGCGCGTTGTATTCCTTCAGCAGGTCGAAGGTCGGGAACTTGTAATATTCCAAATCCTTGGTCGGGTCATAGTCCTCAAGCGGCTGTTCGATGGGCTTGTCGAGCACCTCGGTCTTATGTCGCGTGACGGAGAATGTCGGGTCGCCGGTCTCGATTGTTGCCTCTTCTTCCGATGTCGCTACGGGCTCAACGGGTGCGGGTGCGGCCGATGGTTCATCTTCGACGACGTTCGACTCTTCAGCGACGGCAGGCATATCCACTACGCGAGTTTCATCGGCCATAAAACCCTCAGCGGACGACGCGGGTGCGGGTTCGATGGCTGCGGGTTCGGCCGATGGCGCATCGGGCGCAACTTCGGCTGGCGCGACGTCATCATCGGCAACGGCGGCAGGCTCATCGGCCACAAAACCCTCCGACGGGTCATCATCGACCACCGGCGCATCGGCCACGAAGGTCGGCTCCTCCTCCTCTTCGCTGACACCGCCATCGGCCGCAACAGCCGCATTGTGGTGTCTCATGCCGTCGCGTAGTTTATGGCCGACGTTGACCGCAGCTCCCACCGTCGAACGGAAACGGCCGATGGTGCTCCGAGTGACGAATGCGAGCAGAATCAACAGCGTGATTATCAGCAGCAAAAGCACGCCAGTCCAGCCGATGAGCCGTTGCAGGTATTGCTCAAGATCGTAGCCGTGGTGGCCGCCCAGATAGATGTAGCTGTCCTGATAGCTATCGACGAAGAAGAAGCCGCACGCGAGCGAAATCCAGATGCTCCAAAGCGCGTAGTGGACGAACACGGGGAAGAGCGGACGGAGCGACATGTTGCGCGTGAGCCGATAGCCCAGCTGGAGGCAGAAAAACGCGTAGAGGAACGCGGCCACGCCCAGCCAGCGGTTGATGCAGAACTCGGCCATGACGGCACCAAGCGACCCGATCCAGTTGCGTGCGCCGTCGGCATAAATCTGGCCGTTGGCTATGGCCGATGCATCTGCCTTGCCCGCGCTGCTCAGGAAACTCGAGAAGGCGAGGCACATCAGCGCACCGACAAAGAGGATGACAAGGCCGGCGATGAAGCGGTAGCGGTCGTCGTACAACCATGCCATACGGCGTTTTGGGGTGGTTTCAGCGGCCGATGCCATTTCTTCGGATGCCGATTCGGGCGATGGGTTCATTTCGTCTATATTTTGATTCTTTTCGTTCTTATCTTTTGCCATTTCAATAGGTTTTGATGTGTCGTTAAAAATTCCCCAAAACGGAGGGTTGTGCGAGGGCTATTTCTTCCAGAAAAATTGCGTGAAGATGACCACGACGGTGAAGATTTCCAGACGGCCGATGAGCATGCAAAGGCTCAGATACCACTTGGCCAAGTCGGGCAACGTCGCCCACGTGAAGGCCGGTCCCAAGTCGCCCAACGCCGGACCCGTGTTGCCGAACGCCGATATGGCCGCGCCGACCGAAGTGTCGAACGACAAGCCCATGCACTGAAGCGCGAAGATGCTCACGATGATGAGGATAATGTAGATGCTCAACATGGCCAGAATCTTATAGACCACCTCGGCGTGGAGGCTGTGTCCATTGAGGCGCACCGTCGTATATGACCGCGGGTTGAGTGCCTGCAGGAACTCGTTCTTAGCATTCTTGATGAGCACCACGATACGCACCACCTTCAGTCCGCCGGCCGTCGAGCTGGAACATCCGCCCATGGCCATCAGCACCAGCGTGGGCAGCCAGAAGACGGGGCCCCAAAGCACGTAGTCGAAATATTGGCCCTGGAATCCAGCCGATGAACATATCGTGAGCGTGTGGAACAGGGCCGAGCGCAACGAACACTCGAATGTGCCGTCGCCCAAAGCCGCAATCTGCTCGGGCGTGGCCGAATCGCTGCACCATCGCGTAGCACCGTCCAACGCCATGAAAATCGCGGTGAATCCCACCACAATGAAGAAGAACCAACGTAGTTCGTCGTTCTTCAGGCAATAGCGCAACTGGCCTCGGCCCACGAAATAATAGAGGTTGAAGTTGATGCTCGTCAGGAAGAGGAACACGATACAGATATACTCGATGGCCGATGAATGGAAATGGCCGATGGAGTCCGAATAGTTGGAGAAACCGCCGCTCGCCATGGTCGAAAACGTGTGGCAGACGGCATCGAACACCGACATTCCGGCCAACCAGTAGAGCACGGCGTTAATGGCCGACAGCGTCAGATAGATGCCCCACAGGCGTCGCGCCGTCTGCTGGATCTTCGGCCGAAGCTTATCGACCTGCAGGCCGTTGGTCTCGGCTCCGAAAATCTGCGTAGCACCGGCACCGATCATCGGCATCAGGGCCAATGAGAATACGACAATGCCCAAGCCGCCCAACCACTGCGTCAGACATCGCCAGAAGAGGATGGCGTGCGGCTGCTCCTCCAGATTGAGGATGGCCGTACAGCCAGTCGTCGTGAAGCCCGACATCGTTTCGAGGAAGGCGTCGGTCACATTGTCGAACGTGCCAACCAACAGATAGGGCACCATGCCGACCAACGAGAACAGTACCCACGTGAGCGCCACGACAAAATAGCCTTCGCGCGTGGACATCTGCAACCTACGGTGTCGCACCGAAAGCATCAGCGCACCGCCCGCCAGCATCGCCGCTCCCGTCGAGACAAGAAACGCCCACCAATCGCCATCGCCGCAACGGTAATGGTAGTAGATGCCCACGCCCGTAGTGACCGCCAGAAAGGCGGCCTCCATCAGCAGGAGCAGTCCGAAGATGTAGCGTATCTGTTTCCAGTTCACGGTTTTCTGACGAAAAGTTATTAGTTATCAGTTATGAGTTATTGTTTACTCCATAAATTGAAATCAACTGGAAATCAATTTTATGGCCGACGTTATTTGGCTGGGCAATCCTCTCCCCTCCGGGTCCTCACAGCATTAAAAAACGATTGACAATCGTTCAGCGAGGGACAATCCCCTCCCCTCGGGGAGGTCGGGAGGGGGTTATGCCTACTTACTTCAAGAACAGCCGTTCGACGTGCGAAATCTTCTCGTTCATGTAGATGACCACCACATGATCGCCCGGCTGGAGCTGCGTGTCGCCCGTGATGGTCTGACCCTTGCCGTCGCGCACCATACCGCCCAACGTGATGCCGCGCGGCAGGCTGAGTTCCTTGACAGGACGCTGCGTGATGCGCGATCCGGGCTGCGCCACGAGGTCGGCCACTTCGGCATCAACGAGGCTGAAACACTTGGCCGATGTCTTGTCGGCATCGAGCAGGAGCTGGTAGATGCTGCTCGCCGTGAGCAGTTTCTTGTTGATGGTCGAACCGATGTTCAGGTTGGCGGCCAATGCGATGTAGGCCACATCCTCCACCTCGGCCACGGTCTTGCCCACGCCCAGTTTCTTGGCCGTCAGACAGGCCAGCACGTTGTTGCCCGAATCGTCGCCCAAGGCCACAAAGGCATCGGTGCTGTGCAGACCCAGCTCGTTGAGGAACTGCATGTCCGACGAATCGCCATGTTCGACCTTGGCTTCCGGCACGCGCTCCATCAGATGTTCGGCAATCTGCCGGTTGGGCACGACGAAGAGGATGTCGTAGTGGTCGCTCAGAAAATGGCTGGCCTGGATGCCCAACCGCGAACCGCCCATGATGACGACGCGCTTGAGGTTGCGGTCGCGCTTGCCACATATCATGCGCACCGACTCAGTATGCTCGGGAGCGACGACGAAATAGACGATGTCGTTGCCCAACACCTCGTCCTGTCCGCTCGGGATTATCAGCTCCTCGCCGCGCTTGATGGCCGCGATGTGGTATTGCGAATGTTCCTTGCCGATGTCCATAAGTTTCTGGCCGACGATGGGCGCGCCGTCATAGACCTTGACCGTGAGCAGGAGCAGTTGGCCGTCGCACAAATCGAACGACATACGCGCCCACGGCCGGCGGATGGCCTGCGCCACAGCCTCGCCGCCCAACATTTCGGGATAGACCAGCCGGCTGATGCCGATCTTGCGGTAGAACTCGCGGTTGGCCGGCTGCTGCATCTCGTAGCTGTCGATGCGTGCCACAGTGCGCCGCGCGCCCAGATTAGCCGCAAGGATGCAGGCATGGATGTTCACGCTCTCGTTGGGCGTGACGGCGATGAAGAGGTCGGCCTTGGGCACCTCGGCCTCCTTGAGCGAGGCAATCGACGTCGGGCTGCCCACCACCGTCATCAGGTTGAGGAAGGTGAGTTGCGAGACCTGCTCGGCGTGTTCGGCCATCAGGGTGACGTCCATGTTCTCGCTCGAAAGCAGCTTGGCCAAGTGGGTTCCGACTTCGGCCGCTCCGGCAATGATGATTTTCATGCTACTACGTGATTTTTTGAACGCGGATGACGCGGATTTGACAGATGAAAACGGATTTTTTCTTGGCCGATGGGTTCCGACCGCACGGCAACTCTTATTTCTTAATTCTTATTTCTTAACTCGTCTTAATCGCCTCAGCGATTGAAGCCGCATCGATGCCGCACAGCTGGTAGAGCTCGGCGCAGGTGCCCTGTTCGACAAAGGCATCGGGCAGACCGAGGCGCACGATTTCGCCGGTATAGTGCTGGCGGCTGGCCTCTTCGAGCACGGCCGTACCGAATCCGCCGTCGCGCACGCCATCTTCGACGGTCACTACGCGACTGAAACGGCGAAAGACATCGGCCAACAACTCGACATCGAGCGGCTTGCAGAACTGCATGTCGTAGTGTGAGGCATCCACTCCGCTCTGTTCGATGGCTTTGGCAGCCTCCATGCCGATGGGTCCCAGCGTCAGGACAGCGACATCGGCCGTACCTTCGCGCAGGCATCGGCCACGACCGATTTCAACCTTTTCAAGCGGACATTTCCAGTCGGGATTGGAGCCTCGGCCGCGCGGATAGCGGATGCACCACGGACCTGTCTGGGTGGCATTGGCCGCCGTGAACATCATGCGGCGCAGGGCGTGCTCGTCGAGCGGCGATGCGACAATCATGTTCGGGATGACACGGAAGAAGGCAAGGTCGAATGCGCCGTGATGCGTCGGTCCGTCGGCTCCGACAAGGCCCGCACGGTCAAGGCAGAAGACGACGTGCAGGTTCATCAATGCGACGTCGTGGATGACCTCGTCGATGGCACGCTGCATGAACGTGCTGTAGATGTTGCAGAACGGGATGCGCCCCTCCTTGGCCAAGCCGCCGCTGAAGGTCACGGCGTGCTCTTCGGCGATGCCGACGTCGAACGTGCGGCTCGGGAAACGCTCCATCATCAGATTCAAGCTGCAACCGGTCGGCATGGCGGGTGTAATGCCCACGATGCGTTTGTCGGCCGATGCCAGTTCGAGCATCGTCTGTCCGAAGACGTCCTGGAACTTGGGCGGCAGGCC
>DFJU01000144.1 GCA_002373755.1 Bacteroidales bacterium UBA3663 | reverse complement strand
ACTGATTTTTAAGCAAATCACAACGCGATACAGGCAGGGATTCACCTTCGACCAGTTGTTTATGACGATTCAAAAGTACTGATTTTTAAGCAAATCACAACATAAAACAAAAGCCGCGCCTATATGCAGCGGTTGTTTATGACGATTCAAAAGTACTGATTTTTAAGCAAATCACAACGGTAATAGCGACAAATAGCGTCCAGTAGCGGTTGTTTATGACGATTCAAAAGTACTGATTTTTAAGCAAATCACAACTTACACATTGCAATACCATTCCAGTCACTGTTGTTTATGACGATTCAAAAGTACTGATTTTTAAGCAAATCACAACTTCATTTTGTTTATTTTTCTCGAATCATGGGTTGTTTATGACGATTCAAAAGTACTGATTTTTAAGCAAATCACAACGGCTGCTCGGCGATGAATGTGAGCCGTGCGGTTGTTTATGACGATTCAAAAGTACTGATTTTTAAGCAAATCACAACTGGTTCTCACAAACCTCTGAAATGTTACAGTTGTTTATGACGATTCAAAGCAAATAGGGTTATGTGGCTTACAGCAACGCCTCGATGGCTTTTTCGATCTTCTGAATGTCGTCGGTCGGCTCAAAACGCTCGATGACATTGCCGTTGCGGTCAATGAGGAACTTGGTGAAATTCCACTTGATGTCGGGATTCTTGTCGTAGTCGGGATCCTGCTTTGAAAGCATGTCGATCAAGATTTTGCCGATTTTGTGGTTCGGATCGAAGCCGGCGAAACCCTTTTTCGACTTCAGGTAGGCGAAGAGCGGCGACTGACCCTCTCCGTTCACCTCAACCTTCTTGAACTGCGGGAACTTGGTCGCGTAGTTCAGCTGACAGAACTGGTGTATTTCTTCCTCCGTGCCGGGAGCCTGTTGGCCGAACTGGTTGCACGGGAAGTCGAGTATTTCGAGGCCACGCGCCGAATCCTTTTCGTAGAGGGCTTCAAGTTCGGAATACTGCGGCGTAAAACCGCATCGTGTGGCCGTGTTGACGATGAGCAGCACCTTACCCTTGTAGTCCGACAGACTAACGTCGTTGTTCTGACGGTCTTTCACTGTGATGTTGTAGATTTCCATATCGTTAGATTTATTGCAGGCGACGAGCGCCATGGTTAATAATAAAGAAAGGGATAATAAACTCTTTTTCATAGGGTTGTCTTATTTTAAGGGATTGAGAAGTCGCGCACAAAAATAAGTCATTTCCGGCAAGAGGCAAACGGCATCGGCTAAAAAATTGCCCGACACTTCAGTTTTGCAGGATTGAAGTGTCGGGCATGTTGTTATTCGGGTTCAGA
Source organism: Bacteroidales bacterium UBA3663 (assembly GCA_002373755.1). GTDB lineage: Bacteria > Bacteroidota > Bacteroidia > Bacteroidales > UBA3663 > Liminaster. The sequence continues at coordinate 13,849 of DFJU01000144.1, read as the reverse complement.
TGCAGACTTATTCGCCGACATTGAACATTGCGCGGCCGTTGCTGATAACGAAGCCTCGCGTAGCGGACGACTTGCGGCCCTCAATGTCGTAGATTGTGGTTCCGGCCGATGTAGTCGTCGTGATTTCGCGTAGCGACGATGTGCTTCCGTCGATGGTGAGCGACTCGCTCATGTCGGACAGCGAACCATGTTCGCCGACGCTCTGGATGCTGACGACGTCACCCATCTGAGCCACGTAGCGGCACTCGGTCGGGAAGGCTACCGGCTTGCCGTTCACGTGTACGACGTAGCAGACTGCATATTTGTCGGCCGTCCAGGTGACTTCGGTGTTGGCCTTCATCACGAGCGGAGTCTGCGGCTTATCGACATAGGTCTGCGGTGTCCAGTAGCCCGAAGCGTTGGCTGAGCCGTCGCCCGCCATGACGTTGTTGAGCGTGTATTCAGCGGCCTCATCGTCGGTCAGGAAGTTCTTGGCGTTGGCTCCGTAGGTCGTGCCGTTGCTCGTGTAGTAGTAGTACGAACGGCTGACGGTGCTGAGCGCGTTGCCCTTGGCGTTGTAGAAGTCATAGACTGCCCACAATGCTGGCAGGCCGCCCATCGTGGCATACCAGAGCGAATCCATCGGGGTCAGCTCCATCTGCGTGTGCAGGAAGACGGTCTTCGGCTTTTCGTGCCACGGACGGCCGAGCCAGATGGAGTATTTCGAGGGATCGGCCACGTCGTCGGTCGTGATGCGGCAGTTGTTGAACACATAGCCCCAACGGGTGTCGGCCGGATGGTTGGGTGCGACGATGAAGCCTCCGCTCGGACGGTTGATGTTGAGCGTACAGCCCTCGAACCAGACGTCGCTCGAGCCGTAGATGAAATCGACCGCACCCTCAATCTCCGAGTTGTACCAGAATGTGCGGTTGTAGGTGCCGCCATTGTAGTAGGTGTCCTGATAAGAGCGTGCGCGCACATTGTTGAGCACGGCGCGGTCGCCCTGAATGTTGAAGCAGAGGCACTGCGGACCAGCCATCTTGCGCAACGTCCAGTTTTCATTATCGACGGTCAGGTTGCCCATATAGAAGTCGGTGCCGCCGGTCTGTACCTGCACGGCTGCGGCTGCGTTGATGTGGTACCAGACCTTGCTGTGGTCGCTGGCGACGCTGCCTGCCAGACGGTCGGTGGCGATGATTACGCCGTCGCGCTCCTGACCGATCAGGTGGATGTTCGGCTTGTTGATGTAGATGATGCGGCACGAGTCGTAGGCATTGATTGCACCGTTGTCGATCTTGGTGGTTTCGGTGCCTGTGTTGCTTGTCATGTCGGTGTAGCGCGTGCCGTAGCTCGTGTTGAAGGTGAAGTTCGGATGGTTGTAATATCCGTTGCGGATATAGATCAGATATGGCTCGGTGCAGTTGGACGGAGCATCATTGATGGCGGCCTGAATCGAGCGGTATTGCGCTGGCATATCGGCCGTAGCCTCAATCTTGCCGTCCTTGATGGCGAGGTCGGTGAGCGATGCGTCAACGATGGCATTGAACGTGCGTGCGGCTGGCACCGGACGACTCAGCACAGTGAAGCTATATTCGAGGGCGTCGGCCTGCTTGCTTCCAGTGGCGGCGTCGGTCACGTAGCCCTTCGGGATGTCGATGCGGTAGCTTGTGCCGTAGTCCAGACCCACGTAGTTGAAGGTGAGGGCGCGGTTGCTCCATGTCGGTGTGATGTCGGCCGATGCACCTGTCTCGACGTTGGTGAGCGTGGCAGTGCCTGTGCCTTGTGCGATGCGCTTGTTGTAGTTGATGACGATCTTGCCCGAACGGCTGAGGTCTGTCGTGCCATTTTCCGGCACGGCCGACAGCACAGCGAGCGACTCGTCGTCGGCCGCACCCATCACTGTGCCGGTCAGAGTGAGGTCGGAAAACGCGTAGTATTTGCCCTTGCCCTGTCCGGCCAATGCGATACGCACGTGCAGCGGGTTCTCCTCATCGGCCGCAAGTCCGCTCACATCGACGGCATATTGCGAGAGGGTCTGGCTCTTGCCATTTCGGTTGGGCAACTGGCCGGAGAGGACCTCCTGCTCGTCGTTGCCGGCGCCCACAAACACGGTGAACGAACCGCCGTCGGTGCCCAATCGGGCTGCGTTGAGGCTCAATGCCGACGGGATGAAGACGCCGCCGTTGGTGAGCCGGGTGGTGAAGGTGACGCTCTGTTCGTCGCACACGCTGCCGAGGAATGTGCCGTCGGTGCCGTTGCCGATCTGAGCCATGACGATGCCGTTGTTTTCGGTGTCGGTGCCGCTCCAGTTGGAAGTGCCGTTGAAGCTGATGCTGCTGCCTGCGGTGACGGTCGGCTCGGTGAAGTAGGCCGATGCCTCAAACGGCTCGAAGGTCACCTCCTGCTCGGTGCCGGCCTTGTGCAGGCCCCACGTCACGGTTGCGCCGTCGATGCTGACGCTGCCCGATGCTGCCTGTGCATAGCCGTGTACATAAACGTCGGCCAGACAGATGGTCTTGGCATTGGCCGCACCGCCGTTGTACCACGGATAGATGCGCATGTAGAGCGGTTCGCCGTCCTCGATGCTTTCCACGACGTCGGCGTTGACCTCAAGTGCGGTGTTGCCTGCCATGCCGCCGCTGAAGTCGGCAATCTGGACGGGCTGCGAGAAGAGGCTGTCGAGCGAATAATAGACCTTGCAGCGCATTCCCGAGCCGCCTGCTCCGGCCACGTACATCGAGATGCGGTCGATGTTGATGACGGTCTTTTCGGGAGCGCGCACGCCGAACTGAATGTAGCGGGTCGATACCTCATCGATTTCGCCCGACGGCCAGCTGTCTTCCGGCGTACAGTTGCGCTGCGTCTTTCGCGTAGCGTCGTAGCCGCTGCCCTCTGGCCACACTGCCGAGGCGTTGATGTTGTTGTAGTCGCGTGCATACATGTTGCTCCATGTCTGGTCGATGCCTTCAATCGAGCCTTCGGTCACGTAGCTGTTGCCGCCGTTCATCGCCCAAAGCACACTGCACTCCTCGGCCTCGCCACCAGCAAGGGAAACGACATCGGCCGAGAGTTCGAGCGACTTGGAGTTGGTGCCGTCGGTGGCTGTCATCGTGCCGGTCACGGTGCCGCTGCCGCTCAATGTGGCGCGCACATAGACGGTGGTGATGAGCGTCGAACCTGTGTAGGCCACCTCAACGCTGCTGCCGAAGTTCTGCTTGTCGGTCGATACGGTGAATGCGCCGTCGGTCGAGATGGTCACCGTGCCTGTGGCATTGGCCATTCCGAAGGCCGAAACGGAGAACTCCTTGGTCAGGGTCTGGCCGCTGTATGCCTTGCCCAGATTGCCCGACACGGGGTTGAACGAGATTTCGTTGGACACGACGACATGCTCGGCCAGTTCGGCCAACACGGCATCCGACTTGGCCTTGTTGGCGGCATTGTAGTTGGCCGCCTTCGTAATCATGTTGTCGCCATTCTTGACGGCCTGCGCAAAGGCTCGTGCGATGAGCGTCGCACCCATTGCAATCGGGTGTGTGCTGTCGTCGCTACAGAAGAGGCTCGCGGTGCAGAATGCCTCGCCGTATTTCACATACATCTCGGCAGTGAGCTGCGTGATGTCGATCACCGGCACGTCCTCATATTCGGCTGCAACGTCGATGAGGGCCTGTGCGTAGTCGTAGGTATTGTCGGTCGATGGCACACTCTGGCCGGTCAGGATGCCCGATTCGGTGAGCTTAGAGAACGAGTCGCCGAGGTCGTGCATACCGTTGCGGCGTATGGCCGTCGTGCCGCTGAAATACTTGCGGCAGATTGGCGTGACGATGACCGGCTTGCCGCCGCGTGCCTTACACTCTTCGATGTAGGCGCGGATGTATTTCTTGAACGTGCCATAGGCCGTCGTGCCTCGGTAGTCGGTGGCCGATGCCGTTGTCGCATCGCCCTGCGCGGTGTAGTATGCCTTGACCGAGTCGCCGTCCATGCCCTGGTTCTTCTCGTCGTTGTGCGCAAACTGGATGATGAGGAAGTCGCCCTCTTCGATTGTCGTCGAACTTGACTTTTCGGCCACCATCGTCGGCCAGTATGCGCTCTCCAGATAGAACGACTTGGACGATGCGCCCGACTTGCCACGGTTGTTGACCGTCACGTAGTCGCTGTCGAAGAACTGCTGGAGCATCTGGCCCCAGCCGCGTTTGTCGGTCGATTCGTCGTAGGTCTGCATCGTGCTGTCGCCAATGCTGTGAAGCTTCACTTTGGCTGCGGCCGATGGCTCAGTGCCCGCCCATCCCAACAGGGCAAGCATAGCTAATGCTGTGATTTTTTTCATTGATTTTGATTAGATTATTTGTGTTTTATGTGAGGTCGGAATCGGAGCAAAAATGAGAGATGATGCCAGTTGCGTTTTTCGTGTTGTTTTGTCCGATGGCATACGCCGCGCCCCAAATTCCAACTGCAAAATTACTGGTTTCCGACATTTAATTCAAAAAAAGCAGGGTATCAAATCGTCCAGAAAGACGAAATGACACCCGAAAAGTACGAATCAGACACACCATCGGCGCACACGGAGCCGATGGTGTGATGAGTGAGAGGTCATTTCGACAATTTCCAGACGACGGTACCGTCGCCCGACGTATAGTTCACGATGCAGAATCGACCTGTTTCCCCGCGCACGGGACGGCCTTGCAGGTCATAGGCAGCCTTGACAGTTCTCTGTGCCGACGGCTGCATCGTCTCAATGCCCGAGGCCGAAGCCGCATCGACCAGTTCCAGCACCTGTCCGGCTGTCGTGGGAATGTCGTACAGATAGGTCTCTTCGAGAACGGTCTGTGGAATCTTCGACGGGTTGACGACAATCGGTGCCGGCATCTTGTAAGGCTGCATCAGCGCGTTGGCATTGTCGCCCGATGCGGTGGCCAATGCACTACCATCGGCCAATGCCAGCGAGGTCTTGCTGCGCAGGCGCAGGTTTCCGCCCAACGTAGATCTCACCTTCAGCGAGACGATGCGGCCGTCCTTCCACGTGAGACCGACGACCTCGAATCCGCCACGGGCACGCAAGCCGCACACCTCGCCCTCCGACCATGCCGACGGCAAGGCTGGCAACACGTGCAGGAATCCGGCGTGGCTCTGCAACAGCATCTCGGCAATGCCCGCGCAGCAGCCGAAGTTGCCGTCAATCTGGAATGGAGCGTGGGCGTCGAACATATTGGCGTAGGTGCCGCCATCGGCATCGTTCATCGTGGCGTTGGGATCCATCAGGCGCAACTGGTTCTTGATGATGGTGAGGGCGTGGTCGCCGTCGAGCATACGCGCCCATTGGCAGACCTTCCAGCCCATCGACCAGCCACGTGCGGCATCCCCTCGACCCACAAGCGACTTGTGTACGGCCTGATAGACGGTGGCATCCACGTAGGGCGAAACCTGATTGCCGGGATAGGCACCCCAGAGATGCGACAGGTGGCGGTGAGAGTTGTTCTCCTTGTCCCAGTCCTCCTGCCACTCCTGCACCTGTCCGTACTTGCCAATCTTGTAGGGCGTCAACTGGGCTTTCAGTTCGTCCAGCTGCGCGGCAAAATCGGCATCCACGTCCAATGCACGTGCGGCTTCGGCCGTATTCTTCAGCACGTCATAGACCATCTGGTTGTCCATCGCCACACCGCCGAAGAGGGCGCAGTTCATCTCCTTGCCGCTGTCGTCGGTGTATTTGGTCAGGCCGGGATGGTTTTCGGGCGAGTTGGAGGGGCAGACCACCATGTAGCCCGTATTGGGGTCTTTCACGAGGAAGTCCTGGAAGAACTGCGCGCATCCTTTCATCACGGGATAGACATCGGCCAAGTAAGCCTTATCGCCCGAGAAGAGGTATTTTTCCCACAAGTGCGAGCAGAACCATGCGTTGCACGTCGGCCATACACCCACCGAACCGTTATCGACCGCTCCCGTCGTGCGCCACAGGTCGGTGTTGTGATGCAGCGTCCAACCGCGTGCGCCGTACATTTTCTCGGCGGTCTCGGCGCCCGTCACGCTGACGTCCTTCACCATCTGGATGAACGGGTCGTGGCACTCGCTCAGGTTGCAGACCTCGGCCGGCCAATAGTTCATCTCGACGTTGATGTTCGAGGTGTATTTCGAGTCCCACGCGGGGTACTGCCGGGCATTGGGGTTCCAGATGCCTTGCAGATTGGCTGGCTGCGTGCCCGGCTGGCTGGAGCTGATGAGCAGGTAGCGTCCGAACTGAAAGTAGTTGGCTACCAATCCGGGGTCGTTGCCCTGCTGCGAACGGAATTCCTTGATGCGGGTCTCGGTGTCTTTCTTCTCCTGCACGGCATTCTCGCCCAGATCAAGGCTCACACGGCCGAACTGCTCCTGATAGCGCGCTACGTGATCGGCAAGCGTCGTCTCATAGTCCTTGTTCTTGGCCAGATAGCCGTTCAGTCCGGCATGCGCCTTGGCCTCGGCATCGCCGCTGATGTCCTCGTAGTTGACAAAGTTAGTGGCCGACGAGATGACAATCGTGGCCGCGTTGGCGTTGCTCACCTCGATGGACGGCGTATTGGCGTTGCTCGTGACGAGGCAGCCCTCCATGACGTTCCACTTGCCGGTGGTGAGCAGTCCGCCGTCGTTGATGACCTTGATGAACGTGTAGCATTGCAGCTTGTTGTCAATGCCTTCCGTCTGTGCGCGGGCGGGAACGAGCGATGCCTCAATCACGCCATCGGCCAACAATTTGTTGACACCCAGCTTGGCCATGTTGGTCTTCTGCGGAGCCGCAAAGCACACGTTGAAGTTCAGCCGACCCTCCTGCGAGGCCACGATGCGCATCACTGTGACGTCGTCGGCCAACGAAGTGAACACCGTGCGCGTATAGGTCACGCCATCCACGATGTAGGTCGTCGTGGCTGTGGCCGTAGCGAGGTCGAGCGAACGCACGTAGCCCTGCGCATCGACGGCATCGGCCGTGCTGCCATCCTCCTCATCGTCATAACGCTGGCCGGGGAAGCCCACCAGCACGCAACCGGCGGCCTGATACTGCGCACCATGCGACGTCTGCGACATCCAGTTGGGAATGGCCAGTTTCTGCGCCGACACATAGTCCTTGTTGAAGATGTACTGCTGTACCTGGGCCAACACCTCCTTCGCGTTGGCGTTGTGGTTACGGTTGGGCGACTGACCCCAGAAGGTGTCCTCGTTCAGCTGCAACGTGTCGATGGCCACGCCGCCGCTCACCATCGCGCCCAGACGTCCGTTGCCCAGCGGAAGTGCCTCTTCCCAGAAGGCGGCCGGACGGTGGTACCACAGGCGGTTCTTGCTGTCGAGCACAGGCGGCGGCACAGGTCGAGTATCGCCCGTGGTGAATGTGACGCTCACGGCATCGGCAAAGACGTTCCCTGCCAAGTCGCTGATGCTGCCCGACGGCAACGTCACGGTGTAGGTCGTGTTCAGCTCAAGGTCGGCAAACGGCAGCGACACCTTGTTGACGTTGATGACTGGCTCGATGCCATCGGTCGTGGTGGCCGACTGGATGGTGGCCGATGCCCCAGCCGTCAGCTTCACGCCCTCGTTGAAAAGGAGGACGACCTTGCCCGTGGGAAGCACATCGGCAGCACCGTCGGCCGGAGTCGTACCTGTCAGTTTTGGCGCCTGCGTGTCTTCGGCCAAGACGTTGATGTACTTCAGGTTGTAGTTCGAGGTCTTCGTCGCGCTCTGGATGAGCATACGCACGATGAGGCTCTCCTTGTCGGCGGCCAATGGCAGGTCGTAGGCCGCATCAACGTAGGTGTTCCAGTGCGAGCCGCTGGTGTAGTCGTCAAGCACCGTCCACGTTGCGCCGCCATCGACGGAATAGACCACGCCGAACTTCGTGCTGGAGCTGGACCCGTCGCCAATGGAGAAATTCACCTTCACGTTGTTCAGGCTCGTGGTGGGCATACGCAGCTCAAAATATTGGTCGTGCTTCGTGCCGTCCGCATAGTCTGCCTTGGCCGTGAACTTGTCGGTCGATGCCGTGTTGAGGCGCAGCAGGTAGTTCGGGTTACTGCCGCTGCTTGTCACCTGCCACTTGCCGTCGCTGGTGTGTACCGTGACGTTGCAGTCTTCGGGCACCATAGCGCACTCGTTGGGCAAGAAATAGGGTTGCAGCTGCTTCCAGCTGGTGTTGGCAATCTGCGACCAACCCAACGTGTTGGGCGTATAGACGGCCGTCGTGCCCTGCTTTTCCACATCGTAGCCCGTGGTGAACACCCATTTGGCCACCGCCGATTGCATGGCAGCGGCATTGGCCGCACTCAATGACATCGCGAGCAGCAAGGTCAGGTGCTTTGCCGAAAATTTTCTTCTGTACATTTTGTTTAGATTTGAGATTATGAGAGAATGTTTCATGGGCCGCAAATGTACATCTTTCATCCAATTACCTCAAAACGGAAATGGATGCCGACTTGCTTTTTCAAAACAAATCAGCACCCATTCCGTACTTTTTTGCCCCCTCCCGACCATTCAGGGAATAGGAATCCGCTATTTCACTCCGGCTTCTCCCTCTCTGCGTCGCGCTCATGCTGCTCCAGATATTGCGACGGGCTCATGCCCATCTTCTGGCGGAACGAGCGCGCGAAATAGCGACGGCTGTCCCATCCGCACATCCGGGCGACCTCCTGCACCTGGTATTGCCGCGTGTTGAGCAGCTGGATGGCACGCTTCAGGCGGATTTCGGTGATGAAATTGCCCGGTGTGGTGTTGAGCAGCGTCTTGAACTTGCTGTAGAGCACCGAACGGCTCACATTCATGCTGGTGGCCATGCGGTCGATGTCGAACTGCACATCGTCGATGTTTTCCTCCACGAGGCGGGTCACATTGTCGATAAACTGCTGGTCGCGCGCCTCGACAATCGGCTGCGACGGCTGGATTCCGCCGATGACGGGCGCACGTTCGACGATGCGGACCGGTCCATTCATGCGGCGGTGCAGAATGAATGCGACGACGGCCAGCAGCAGACCGACGGCGGCAAGCGGCTGCCACACGGCCAGACCGACAACAACGGTGACGCTACGCGAATAATACCCTGATAGTAGGCTGATAATACCCTCGCTACGCGATTTTTTCACCGTTTAAATGCCATTTGAACGATGGATTTCTCCATCAGTTGAAATAAATTGAAATCAGTTTTTTGTGGAGCTATCTTCCCGTAGAGACGTGCCATGGCGCGTCTCTACACAATTCCAAAAAACATGACGAAAGCCTTTTCCATCCTGTGAGATTTCCCGAAGGCTCTACGAACCTTCTATGAACGACTGCGGTGCGCGCTCCCGATTGTTCACGGCGCAAAGGTATTGTGTTGACTGGTGGATTTCGACAAATTGCCTGAAAAAAATTCGCATTGGTTCAATGCCGGAAAATCGGGGGGTGCGAGTGACAGCGTGACAGCAGATTTTTGCCGTGTGATTGTAGTGATAAAAAAATATGTAAATAAATTTTTTTATATATATATTATATTTAAATCCTTTTCTGACTGGAATGTGGCGTAAAAAATTGCTGTCACGCTGTCACGGCGGCACGGCATTGGGTGTGTGTCCTTTTGTCTTTTCCTAAAAAGGTTGACTCGCTTTTAGGCCTTGATAATTAACATTTGCATATCCATACGGAAAAAGTTGACTCTCCATTCTGGGATGAGTTGACTGTTATTCCTGAAGTCGTTGACTCTTTTCCTAAGAACGTTGACTTCGCTCGGATATCGTTTACTCTATCCTCCTCCAAAAAAAATTGAATGGATTAGACGTTACCTCCAGCCTTAGTTGAATGTTTTGGGGCTTAACTCCGACATAAGTTGAATGATTATCTCTTAACTCCAAAACCTGTCTTTTACGCAATTCTATTGCAACGCTGTCCCGTTTTCAACAGTAGCCCATAGAGACGCCACATTGTGACGTCTCTACATTTTCCGCAAAAAATGCGGAAATATTTGCAATATTTTCCAACATTGTGCATCTTTGCGGACAAAATCTTGTTCAACCTGAAATCTATACATTCAAAACCGAGATTCATGGGAAATAAAAAGATAACAAACGCTCTGCACGCATATGGTAATGCTCATTCTGGATGGGAAGGTTCAATGATGGCGATGCCAGCAGGCTTCGGAATGGCCGCAAGCAATCAGATTAGTGGCCCCGTGAATCATTGTATAAACACTAACAGCTAATTATTCTATTGGGTTAAACCATCTTCAATCATATGGAAAGGTTCTGGTTTTAGAGTCGGAACTGGCTATTATCACGAGTAAAGATATGAGATACAAGTTCGCAGTTATAATTTCACTTTTGGTCGTGGCATGTTTTTCTTGCCAAATGGAAGACCCATATGCTATACCCAAACGCATGAATATGGGCTATTTGTTCGATTCATTGGAATATGAACAAGAAAGGTGGCTTGATTGTGATGGAAATCATGACACTACGCCGACATGTATTATCAGACCCCCAAAAACAGAAATTATGTATATCCTGTCCGACCCCTTTGATTCCACAAAAATAGCAGACGGGTATGACACGATTTATTACGATCCGCATAGAATGTATTGTACTATGTTCGGTTTTATTCCATACAAAAAATTAAAATATGCGGGAACCGAAATTGAAGATGTTATTCAGAAGGAAGGTAATCCGAATGGCATATGGATAGACACACTTCATTATGGTTATAGGCGAGACAATCGAGGAGAATGGATCTTTCCTTTTGAAGAATTTTTTGATTCAGAAGGTGCTGGCCTCGATTCTTGTCAATCGGTATATAGAATCCTTTTTTTGTTAAATCATCCAACCTGTCTTGTGCAAAGTTCTGTTTGGGAGAATGACAAACGATTCTTGATATTGCGCAGCCTTGTTTATGACGGACGTAATCGCGTTTTTTGGGGATATCAGGGTCCATCTGGTTTTTATTGGCCAGAATAATAACATAATAAAAAGTTCATTAGAATTCCACAACACTCTCGCAACCGCATCCCCAAAAAATGCAGTTGCGAGATTTTTTTCGCGTAGCACATTGGCCGCAAGACAAAAATTGATTTCCAATTGATTTCAATTCGTGGAGGAAAACTCCCATTGCTTAAACGGCGTACGTCATTTGCCAAGCTGCTCCAGATATTGCGACGGGCTCATGCCCATCTTCTGGCGGAACGAGCGGGCGAAATATCGTCGGCTGTCCCATCCGCACATCCGGGCGACCTCCTGCACCTGATATTGCCGCGTGTTGAGCAGCTGGATGGCGCGCTTCAGCCGGATTTCGGTGATGAAATTGCCCGGCGTCGTGTTGAGCAGCGTCTTGAACTTGCTGTAGAGCACCGAACGGCTCACGTTCATGCTGGTGGCCATGCGGTCGATGTCGAACTGCACGTCGTCGATGTTTTCCTCCACGAGGCGGGTCACATTGTCAATAAACTGCTGGTCGCGTGCCTCGACAATCGGCTGCGACGGCTGGATTCCGCCAATGACGGGAGCACGTTCGACGATGCGGACCGGTCCATTCATGCGACGGCGCAGAATGTATGCGACGACGGTCAGAAGCAACAGCAGACCGACGGCGGCAAGCGGCTGCCACACAGCCAGACCGACAACAACGGTGACGCTACGCGAATTGTCGGCCCAGATGCCACGTGCGTCCGTGCTGCGCACCTCGTAGCAATAGGTTCCGGGCCACAACCGGCCCAACGGCAGACGCCCGACGTCGCCCAACACGTGCCACACCGAATCGGGACATTCGCGCCAAGCATATTGCACAAGTCGCGGCAGGCGGAAGTCGATGGCCACGGCGCGCACTTCGGGAACGACGTTGCCCCACGTGACGCGCACGGTGTCGGCCACATTGAGCACCAGATTCGGCGTATAGCCCTCGGGCGGCATCATCTGCACCTGCATACGGCCGATGGTCGTGCCCAACAGCAGGCGGCCGGCCGAGAGCAGCGGACGCGCCTCGCCGAAGGTCACATCGCTGCCAATGACACTGCGGTCGATGCGGAGCACCTGCCCCGTGTTGGGATAATAGCGCGTCAAGGCATCGTCGGACACGAAACAGAGGCAGTCGTCGGGCAGGCGCACGGCCGACATCACGATGTTGTCAACCTCGGGCACGTCGAGCTTGTGCAAGGCAGCTTGGGCGAAGTCGTCGGCCGACGGATGGTTGGGCAGGCGGAACGTATAGACGCCGTCGGAGAGCGTCGCCGCGTAGAATGTGCCGTCGAGCCCCTGACAGAGGTCGGACATATCCATCGTGCCGAGCTGGCTGACGGTGCGCAGGCTATCATCGACGAAAAAGATGCCCTGAGTGCTGCACAACGCATAGAGCGACGGATTGAGCACGCTGATGCGGCGCACCTTGCCAATCTGCGGGTCGGCCGATGCAGCAAGTCGGGCAGTGCCGTCGGCCGCAATGTCGAACGCCTGAACACCGCCCTCCCACGTGGCCACGAGCAGGCGGTGCGCATCGGCCATGACGAGGTCGAAAATGTTGTCGTTGCGGAGCGTCGGACTCGCGTAGCGCACAACCAGAGTGGCATTTCCGGCCACTACGCGACTTTTTTCACGGTCGATGCCGATGCCGCTCACAGCGAAAAGACCCTGTCCGCGGCTGCCGAGCCAGACGGTGCCGTCGTCGCCCTGCAACATGGCGTAGATGCGCGCTCCGAACGATGTGCGCTGACGGCTCAAGGTGCCTTGTGGAGTGACGTAGCCCACAAACTGCCAGTCGTCGTCGTAGCAGTAGATGCAGCCGTTCTTGCAGCCGAGCAAGTAGCCGCCGTCGCGCAGGTGCAGCATGGCGCGGATCTCGTCGCCGTAGCGCTCGTCGGGCGTATGGCGCGGGTCAATGCAGTCGATGTGCTCGTAGGTCGGCTGTCCGAAGCAGACCTGACAGAGCGCGTCGTCGAAGTTGGCCCAGATTGTGCCCTGACGGTCGGCGATGGCGGTATAGTGCGTGTTGGTGGTAAGTCCGGCGCCGACGTAAGGCACGTAGTAGGTCATCGAATCGTGCCACAGACGCAGACCGAGGCTGTCCGGCCCGTTGTTGGCGTCAACGCGCATGATGCGGCGCGGCTTGACCGAATCGGGGGCGATGGGTTCGAGCAGTCCAGTCGCCTCGTTGAGCAGGTACTCCTGACGGTCGCTCTGACGGATGGTCCAGATGCGGCCGCTGCGGGTGAAGCGCACAAGGCCAAGACGGCCCACCTTTTCGCCGTCGGCTGTCTGGTTGAACGTCGTGAACTGCTCACCGTCGAAGCGGCACAGACCGTTCCACGTGCTGAGCCAGATGTAGCCGACAGAGTCCTGCATCAGGCCGCTGATGATGCGGTGCGAGAGTCCCTCCTGCGTGGTGTAGCGTCGGTAGCGCATCTCGTCGCGCGACATAGCCCGGTTCGGCCACATCGTTGCAATGATTGCAAAAAAAGTGATGGCAAGACGATATATTTTCGGCATAATGATTGAGTCCAGATCGGTATGTTTCTAACTCTCTAAACGAACTGCAAAGATATGAAATTTGCGACAATAGTGCAAATTGGACGTTTCAAGCTCCAATTTCTTTCGCCATCCGAAGCCCGAAGCAAGCACATATATCTCAATCCGTTATGCCTTCTGCAAGGGCTTTCAGCGGACTTTTAGCGTAAAATCAGCACATTTTTCTGGAGAAAAATATATGTCAATGGGAAATTGACGTCAAATGAACAATGGAACGCCTATATAAAAGCCGGAACATCCGTAAAATGCTGCAGAGAACCACGGTGATCCACTCCCCCCAAAAAAACATATCCGACACTCCGTCGCCCATAAACTAAAAAAGCCAGACTCCTCGCGGAATCTGGCTTTCATTATTGACGTAGAGCGGTTTAGAACCACTTCGT
>DFJU01000018.1:3977-4317 GCA_002373755.1 Bacteroidales bacterium UBA3663 | reverse complement strand
TGCTGCATCCGTTGGCCGCGCTCCACGATTTCGGGGCCGGAGAGGGTGCCGCTCGACATGAGGGCTTCGAGTTCGGCCTTTTCGGCTTCGAGGCGTGGCAGGGCGGCTTCGAGTTCGGCGAGTTCCTGCTTCTCCTTGAACGTGAGTTTCGGAGCCTTCTCGGTGCGCGGCTTGACGGCCTTGGCCGGTTCATTGGCCGATGTCTTTCCATCATCGTCGGGCATGGCATTGGCCAAGTTCCAGTCGCGCCAGTCGCTGTAGTTGCCCGGATAGTCCTGGAGTTCACCCTGGCCCTTGAAGACCAGCAGGTGATCGACCACCTTGTCCATGAAATAGCGGT
>DFJU01000018.1:0-3926 GCA_002373755.1 Bacteroidales bacterium UBA3663 | reverse complement strand
TCCATGAAATAGCGGTCGTGGCTCACCACGATGACGCATCCGCCGAAGTTCTGGAGATATTCTTCGAGCACGTTGAGCGTCACGATGTCGAGGTCGTTAGTCGGCTCGTCGAGAATGAGGAAATTGGGCGACCGCATCAGCACCGTGCAGAGATAGAGCCGGCGTTTTTCGCCGCCCGAGAGCTTATAGACGTAGCTGTACTGCTTTTCGGGCGAGAAGAGGAAGTTCTGCAGGAACTGCGTGGCCGACAGCCTTGAACCGTCGCTCATCTGGACATATTCGGCGATGTCGCGCACGATGTCGATGACCTTCTTCGTCTCGTCGAACTGGAGTCCCTCCTGGCTGTAGTAGCCGAAACGCACCGTCTCGCCCACGTCGAAGCGGCCGCTGTCGGGCTGTACGATGCCGAGCAGCATCTTCAGGAACGTGCTCTTGCCGGTGCCGTTGGGGCCGACGATTCCCATCTTCTCATAGCGTGCGAAGGTGTAGTCGTAGTCGCGTAGGATGATTTTTTCGGTGTCCGATGCCCCACGCGCCGGGAACGACTTGCTCACGTGGTGCGCCTCAAAGATCTTGTTGCCGATGTACGACGACTTCATCTGAAGGCGCAATGCCTGCTGCTCGTGACGGCGTTTGGCGCGCTCCTCCAGCTCGTAGAACGCCTCGATGCGCGAACGGCTTTTGTGACCGCGCGCCTGCGGTTGACGGCGCATCCAGTCGAGTTCGGTGCGCAGCAGGTTGTTGGCCCTATCCACCAAGGCATTCTGAGCACTGATGCGTTCCTGCCGCTTCTCCAGATAGTAGGCGTAGTTGCCCTTGTACGTATAGAGCGTCTTGTCGGCCAATTCCACGATGCGGTTGCACACGCGGTCGAGGAAGTAGCGGTCGTGCGTCACCATGAGGAGCGTGGTGCGGGTGTGGCTCAGATAGTCCTCCAGCCACTCCACCATCTCGAGGTCGAGGTGGTTGGTCGGCTCGTCGAGGATGAGGAACTGCGGGTCGTCGGTCAGCACCTTGGCCAATGCCACACGCTTGCGCTGTCCGCCCGAAAGCTGGGCGACGGGTTGCTGCAAATCGGTGATTTTCAGCTGTGTGAGGATGCGGACGGTCTCGGCATTGCCATTGGCCACATCGCCCACAGTCACGGCATCGGCAAACGTGGGCTGCTGGCTCAGATAGCCGATGTGCAGG
Organism: Bacteroidales bacterium UBA3663; assembly: GCA_002373755.1. GTDB lineage: Bacteria > Bacteroidota > Bacteroidia > Bacteroidales > UBA3663 > Liminaster. Next base: position 2,735 of record DFJU01000018.1, on the reverse strand, counting down.
TCGTTGCGAAAGATGACCGTGCCGCAGTCGGCTCCCTCCTGCCCCACGATGATGTTGAGCAGGGTGGTCTTGCCCGAACCGTTGCGCGCGATGAGACCCACGCGGTCGCCCTCGCTCATGCCTAACGAGATATTTTCAAAGAGGACCAACTCGCCGAACGACTTGGTCAGACCTTCGATTTGCAGGAAACTGTTTGCCATCAAGAATAAGGAATTTGTGAATCAGCCGAAATCGCCGTCAGCGGTTCGCTACGCGATTTTTCGGCCGCAAAATTAGTGAAAAACGAAAAAAAAGGCAAATTTTGCGCGACGTTATGAGCAATGTATCAATGTTTGCGCGCGATGATACGACCGACAGCGACCGCTCGCGGCATCGAATCCCCATTTTTCGGCCCGACAACCACACTTTTGCAAGCCGAGACATCGGCCGAAAGATTTTTTTCTCTACATTTGCACATTCATTTTTCATAAAAATCAACCGACCAAGAAACTATGAAAGGAATCGTACTTGCTGGTGGCAGCGGCACACGCCTCTACCCAATTACCAAGGGAGTGAGCAAACAACTCATTCCCATCTATGACAAACCAATGGTTTATTACCCGATTTCAGTACTAATGCTGGCTGGCATCCGAGACATTTTGATTATCTCGACGCCATACGATCTGCCCGGATTCAAACGACTGCTGGGCGACGGCTCCGACTACGGCGTGCGCTTTGAATATGCCGAACAGCCGTCACCTGACGGTCTGGCGCAGGCGTTCCTCATCGGCGAGAAGTTTATCGGCAACGACAGCGTCTGCCTAGTGCTGGGTGACAATATATTCCATGGGAGCGGCTTCACCGATATGCTGAAAAAAGCTGTGGCCGATGCAGAAGAACGCCATAAAGCTACCGTATTCGGCTATTGGGTGAATGACCCAGAACGCTATGGCGTAGCCGAGTTTGACAAGCAGGGCAACTGCCTCTCGATTGAGGAAAAACCAGCCAAACCAAAGTCGAACTACGCGGTCGTGGGTCTATATTTCTACCCGAACAAAGTAGTCAATGTGGCCAAAAACATCAAGCCGTCTGCCCGCGGAGAATTGGAAATTACAACAGTCAACCAATGGTTCTTGGACGACAAGGAGCTAATGGTACAGACCCTCGGCCGCGGATTCGCATGGCTCGACACCGGCACGCACGATTCGCTCAGCGAGGCATCGACATTCATCGAAGTCATCGAAAAACGTCAAGGCCTTAAAGTAGCTTGCCTGGAGGGCATTGCATACCGTCAAGGCTGGATTGACGAGGAGAAGATGCGACAACTTGCACAACCAATGATCAAAAACCAATACGGTCAATATCTGCTCAAGGTGATTGAGGAACTGAAAAGATAGACCCCCTCAATCCCCCTGCTTAGGGGGACTTTGGGAAAATACCACCATTCCACACCTTTCAATATCGAACATTTTTCATGGCCTATGAATTGGCGGACTGCAAGCCCTGACAGATACGAACTACTGAAAGCGTTCGCACGAGAGAACCGGAAGTTCATGACCGAGGCCGAAAGTATATTCTGGCAATGTGTCAAGGCAAATGCGTTTGGACACAAGTTCGTCCGGCAACACATCATCGGCGATTATATTGTGGATTTTCTATGCCGTGATGCCCAATTGGTTGTTGAAATCGACGGCGGCTACCACGCAGAAAGGCAGCAGGAAGAGGACGATGCAATTCGCCAACAATGGCTTGAATCCGTCGGATATACAGTTCTTCGATTCACAAACAATGAAATACTGTTCAATATTGATCAAACACTTGAAATGGTCGAAAAATCATTAAAAAATTGCAAATCATTAAAATAAAAAAAATATGTCACAATTAAATTCTTGTCAGCAAGGGAATCTTCCCCCTAAGCAGGGGGATAAGAGGGGGTCTACTATCGTCATCACCGGCGGCGCAGGCTTCATCGGAAGTCACGTAGTGCGCCTGTTCGTCAACAAATATCCCGACTACAAGATCATCAACCTCGACAAGCTGACCTACGCCGGCAACTTGGCCAACCTGAAGGACGTCGAAGACAAGCCCAACTATAAGTTTGTCAAGATGGACATCTGCGACTTTGACGCCTTCTACAAACTGATGCAGGAGGAGAAGGTGGATGGCATCATTCACCTGGCGGCCGAGAGTCACGTCGATCGCTCCATCAAGGACCCCTTCACTTTTGCCCGCACCAACGTGATGGGTACCCTCAGCCTCTTGCAGGCCGCCAAACTATACTGGGAAAGCCTGCCCGAGAAGTATGAGGGCAAACGTTTCTACCACATCTCGACCGACGAGGTCTATGGTGCCTTGCAGATGAACCACCCCGAGGGCGTACCTGCCCCCTTCTCGACCAAGGCATCGAGCACGCAGCACGAGGCCTACGGCGACAAGTTCTTCCACGAGACGACGAAATACAACCCGCACTCGCCATACAGCGCATCGAAGGCATCGAGCGACCACTTCGTCCGCGCCTTCCACGACACCTACGGAATGCCGACCATCGTCACGAACTGCTCGAACAACTACGGCCCGTACCAGTTCCCCGAAAAGCTCATCCCGCTGTTCATCAACAATATACGCCACCGCAAGCCGCTCCCCGTCTATGGCAAGGGCGAGAATGTGCGCGACTGGCTCTTTGTCGAAGACCATGCACGCGCCATCGACCTCATCTTCCACAAGGGCAAGGTGGCCGAGACCTACAACATCGGCGG
>DFJU01000075.1 GCA_002373755.1 Bacteroidales bacterium UBA3663 | reverse complement strand
TGCTCGACGAGAAACTCGGCTTCACGGGCGAGAACGTCTATAACCAGGTCAAGAAGATGCTGAAGAAGTAAAATATGCCGATGTGGCTGGCGTTGTCCGATGGGCAATGTCGGCCACACAGCTATTATTGCAGATAATTCACACCCTTTATTTTTTAACCATTAAAACAACAAAAAACGATGAAAAAAATCTTATTTTTGGCAAGCTGTGTCGCATTGTTGGCCGCTTGCACACCGAAAGTGCCACAGGCAGAGTATGACGCTTTGAAGGCTCAGAAGGACTCGATTGAGGCTGCCAATGCCCAGATGAATGATATGTTGGGCACCATCAACAGCACAATGAACGAAATGGCTGTCGATGAGGGACTTATCTTCGTTGACGACAATGGCAAGGATTTGAAGGACAAGCAGGCTGTCCTGACCCGTATGCAGACTTTCCGCGACCACATGGCTCAGCAGCGTGAGGAGCTTGAGAAAATGAAGAAGCAGTTGAGCGGCAGCCGTGGATATGCAGCCAACTTGAAGAAGCTCATCGACGAACTGAACGCACAGATTGAGGCCAAGGATGCTCAGATTGCAGAACTTCAGGAGGAGCTCTCGCAGAAGAATGCAAGCATCGAGGACTTGAAGAACAAGGTGCGCGAAATCACCGTTGCCAAGGAGGCTGTTGAGGCCGACCGCGACCACTACGTTGAGGTCGCCAAGAATCAGGACATTGCACTCAACACCGGCTACTACCGTGCCGACACCAAGAAGGCACTGAAGGCCGCTGGTCTGATTGAAGGCGTATTCAAGAAGAAGGCCAAGTATCAGAACCTCGACGCATCGCTCTTCGAGAAGGTTGACATCCGCGAGTTCACCAACGTAACCATCCAGAGCCGCAGCCCGAAACTCATCACCGTCAAGCCAGCCGACAGCTACACCTTGAAGGCTAATGGCGATGGCACAACTACGTTGACTATCACCGATGTAACCAAGTTCTGGAACGGTTCTCCATACCTCATCATCCAGCTCTAAACGACACCAAACAACAATGCCCTCCCCAAGTTGGGAGGGCAAATTTTTGATTCTTATAGAAAATGAATGTTAAGATTGTAGGATTGGCCAGCGACCACGCCGCCTTTCCATTGAAGCAGTTTGTAAAGAAGTATCTTGAAGAGAAAGGTATGCAGTTCAAGGACTACGGCACGCTGACCGAAGAGTCGTGCAACTACGCGACTTTTGGCCATGCTTTGGCCGAGGGAATTGAGCGTGGCGAGGTCTATCCCGGCATTGCCATGTGCGGCTCGGGCGAAGGCATCTCGATGACGCTCAACAAGCATCAGAGCATCCGCGCCGGCCTTGTCTGGCAGCCCGAAATTGCCCACCTCATCCGCGAGCATAACGATGCCAATGTCATCGTCTTCCCTGGCCGCTTCATCGACGAGGATACTTGCCGCAAGTGCCTTGACGAGTTCTTTGCAACGGAGTTTGCCGGAGGCCGCCACCAGCAGCGCATCGAGGCGATTCCGGTGAAGAAGTGATTTCCTTATCGCAGCAAAATGAATCCTCCCAAAGTTGGACGAAAGTCTGGCTTGGGGAGGATTCTCTATTCGAAATTCACTGCAAACTTGCACTAAATTCAGAATAGAATATAGCGAGTGGTCGAAATTTACTGCAAACTTGCATTAAATTCCGAATAGGAATTTGGAAAGTAAGTATAAAAAGCGTAACTTTGCAGCGCAATGCTCTCATGCATAGCTAGTAACGACATGTACATTGTTAAGAGAGACCTCTACTTGGAGAGAATCAAGCAAAGGATGCACAACGGATTGGTCAAAATCATCACTGGTCCTCGCCGTTCGGGCAAGTCTTGGTTGTTGAGACAGATTTTCACGCAATATCTGATAAGCATCGGCGTGGACGAGTCGCAGATTATCCATATCTCGTTCGACATGGACGATGATAACAACCAAACCGATTTGCTGCAACCTGCTGTCCTCAAGGAATATTTGTATGCACGCATCACGGACGAAAGCAAGCAGTATTATGTTATGCTCGATGAGGTGCAGGAAGTAGATGGTTTCGAAAGAATAGTGAATGGATTGGCGGCAAAAAACAATGTCGATGTCTATGTCACGGGAAGCAACAGCCACTATCTGAGCAGCGACATCAACACACTCTTCCGTGGTCGGGGCGACGAAATCCGAGTCTGGCCATTCTCGTTCAAAGAGTTCATTGAAGGGCGCACGGAGAGTATTAACGAATTGTGGAAGGAATATTACACGTATGGTGGTATGCCAGGGCTCTTATTGCAACGTACTGCAGAACAGAAGATCAACTACCTGCAACACCTTTGGCAGAAAGTCTATATGACCGATGTCATTGACCGTAACAAAATCCGTAACAGGGAAGCCATCGAGACTCTTGCAGACGTACTCTGTTCTTCTATCGGTTCGCTCAACAATCCATCGAGGTTGGCCAACACGATGCAAAGTGTACAGCATTGCAAAATCACGAGCGACACGGTAACCAATTACTTGGATTATTTGACTGATGCCTACCTGTTCGATGGGGTGAAACGCTACAACATCAAAGGGCGTCGGTACTTTGAATCGATCAAGAAGTACTATTCCGTGGATGTCGGACTGCGAAATGCCCGTCTGAATTTCCGTCAGCAGGAAATTCCGCACATCATGGAAAATGTCATCTACAATGAGTTGCGCATCAAGGGTTTTCTGGTCGATGTCGGCGTAGTGGAAAACCGTGAGATGATTGACAACCGACAAGTGCAGTCTCAATATGAAGTGGATTTTATTGCCACCAATGGCATTGACCGCTACTATATCCAGTCGGCCTATCGTTTAGACTCTGAAGAGAAGCGTGAGCAGGAGCTTAAATCGCTCCTGAAGATTGACGACAGTTTCCGTAAGATTGTCATCGTCGGCGATGACATTGCTCCCTACATTGACGAACATGGCATCACCTTTATGGGTTTGTTCCACTTTTTGATTAAGTGGAATGTGCCAAACTCAATTTAAGGTTCGGATAAGTAACTGGCCGTTTCATCGACGAGGAGACTTGCCGCAAGTGCCTTGACGAGTTCTTTGCAACGGAGTTCGCCGGTGGCCGCCACCAGCAGCGCATCGAGGCAATTCCTGTGAAGAAGTGATTTCCTTATCGCAGCAAAATGAATCCTCCCAAAGTTGGACGAAAGTCCGGCATTGGGAGGATTTGATATTCATTCTATAAAGAAAACTCGCTTGGCGTTTTATTTGAGTGATTCATTGAATTCGTCGAGGGTAAGAATATTGAGTTTGGGAAATGGAATCCTTTTGAGTAAATCAAAGTGACTATCCTCGGTAACAATATAATCTGCATCTGCCGTAATAGCGCAATCTACAAATTTGTCATCATCCTTGTCAACATCGCTAAGCAAGTGGAAATGATAGTAAGATTCTCGGTAGAGAGTCTTTGGATGACGGGCGATGGCTTCCACAACATTGTGTGCTATTTCGGGGGTGGCGTGCATCGCAAGAATTTCCTCATATTCCGACAGAATTTCGTTGCTGACGCATAAACAATATCTCCCTTCCAGAAAATCAGTCCAAATTTGATGGTACTGACTCCGTGAAGGAAGAGCTTGAATGAGCGCGTTGGTGTCGAGAACTATGTATCGCATTTTCAAAGTGTCTTGTATGGAGTGCGTAGATGCAGGCTGCGCAACTCGTCCAATTTCTTTTGGTCAAAAGTCCCCTCATCCCACATTTTGTCGATAGCTTGCTGTGCCCGCTGTGCAAAAAAAAGTGAGAGGGTGAGACGCAATGCGTCAAGATCGGCTTGTGTGGTGACATTGGCCGCTGCGTTCATCAGTTCCAGTTGTGCCATTTGTGTGTAGCTCATACGCTTGACATTTTTTGAGTTTCTTTTGCAAAGGTATACAAATTCTTTCAATTTTCGCATGACTGTTTTGTGATTTTTGCATAAACCGTATGAAAGGCCATTTGTGTGTTTTAATTGTTTTCCCCTGTTTGGTCAATTTCGTAATGGCTCTATTTTGAACTATTATGGCTAAAAACGCCAATAATGGTTTAATTTGAAGCTGTTATGCGACATTCACCGGAGGCGAGGCGCATTGAGCAGAAAGACAAATTTACAGCGTGTTGTCTTGCCTCTGAAATAGGCAGGTTTCCATTTCGGCATGGATTGGATGAGATGGATATACTCTGCACTTATTTTTTCATGTGGAGATTGGGTGACCGTAATGTTCGAAATCGAGCCGTCTTTTTCTATGACAAATTCACCGATAACTTTGCCGATGATGCCTTGTTGGGCAACGTCCATTGGATAGTGGTAGTTTTTGGTAATGTATCGTGCAAATTCATAATCTCCGCCAGGGAAGACTGGCATAGAGTCACAATCTAATGCATAAACAATGATGTCATCGGGCAAATGCTCTTGCGCTACTATCATGTTAGTATCGCAATTATTCTTTTCGTCTTGAAATCTGCTTGACAAGTCTTCCCAAAGTACGGACACTTGGCTGGGTTCGTATAGAAAGCCTAATTCACTCATTTTCTGTTCAAAAATAGATTCTGTAATGGATGCAGGTACAATCAGCAGCCTTTTTGAAAAATCATTTTGAACTTCTTCTCCTTTGTCGGAATGGGTCGATAGAATAAATTTGAACTCTTCGCCGATGGCCAATTTTTTAACAAATGTTTCTGGAATATGGCAGGGGATAGGATTTTGAAGAATATATTGGTCATGGATAAAAAATCCTAATGTTGTTTGTCCGATTTTAGTGCCATATATTTTGCGGTGAAGGCTTTTATGCAAGGAATCGGTATCGACATAATGACGTTGTGAAATCATTATGAAACATGGCTCGTTTAGCGTATTGTTAACCTTCGCAATCAGGTCAATAGGATTTAGTCCTTTTTGTCCAGGGTAGCGAATCTCTTCCCATGAAAGCGTTTGACACCATGCGATGCCAAATGTCATAAAAAAGCAAAAGAGGATGAACGTAACTTTTATTCTCATGGTTTTATAGTTCAATGTCTTTCATCTGAATAACGCCTCTCTGAGCTAACTAGATTGCCATACTTGTTAGCTAAAAGTGGTTGCCCGGATTTCCCGAACAACCACCTTTTTTCACTCCTTCGGCGCGTCAATCACGATGCTCTCCTTTAGGTCGAGTTCTTCCGCATTTTTGGCCGATGACTGGTCGCTCAGGATGCGTTCGCACAGGGCGTCCTCGATGTGCTCCTGAATGGCGCGGCGCAGCTGACGGGCACCGAACTTCGGGTCGTAGCCACGCTTGGCCAGGAAGTCCTTCATCGCGTCGGTCACCTCCACGTCGTAGCCCTGCGCCTTGATGCGGTCGATGACTGGCGTGAGTTCCACATCGACTATGCGGCGGATGTCGTCGTGCGTGAGCTGGCGGAACGGGATGATGTCGTCGATGCGGTTCAGGAATTCGGGCGAGAAGGTCTTTTTCAGCTCCTTGCGCAACACCGCTTCGTTGGCCGCCTGACGCTGTTCGTCGGTGAAGTCCTGGAAGCCGATGCCCGTGCCGAAGTCGCCCAGTTGGCGGCTGCCCACGTTGCTCGTGAGGATGATGATGCAGTTCTTGAAATCGACCTTGCGGCCGGTCGAGTCGGTCAGATGTCCCTCGTCGAACAGCTGGAGCAGCAGGTTGAACACCTCGTGGTCGGCCTTTTCCACCTCGTCGAACAGGATGACCGAGTAGGGGTGACGGCGCACGCGTTCGGTCAGTTGGCCGCCCTGTTCATAACCCACGTAGCCCGGTGCTGCACCGATGAGGCGCGACGTGCTGTACTTCTCCATATATTCCGACATGTCGATGCGGATCAGGCTGTCGGCCGATGCGAAGAGCTCGTCGGCAATCTTCTTGGCCAGATAGGTCTTGCCCACGCCCGTCGGACCGAGGAAGAGGAATGTGCCGATGGGGCGTTTCGGGTCTTTGAGGCCGATGCGGTTGCGCTGTATGGCGCGCACGACCTTCCTGATGGCGTCGTCTTGGCCGATGACGTGAGCCTGCAACGTCTCTTGCAGGCGGAGCAGCTTCTGACTCTCGCTGCTGGCCACTTTCTGCACCGGAATGTTGGTCATCTGAGCCACCACTTCGGCAATCTTGTCGGCATCGATGGTCGGTGCGGCGGCGCGGTCTTCGCGTTCCATCTGCTTGTAGTCGGCCTTGATCTGCTCTTCCAGCGTGCGTTCACGGTCGCGGAAGGTTGCGGCCAATTCATATTCCTGCGAGAGGATGGCCTCGTCCTTGCGCTGGCGCACCACACTGAGCTGGTTTTCAAGGTCTTCGATGGATTTGCGTTCGTGCGCTGACATCAGATGCATACGCGAACCGGCCTCGTCCATCACGTCGATGGCCTTGTCGGGGAAGTTGCGGTCGGAGATGTAGCGGTCGGCCATTGTGACGCAGGCCTTCAGCGCATCTTCGCTGAAGCGGACGCAGTGGTGGTCTTCATATCGGCCACGGATGTTGTGCAGGATGGTGAGCGTGTCGGCGGCCGATGTCGGTTCGACCATGACCTTCTGGAAACGTCGTTCCAGCGCGCCGTCCTTCTCGATGGTCTTGCGGAATTCATCGACCGTAGTGCTGCCGATGCACTGCATCTCGCCGCGGCTCAGGGCCGGCTTCAGCATGTTGGCCGCATCCATCGATCCTTCGGCATTGCCTGCGCCGACCATCGTGTGGATTTCGTCGATGTAGAGGATGATGTCCGGGTTGCCGCTCACTTCGCGCATGATGCCCTTGAGTCGCTCCTCAAATTGGCCGCGATATTTCGTGCCGGCCACGAGCCCTGCCATGTCGAGACTGACTATCCGCTTGTTTTTCAGCAGGAAACTGACTTTGCGCTCCACGATGCGCTGCGCCAGGCCCTCGACGATGGCCGTCTTGCCGACGCCGGGTTCGCCCAGCAGGATCGGGTTGTTCTTCTTGCGGCGCGACAGGATTTGCGCCAGACGTTCGATTTCCTTTTCGCGGCCGACGACGGGGTCGAGCTTGCCTTCGCGTGCGGCGTTGGTGATGTCGAATCCGAAGCGGTCGAGCGTCGGCGTCTCGCTGTTTTCATTCTCGCTTTTCGCGTCGGTTGCGGTGGCTTTCCTGTTGTTGTCCGATGGATTTTCCTCATCGGCCATAAAGTCGCTCGGTTCGGCCTCCGACCATTCGTCTTCCGGTTCCTCCTCCTCCTTTTCGTGCCGTTTGTCGGATATTCTGCCGAACACGCTGCTGAACGGGTCGTCGGCGGGCGACGTCTTGCGCACGGCCATGCCGTAGATTTCCTGGACGGTGCGCTGGAACGAGCTGTAATCGACGTCAAAGTGCGACATGATTTGGCTGATGGTGCTGCGCTTGTCCTTCAGCATGGCGAGCAGGATGTGTTCGCTGCCGATGGTCGGCTGGTGCAGCATCCGGGCTTCGAGCTGCGACAGTTTGAGCGTCCGTCCGGCCTCTTTGGTGAATGCCTCTTCGTCGTTTTCGGTTGCGATGACTTCGGGCGACGGGTCGAGGTCTTCGGCCTTGGCGATTTGCCACTCTAGGCTGTTGCGCAGCACGTCGAAGTCAACGCCCTGACGGCGCATCGCCTCGATTGCCTTTCCGTTGCCGTCGCGCAGGATGCCCAACAGGCAGTGTTCGGTGCGGATCACGCGGCTGTGCAGCCGGCGGGCTTCCTCGCGGCTGGATTGCAGGATGTGGCGGATATGGTCGGTGTAGTTATTGTTGTTCTCCATTTCACTCAGTAAATCATTTGGGTTGATTCTTTTCTATGTATATGCTTGCATTTCAGTGAGTTGCGGCTTGATAGGTCTTGGCCGATGCTTTTGCGGCCGATTCGCCTTTCCGAAGATGCGTTGCGCGCGAAGATAAGAAAAAATGCGGAGCGACGTGCAAAAATGTTTTTTTCGTTGTCCGATGCTCATTGCGGCGCGCTCAAATGGCAGTCTGATTTGCCAAAAAGTCGCGTAGCGGCTATGTCCGATGCCGATTCTGCGCCATTTTGCATCCGTTCATGTTGCGGCCGATGGGCATCGGACATAAAAACGACTTGCTACGCGGGTGTTCGGGGCAGGAAATGCCGGCATTTTTGTTCTGCATCGGCGAAAATGAACGACTGACAGGTGTTTATGCCGAATTTCTTACTATCTTCGCGCATACCAAATGGTTGCGGCCTTTGCATCGGCCATCGGTCAACAACAGATCGGAATCTGTCAGTCTTTTTATGCGCAATTACCTAAAACACAAGTAGCTGAAATGAAATTTCCAACCTTTTTGATTTTCGCTGCGACGGCTTTTGCAACTACGTCGGCCGCAGCGCAGAATCCATCGGACACAAAGCCGAGCTCCGTGAAGAGTTTCACCATTTCTGCGCCGGACACGGTGACGCAGGGCGTGCCGTTTCAGGTGACTTACGTGCTCACCGCCAACCAGTGGGGCAGAGGTTCTGCCCCCGAAGGCAAGTCGGTGGCGTTGCAGCGCGTCCACTACAACACCGAAAAGGCGAGCGACCGGCTCTATTCCGTGCTCACTACGCGGGCAGAATATGTCACGTCGCGCATCGGCCGTGTTGAGTTGCCGGCCATGACGGTGCCCATCGGCGACAAGACCGCGACATCGGCCACACGCATGGTCTATGTGCGTCCGAACCCGACCTACGGCAAGGAGATGACTGCCGCGCACAACTGGCTGGTGCGCAATGGGGTCAATGCCGATTCGCTCTGTCTGACGCTCGAGTCGGACAACCGCGCGGTGATGGCGTTCAGCGATGTGCGGACGGGATGCTTCTGCCTGATGGCACATGCCGACGACTGGGACCGTCTGAGCCATCCGGTGCTGGCCTACGGCGTGGAAAGCCCGATTGAGCCGTCGGACGAAACTGTTGACCGTGTGCTGATGTCGCTCTACACGCAGCAGATTGAGGCCGTCCGCAGGTCCGATGTGCCGGCGCGCGCCGCTGCCTCGTCCGATCAGAAAGTCGCTCCGCTGCTCGGCAATTTGCGTTGGGGACAGGCCGAACCGTACAATTCGATGCTCCCGCGCGTGGGCGACAAAAATTCGTTGCTCGGCTGCGTGCCGTTGGCGATGGGCATGGTGATGAAGCGTCACAGCTGGCCCGACAAAGGCGTGTCGGAGATTCTCGTGTCGGGCAAAAACGGACAGATTTCGAGCTACAAATTCATGACTTTCATTCCGTTGTGGCGCGACTACCGGCCGTCGTACGGAAAAGACGAGGTGGCCGCCGCGCAGCCGTTGGCCAAGACGTTGAGCGTGCTTTCGCTTTGCGCCGTGTCGTGCGGCCTGTCGATCAGCAAAGGCGTCTGCCTGAGCTCCATCAAGCATATTCTGGTCAACAATCTGAAGTATTCGGGCAGCGTGGCATACGGCAATTTTTCCGATGCGACTGCGGCCGATGTGAAAGCCCTTTTGCGCGCAGAACTTGCCGGCGGCCGTCCGTGCATCGTGTCGCGCGGCAATCATGCGTTTGTGTGCGATGGCGTCAACGGCGACTATTTCCATTGCAATCTGGGCTGGGAGGGCTATTGCAACGGATACTATCTGCTCAATGTCGGCCGTGCAGATGACAACGTGGCGGTGTTCGACGATATTGTCTATGGTATTGAACCACAGCGCGATGCGGTGAAAAAGAAGCTGACATTGGCGCGTCCGAACACGTTGCGCAACCTTATGCCGACCGAGACCTTGCAGCGTGTCACGTCGCTCATCCTCGACGGCCCGATCGGCAGCGACGACATCAAGTTGTTGCGCCAGATGGCGGGTGCGACCGACCTCAACCAGCGTGTGCAGTATCCGTGGGGCTCGTTGCAACAGCTCGACATGTCGAAGGCGCATTTCGTTGACGATTCCAAGCCTTACCTCACCGAACGGGCGACCGGCATCTGGCAGCAGACGAAGACTTCGGGCGTGGGCGGCGTGTTGGTCGAGACCGTAAACTACGACTTCGACAATATGGACGATGCGACGTGGACGCGCTTCCAGAGTGAGGTCGGCGCAAAACTTGAAGGTGTCAGTTTCTCGCGTTCAGCCGACGGCACATATTTGATTCACTGCAACGCCCGGGCTAACGTGATTGGCAGTCGGATGTTTGCCGGATGCTCGTCGCTACGCGAATTTTACCTGCCCGAAAGCACGCGCCGCATCGACGATTATGCCTTTATGGGCTGCCAGTCGATTGAGACGATTGTCGTGCCATCGAAGGTGACAGGGTTCGGAAAGGTGCCGTTCATGGGTTGCGCATCGTTGCGCGATTTGTCGTATCCCCAGAGTGCGCGCACCTCGGGCGCATTGTTCGAAAACTGTTCGCCCGGACTGAAGACAAAAGTTTACAAATGAAAAGTCGCGTAGCAGTTTCCCGATTATGGCCTGCTACGCGATTTTTGTCCGTTGGCAATGACGCTGAAAGGTGCGGAAGAGAGCCGTTGACCACGAATTTGATGTGCTGTAGAACATGTTTTAATGTTGCGCAACCGATTTTATTGTGCAATGTCGCGAAGAATGATTGTGCGAATGTTTGTCTGTTGCGCGAAATGATTGTATCTTTGCGCTTGTGAAAAATCACATGAAACTTACACATTAATCATTCTAAATCTAATTTATGGATAACAAGAAACGCGTTTACCGCTTCGGCAACGGAAAGGCTGAGGGTAACGCACAGATGAGAAACGAACTGGGTGGCAAAGGTGCAAACTGCGCCGAAATGAATCTGATTGGCGTGCCTGTCCCCCCTGGTTTCACCATTACAACTGACGTCTGCAACGAATACTATCAGGTGGGCAAGGAGAAGACCGTTGCATTGTTGCACGACGACGTCTTATCGGCCGTGAAACACATTGAAACACTGATGAACTCCACCTTCGGCGATGCCGCCAACCCGCTGCTGGTCAGCGTCCGTTCGGGAGCACGCGCATCGATGCCGGGTATGATGGATACGATTCTGAACCTCGGACTCAACGACACGGTGGTCGAGGGATTGGCCAAGAAGACCAACAACCCGCGTTTCGCATGGGACTCTTACCGCCGCTTCGTCCAGATGTATGGCGACGTGGTGATGGGACTGAAGCCGGTGAACAAGACCGACATCGACCCGTTTGAGGCCATCATCGAGGAGGTCAAGAAACAATACGACGTGGTGCTCGACAAGGATATTCCGGTGGAGGGCCTGCAGGAATTGGTCAAGAAATTCAAGTCGATGATCAAGGAGCGCACCGGCAAACCGTTCCCGACCGACGTCTATGAGCAGCTTTGGGGCGCCATCTGCGCCGTGTTCGACTCGTGGATGAACGAGCGCGCCATCCTCTACCGAAAGATGGAGGGCATTCCGGCCGAATGGGGCACCGCAGTGAGCGTCATGGCAATGGTGTTCGGCAACATGGGCAACACTTCGGCCACGGGTGTATGCTTCAGCCGCGATGCAGCTACGGGCGAGAACATCTTCAACGGCGAATGGCTCGTCAATGCACAGGGCGAGGACGTCGTGGCCGGTATCCGCACACCGCAGCAGATTACCAAGGAGGGCTCGCAGCGTTGGGCTCGTCGCGCAGAAATCAGCGAGGAGGAGCGTTTGGCAAAATATCCGTCGATGGAGGAGGCCATGCCGGAGATATACAAGCAGTTGGACGAACTCCAGACGAAGCTTGAGAACCACTACCACGACATGCAGGACATGGAATTCACCGTGCAGGAGGGCAAACTCTGGTTCCTCCAGACGCGCAACGGAAAGCGCACCGGCACGGCGATGGTCAAGATTGCGATGGACTTGATGCACGAGGGTCTCATCGACGAGAAAACCGCTTTGGAGCGTTGCGAACCGCAGAAATTGGACGAATTGCTCCACCCTGTGTTCGATAAGGACGCGTTGAAGAAGGCGCGTGTGCTCACCACCGGACTGCCGGCATCGCCAGGCGCCGCTTGCGGTCAGATTGTGTTCAATGCCGACGATGCTGAGGCTTGGCACAAGAAGGGGCATCAGGTCGTGATGGTGCGCATCGAGACCTCGCCCGAAGATTTGGCCGGTATGGCCGCTGCCGAGGGTATCCTCACCTGCCGAGGCGGTATGACATCGCACGCAGCCGTCGTGGCCCGTGGCATGGGCAAGTGCTGCGTGTCGGGCGCCGGCGCATTGCAGGTCGATTACGTCAAGAAGACGGTCAAGATTGAGGACGTCACGCTCAAGGAGGGCGACTACATTTCAATCAACGGCTCGACCGGACAGGTGCTGTTGGGCGAGGTTGAGACCAAGGCCGCCGAGATTTCGGGCGACTTCGCCGAGTTGATGTCGTTGTGCGACAAATACACGAAACTTGTCGTCCGCACCAATGCCGACACGCCACACGACGCAACCGTGGCCCGTCAGTTCGGAGCCGTCGGCGTCGGCCTGTGCCGCACGGAACACATGTTCTTCGAGGGCGAGAAGATCAAGGCCATGCGCGAGATGATATTGGCCGAAAACAAGGAGGGCCGCGAAAAGGCATTGGCCAAGCTCTTGCCCTACCAGACCAAGGATTTCTACGGCATCCTCAAGGCCATGGACGGCCTGCCAGTCAACATCCGCCTGCTCGACCCGCCGTTGCACGAGTTCGTTCCGCACGACCTGAAGGGACAGCAGGAGATGGCCGATGCGATGGGCGTCACGCTCGAATACATCGCAGCCCGCGTCGAGTCGCTCAGCGAAAACAACCCGATGCTCGGACATCGCGGATGCCGCTTGGGCAACACCTATCCGGAAATCACCGAGATGCAGACGCGCGCCATCATCGGAGCCGCCATCCAGCTGCGCAAGGAGGGCTTCGACCCGCATCCCGAAATCATGGTTCCGCTGGTCGGCAAGCACACCGAGTTTGAGCAGCAGGAGGAAATCATCCGCAAGACGGCGGCTGAACTCTTCGCCAAGGAGGGTGTCGAGCCTATCGAATTCAAGGTCGGTACGATGATTGAGATTCCACGTGCTGCGTTGACGGCCGATGCAGTTGCCGCCCATGCCGAATATTTCTCGTTCGGCACCAACGACCTGACGCAGA
>DFJU01000098.1 GCA_002373755.1 Bacteroidales bacterium UBA3663 | reverse complement strand
CATCCTGCAAAATGAGCTATAGGTCGAAATGTAGATGCCGTCTTCGACAATCAATGCGCGGTAGCGTACACTGTCGGGCGTGGTCAGCTGTCCATCGGCCGTCGGCGAAAGTCGCGTCTGCAAGGCATCGCCCGTACAGACATCCCAGTCGAGGTCGGCCAAGCCATCGGGCAAAAGGTGCGTCAACGTCTTGACAGGCACGTCGTCGCCCAAATAGACGAGCACGTCTGGAGCCGCCTTGCCACGTCTCAGCCACTCCATCGTGCGGTTCAAGGCCGTCCAGACCGGTTTCAGCTCGTTCCACTTCGGGTTGCTGCGGTTGATGGCGTACTCGCGTCCAGCCACATACGGCTGCGTCGGCTCGACCTCGGGAATGTGCGGCGTTGCGCAGACCACAAACTCCTGTGCGCCAAACGAAAACGCTATGTCGGCCACACGTTTCAGTTCGAGCGGCGTGTGGTGATATTCGGCATCGGTCATGGCTTCGGCCGATGCGATTGGCTTGCCGTACAGGTGCGCGGCCGACGAACAATCCTTCACGTCGTAGGCTCCCGTCTGCTGATATGCCCAGAACTCGCCCTGCGGTTTGTCAACGACGCGCTTCACAGCCACCGCATCGCCCGGGATACAGAGCGCATTACCGATGGCCTGAGCCGTGAATGTCAGTCCGTTACGCGCGGCCAGACGCTGAAAAGTCGCGTAGTAGCAGTCGGTCATGCAGTCGCTTATCGTGCGTCGATAGTCGCGTAACACGGATTCGCTTTTTTCGACCGATTCAACCACATATCCGGCCAGCACGGGCAGATACGGACGCAAATCGTAGCCGCGCCGCTGTCGGAACTCGTCGAGCATCAGCGGTGTCCAGTTCTGCGAACCGCCCTCGTGCGAATCCATCGTCACGCCCACGACGTTGTTGATTCCCGACGCGCGCAACGTGTCGAGAATGACCTGCATATAGCTGTTCCAATGAAGTTCTGCGGCCTCGACCGACAATTTATCACACTCATAGCCAAGCAGTTCCGGCCGACCGTGTTTCGACTTCGCTCCGGTCAACACGGCAGCCAGACGCAGGATGTGCCATCGGCCTTCGGGCAAGGTGATCTGCAACGAACCATCGGCCGCAACACTGTCGGTCAAATCGACGATTTCGGCGGGCTGCAACACCTCCGAAGTCGCGTAGTGCGGCGTGCAATCGTCCTTCGGAAACTCGCTCTGCAGACCCGATTTTTCTTCCCAACGGTCCATCTTCGCTTCATGGCCGATGCTCCACGATCGCAACCGCGCATCTCCGTGATAATCAACGCGGAAATATCGGCCGACGGTGGACGGAACCGCATTCGTCCGATACGGATAGCAGCCCTGTCCGGCATACATCGGACTGATGGTCAGCACATCGCGCCACTGCACGCTGTCGTCGCTCACCTGAAGCGTTCCGATGTCGGCCAATGGCTCAAACTTCGCGCCGCTGAACGTGCCGCGCGGCCCCGGAATCTGCATCGCGCCGGTCTTGCCCTTCCCTTTCGGCTGATAATGCGCCGTGAAGTGACGAATCCGCGTAGTGTCGCCGACGGGGAACGCAAGCACGGCAATGTCGCGCACAAAACCATCGCGCCCCGTGATGACGGGCAACGCTACAGACTGCGCTACGCGACCTTTTGCGGCGATTATCGTATCGGCCGACGCCACCCGCTGCATGGCATGGACAGGGTCAATCCATCGGCCGCCGGCCACGTAGCCGTTCGAGATGTTCAACTCGAAGGTCAAATCGTGTTCCGAAGCCGCCCGGGCCGCACATTTCAAATGATTCCACCACTCCTGCGAAAAGCCCAAATCTGCGCCGTTCCGCGTCTTCGCATGGTTCTGGTCATAATAGACGACACCCTTGAAACCGGCATCCTTCAACGCCTTCGCATCGGCACGGATTCCATCGTCGGACGTCCGTTCATAGCCGAAAAACCACCACGTCTTCATGCCGATTTCCTCGCATCGGACATCGGCCATAAAAGCCACAAAACAAAGGACTGAGATGAGAAAAAATTTTATCATCGGACAAGAAGAAAGGCCAGAAAAATGATCGATTTTTCCAGCCATTTTATGTTAAACGAACGAAAATCAATACTCAATCTTATCGACCTTCAGACGCCATTCGCGGAAAGCCGCCTGCGCCTCGTGCCGCATCATGCAGATGGACGGAATGGAACGGACGTCGGCCGTGCGGTCAATCTCGTCGTAGATGAACTGGTCGTCGAAGTCGATGTCTTTGGCGTCGATGGCCGTGTTGCCGTAGTAGATTTTCTGGATTCCGCTCCAATAAATCGCGCTCAGGCACATCGGACACGGTTCGCACGACGTGTAGATTACGCAGCCGTCCAGCTTGAACGAGCCAAGTTTCTGGCACGCATTCCTGATGGCCGACACCTCTGCATGAGCCGTCGGATCGTTGTTGGCCGTCACGCGGTTCACGCCCGTAGCCACCAGCTGGCCGTCCTTCACGATGACCGCGCCGAACGGGCCGCCGCCGTTTCTGACATTCTCGACCGAGGCATCGATGGCAATCTGCATGAATTTCTCATCCTCAGGGCCGATTTCGTTGCTCTGCACGATGGCAAGGCTCTCGATGCGCAAGTCCGGATATTTGGCAAAGATGCGCTTGCGCCCCTCCATAAACTCCTTTTCAATCAAGAATGCAGCGCCGACCAGCTCCGCTCCTGCCTGATGGCACAAGTCGAGCACGCCGAATGTGGCATTGCCATTGGCCAAAAAATCATCGACCAGAAGCACACGTTCGCCGGCCTTCAGGTAGTTACAATCGACGATAATATCATAATTTTTGGCTTTCGTGGCCGAGTGTACCTGCGTCTGATAGCAACGCTGCATCGTGGTCGGCTTGGCTTTCTTGAAAAACACCATCGGCACGCCCAAGGCCAACGCAGCAGCCATTGCCGGGGCGATTCCGCTTGCCTCGACGGTAACTACCTTGTCGATTTTCGGCTCATTGTCGCGAAAAAGCCGCGCGATTTCCGCTCCAACACGCTGCATCAGAAGCGGGTCAATCTGATGATTGATGAAACTGTCAACTTTCAATATGCCGCCTGGCAGGAACTTGCCCTCAGCAGCTACTTTTTCTTCCAACTCTTTCATAAACGAAAAATTTAAGGTAACGGCAAAGGTAACGCCGAACGTCCGACAAAGCAAATGTTTTTCGATTTTCTTTTCCCGGATTCCCTCTTCAACGCATTTTGCGGACATTAGCCATCGGATTCGGCACATTTCTTCGCACGACAAACACTCGAAACCTGTCAGATGCCTTTCAAACGATTTAAAAAGAAAAGTGAGGGTCTCACGACTCCCACTTCCCCCTGAAAAAACATTACTAACAAAAACATTCAGTTTTAACCTTATCCAATCCGATGATTATTGAACATTTTTAATTTTCTCAACCACTTTTGTGGTTTTCAAGCATTGTCTCAAGGACAATTACTGGTTTTAACAAACATTTGAGCTTTATTAGAATATGAACCGTATTTTTTTCTTTTTGCACTGCAAAGATAAAGCCACTTTTTCAACCCTCCAAACTTTTGTGCAAAAATATTTGAATTTTTGTGCAATTTTGCGCGTTTCAAAAACTTTTTATGTTGCACAACATAAAAATCCGCCTCTTTCGGCCGACGCACCAGCCGTTTCGACCCAAAATCATCCAATGGTCTTGTCCGATGTCGCCACGCAACCTGCAATGCAGCCGACAATAATCGTTGCCGTTCATCTCCGAATGAAGCAGCGACGACAAACATGAAGCCGCCGAAGCCGACCTCAAAAAGACCGAGCAGGAAAAAATAAAATTCTCAAACACGAAAAACAGCATAAAGCCGGCACTTTACATCTCACAACACAAAAATATGCTCTACAACATATTGTAGAACACATTTCAAAACAGCACAAACCACGGAAGACCTGGACATTTAAAAGAAAAAGCGGGGGTCTCACGACTCCCACTTCCCCTGAAAAAACATTACTAACAAAAACATTCAGTTTTAACCTTATCCAATCCGATGATTATTGAACTCTTTTATTATCCGTAAATCACTCAATTTAACAAACACTACACTATATATAGAAACATTTGGGTTTTCTTTGTTTAGAAGTGATCTCTATCACTTTTCTTTTTTTTGTTGGTGCAAAGATACGGCCGATTTTCAAACACTCCAAACTTTTGCGCAAAAAAGTTTAAAAAATTGTGCAATTTTGTGCATTTTTCCTTTCAAATATGTTGCACGGCATAAAAAATCGGATTTTTTCGTGGGAAAAAGCGCCAAAAAGTCCGAACATGAACAAATTTTCCAGAAAATCGGCGCCAACCACCCGGTGATCGACCCGCTATCTGATGGGAACCCTACGTCTAAAAAGCTCCCATGAGTTAGCATTGCGCAAAAATCACTTGGCATCGACAAAAAAAATACGACACGAATAGAGCGAGAAAAAAATGAGCACTACGCGGATTTTGCAGCATAGCATCCAGCCAAACCACAGCCGAGCACGTTCTGCAAGGCATTTTTTGTGGAATAGAGAACAAAACGTCAAGACAAACCAGTTTAAAAAGAAAAGTGAGGGTCTCACGACTCCCACTTTCCCTGAAAAAACATTACTAACAAAAACATTCAGTTTATACCTTATCCAATCCGATGATAATTGAACTTTTTTGTGTAAATCACTCAATTTAACAAACACTACACTATATGAAACATACATTTGGGTTATCTTATCAGAGAAGTGAACCTTGTCACTTTTCTTTTTTGTTGGTGCAAAGATACGGCCGATTTTTCAGCCCTCCAAATTTTTGCGCAAAAATTTTAATTATTTTGTGCAATTTTGCACGTTTTTAACGCAAAGCATGTTGCACAACATATTTTTTGACACTTTTTACAGCATTTCCGTCGAAAAAGTCAGCGAAAACCGACGATTTTGAAGAAAACAGTCGCGCGACACGAGCATCTTTCGGCCAAAATGCCAATCAGAAGCATATCGACACGCCATCGCGGTGCTCCTCCTCGTAGGCCGAATCATCGACCTCAAACTGTTCAAGCGATAATTGGCCGTCTTCCATCACTGCATAGCTGAAATGCGCAATCCAATCGCCCAATATGACAAGGCGCGTCTGCCGCGACAACATCAGGTCGAGCATTATGTGACGATGTCCGAAAATGAAGAAATCGGGCACAGCCACCTCCTTCATGTATTTTTTTGCGAAAACGACCTGATGCTCGCGGTCTTCGCCCAAGAAATCAGGGAATTTTCCGCCCGTCAAACGGCTGTGCTTGCTCCAACGATGCGCAAACGCGGTAGCCAGATCCGGATGAATCCAACGGAACATGCGCTGACATGTACGGCTGTGAAAGAAACGCGTCATCAGTTTGAACGCAACAGAGTCATGGCCGAGGCCGTCGCCATGTGCCAAATAGCACTTTTTGCCCTGAATCTCGAAGATTCCACCCGCGTAGTGGACCTGCGCGCCAGTTTCCTGCTGGATATAGTCGAAAATCCAGATGTCGTGGTTGCCCGTAAACCAATGCACATCGATTCCGCTGTCGGTGAATTCGCCCAACTTGCCTAAAAAACGGGTAAAGCCGCGTGGCACGACGTATTTGTACTCGAACCAATAATCGATGATGTCGCCGAGCAGATAGAGCGCGCCGCAATCAGCCTTAATGCCGTCAAGGAACCGGACGACACGGCGTTCGTAGTCCAACGGATTGTCGAACGTGTCGGCACCAAGGTGCAAATCGGAGATGAAGTATGTTTTTTTGCTCATCGGACAACAATACCTATTCAATCGGACAACAGATCAGAGTAAGCCGAGTTCAAGCTTGGCCTCTTCGGTCATCATGTCCTGATTCCATTCTGGCTCGAAGACGAGTTCCACTTCGCACGACGAAACCTCGCGCAGACCTTCGACCTTCATGCGCAAATCCTCCATCAGGAAGTCGCCTTCGGGGCACGACGGCGCGGTAAGAGTCATTTTAATGTGCACATGTCCGCCATCTTCAACATCGATGGCATAAATGAGCCCTAAATCATAAATATTAACAGGAATTTCAGGGTCGTAAACCAAGCGACAAACGTCCACAACCTCTTTTTGGATGGATAGAACCTCGTTTTCTGTCATTTTTCGTCGGATTTTGCGCGCAAAGGTATGTTTTTTTCTGCGAATATATCTCCCCATGCGCCCTAATTTATTATCTTTGCGCCACATTTTTTAAAAGTATATATATTCTTTACAGTCAAAATACATGGAAATTGAACAGCAATTGGCAGCTGGCGTGGCTGCGGCAGTGAAGGCTCTGTACGACGTTGAAGTGGCAGAAAAGCAGATTCAGGTCTCACCTACACGCAAGGAGTTCGAGGGGCATCTGACCGTGATGGTATTCCCCTTCATGAAGCAGACCGGCAAGAAAAATCCCGAAGAATTAGGAAAGGAAATTGGCGAATGGCTCGTGGCAAACGAAGCCATCGTCGGCAAATACAACGTAGTGAAAGGCTTCCTGAACCTCTCTATCAACGCATCGTCGTGGTTGGACAAGTTGCAGGCAATCTATAGCAACGAGAACTACGGCATCCAGCCAGTGACGGAGAAGTCGCCATTGGTCATGATTGAATATTCGTCGCCAAACACCAACAAGCCGCTCCA
>DFJU01000121.1 GCA_002373755.1 Bacteroidales bacterium UBA3663 | reverse complement strand
CGAGCGAGATGTCGAACGCATCATGACGACGGCCGATGTGCCTGCCGGCGTTGGCTCCGATGCGCCATTGCCGCACCTCCTGCTTGCGGTAGGTCGGGAAGAATGTCGCCTTGACGTCGCGCATCCAGAGAGCCGCCTCGGCCTGCACGTGCCACGCTGCCTGGTGGTCGGCCGATGCACCGAAATCCACGTCGTAGGCGAGCCGGAAATCGTGCGTGGAGCGTTGCAGACGCTGCATTTTCGCGTAGTAGGCGATGCGTGTCAGTCCGCCGCCCTCCTGCACCTCGTTCCAGAGGTTTTCGTGGTTGGCCAATGTGCTTCGCATCGCGGTCAGCTCCCACTGGTGGCAGGTTGTGGCCGATGTGGCACGTCGCACGACGCTGCGCACCTGCATGTCCATCCCATCGTGGTCGGTATAGACCACCGAGTAGAGCGACTTGCGGCCGTAGTAGCCGTCGCGCGCGGTGACTGTCGCCTCGGTGAACCATCGGGAGTCATCGGCCAAAACCCAGTCCATCTGCACGCTGCCGCCCAGCCGTCGGTCAACAAGCGGTGTCGAACCGCTGCTCGTGGTCAGATAGCCGTCGAGCGACGAGGCCAGCTGCTTGATGCCGTAGAATGCGCCGTAGCTCACCATCGTGTAGTAGTCGGTGTCGGCCGTGCCCGCGATGTTGACCGCCACGCCCTCCACCTCGCGCGTGAAGATGCCGCTTGCGCCGAGCCGCATCTTGTCCGATGCCAGCCACGTCATGCCGGGCGAGAGCGTCATCCGCATCAGCCGGTTCTGGTGGCGCAGGTCGCGGCGTTTCGCGTAGTTGGCCGATGTGAAGTCGATGCGTGCGCCGATGCTCCATCGCCGGCCGATGCCGTAGCTCGCGGCTCCGTTCAGGCGGTATTCTTCGAGCTGCTTCTCGCCGGCGTGGCCGTCGTTCCACTCCACGAAGTCGAACGGCTTGTCGGTGGGGTCGATGAAGAGTGACCCGCTCATGTTGCGGCCCGTGAAGTTGCGGTAGGAGACCTCGCCGGCCAATGCTACGCGACTGTCCACGCGGTAGTGCGAACGTGTCGCGGCTCCCCACTCGCGGCTGTCGTCACTCGCGTAGTAGTTCACCCATGCGCCATTGGCCACAGAAGCCCACACCTCGGCTCGCGAAGTGCGGGTGCTGTCGGGCAGGGTCTGAAGCCCTGCGGCGTTGGTGCTGGAAAGCCAGCCGATGAGCAGGAGGGGAAACATTTATTTAAGGGCTGTTAAGTGGTGTGAAAGGGAATGTAGAGACGTGCCATGGCGCGTCTCAGGAGTGAAAGGGACGAATGTCGGAGCTGACATTAAAGTCTTTTAAGGGGAGTGAAAGGGAATGTAGAGACGTGCCGTGGCGCGTCTCAGGAGTAAAAAGGACGATTGTTCCGAATGCTAACACTCCCTTAAATGAAAATTTGTAACCCTTTCCCCCTCCCCATTATGGGGGAGGGTTGGGGAGAGGGTCTGTTTACTCTTTAAGAGAAGCCTGATAGCGCTCGAAGAAGTCGTTCGACGAGTTGTTGCTGTCCTGATAGATGATCTTGGCACCGTTCTTGGCCGATGCCACAGCGTCGATGCCGTTCTTGTCGCACTTGACCACATCGGCTGCCTCATCGTCGCAGCTTGTCATGCCAGTGACGAGCAGAGATTCGTTGCCCTCGATGGCCTTGGTAGCCTCCAGATCGACGTTGCGGAACATCGAATAGCCGTGCTTGTTGGTGAAATAGACTCTGCCGGCATCGGTCGAGGCAGTGAGACGCTTCTGGTTGCCGTCGGCCGTGGTGGTGAAGACCTCAATGGCGTCGAGCACCCATTCGGTCTTGACCTTCAGGCAGGCGTTGATGTCCGACACGGTGTTGCCGTTGTACCACCAGTCCTGGGCGGCAGCAAATTCGCTCGGCGTGATGCCCTCGGTTGTGAAGATGAAGAAGGCAGGGTCGATGGCGCTCATTGGCCAGGCGTTGCCCAAGCCCCACTTTTCGGCCAACAGATAGTGCGAGGTCGGGATCACTTCCGATGGGGTCGGGTAGTACGACGTGTTGTTCCAGTCGTCCGGATCGTAGCAGGCAAAGTATGAGGCATCGGCCAAGTTCACCGAATTGCTGTAGGTCACGGTGTGGTCGATGGCACCGTTGAGGGCAACGACGATTTCGCTGTAAGGCTCGATGGTGACGGTCGATGGGAAGTACCAGATGCCGTAGCCGGCTGGGATGAAGCCCTCGTTCTCGTAGCTGAGCACGCCGTCGGTCACGTTCTTGTTCGATGCGTGAGCGTTGAACGGCAGGCACATGCCGAGGCAGAGGTTTTCGGCCGATGCCACCTCGCCGCTGTTGTTGTAGAGGATGACGTATGGGTCACGCTGGTAAGCCTTGGCGCCGTCGTTGTCCATACAGCCGCCGATGTAGAGCTCCTTGATGATGATCTGGCTTGAGTTCGATGCCTGCATCTCGACGGTTGCGCTGACAGCGGCGTTGGTCACGGTGATTTCGGCCAATGTGCCGTTGAAGATGTGGCCGTTGTTGCGGTCGGTCGCGCTGGCCGAGTAGATTCCGGCCGGTACGTTGAAGGTTACTGCGCCCGTCGCGTCGCTCTCCTGCTTCCAGGTCGTGCCCTGCACGTTGCTGAGGGTCACGTTGGCCGATTCGTCGGCCGCAAAGCCCTCAGGGAAGTTCAGCTGGACGGTCAGCTCGTAGGTTGGGGTTTCGTCGTCTTCGTCGCAGGCGGTGAATGACAGAGCCATCAGGCTCGCACACAGAAGTGAAAGATACTTTTTCATAAAATCAGACCCTCTCCCCAGCATCGTCCCCTCACCTAAAGGTTCGTCTTCTCGCTGAAAGATTATCAATCTTTCTTTTCGCTGCGAGGACCCCCTTGATGGGGAGGTGGCTTTGGTTTGTTGCCGAGGGTGTAAGCTTTTTAAATGTTTATTGTTGAAGTTTTGAATTTTTATTGCCAATGATTTTTTACCACGGAATTGCACGGAAACCGCTGAAAGACACGGAAATGTTTGTTCCGTTCGATGCGCCCCTGCGTTTTTCTTGCCGTAAAGACGTTTCATGAAACGTCTCTACATTTTCCGCGTGTGCCGTTTCCCTGTCATGGAGACGTCACATTGTGGTGCCCCCTACTGAAAGACATGGAAATGGTTGTCCCGTTCGATGCGCCCCTACGTTTTTTCTTGCCGTAGAGACGTTTCATGAAACGTCTCTACATTTTTGCCCTCCTGTGGTAACTTTCCAATCTCCTCCCCTCGGGGAGGTCGGGAGGGGGTCTGAGAGGGTCTGCTGGCTCTTTGCTCTATATCTTCACCTTCAGCGCCAGTCCGTAGTAGAACGACGGGATGTAGCTGCTGCCGTAGAGCGTCGTCTCGCTGTCGGTCTGTGAGGTGTGGACCTTGCGCGTCGAGTTCCAGAAGTTCGTCGCCTGGAACGACAGCGTCACGTGGTCGCCAATCTCCTTCGTCACGTTGATGTTGCCCGACAGGTAGGGCGACACGCGGTTCGCGGTGAAGAAGTAGTCGGTGTTCGACCGCAGCACCAGGCGCATCAGCCGCTGGTAAAGCTCCGTGTCGCTCTCCTTGGCCGCGAGGAACGCCTCTTCAAACGGGATGAGCGTCGCGGGGTCGTCCCAAGTCGCGTAGTAGCGCGGATAGACAATCGCGTAGTGCCCGCTCAGGTCACTGCTACGCGACCCCACGTAGCTGTTTTCGCCGTCGGGGATGATGCCGTCCGACTGCAAGTTGCGCGAGTAGCGGCACAGGGTCGCCTCCAGCTTCACCGAGAGGATGAGCCGCACCACGGGGATGTGCGTCGTCACCGTCAGGTTGGAGTTCACGCGTCGCGTCAGCGAACCATTGGCCACCGTCGTGCTGCCCTCATAGTAGGCGATGTAGGGGAACGGCTGTCCGTCGGCCAATGTGAGCGACGAGCGCGACTGCATGAGCGTGTGTTCCGTGCCGTTGTAGAAGGCCGCGTTGCCGTCCCAGCGCACTTCGGTGTCGAGCCACGGGATGCGGGCGAAGTCAACCACCCATTCGATGCCCTGCCGCGTCGATGCCGAACCGTTCACCCACATCGTGTTGCCCTTGAAGGCGTGCCGCTCGGTGTATGCGAGGGTTTCGTCGGCCGATGTTCCGGTGCGGTCGCTCACGGTGACGATGCCCGTTGTCGGGTCGATGCTGTACGAGCGGTTGGCCGATGGTATGGCCGACGATTCGAGTGCGGCCTGCGACGTGTAGCGGTAGGTGTAGGGCGTATAGACCGATGTCGCGATGTAGGGGCGGTGAGTCACCGTGCGGTAGGCCGAAAGCGCGATTCTGGTGCGGCCGATGCGACCCTC
The DNA here is from genome assembly GCA_002373755.1 of Bacteroidales bacterium UBA3663. Classification (GTDB taxonomy): domain Bacteria; phylum Bacteroidota; class Bacteroidia; order Bacteroidales; family UBA3663; genus Liminaster. The sequence goes on along the minus strand of DFJU01000121.1, from coordinate 4,267 downwards.
GACGCCCACTTCGGTCTGTGTGGCGTACTGCCAGCGGAGCGACGGGTTGTAGCGTGCGCTCGACGGGATGGTGTAGTAGGCGTAGAACGTCCTTCCGTCGGCCATCGTGCCCGGCGCAAAAGCCAGCTGGTCGGTGTAGCTCGTCGTGGGGTAGAGCACCGCCATCGAAGGCAGCTTGACCGACTTGCCCCATCCGCCGTGCAGGTTGAGCATCGAGAGCCATCGGCCGTCATCGTCCCACAGGCGGATGCGTCCGCTGATGCGTGGCGAGAGGGCGTTGGCCGTGCCGTAGGCCGAACCGTTCACGTGGGTCACGTCGGCGCGCAGTCCGGCGGTCAGTGTGGCTTTGGCCGATGATGCAAATTCGGCCGTGAGGTGCTCCTCGGCGTAGGCGGCAAGGCTGTGCAGCCAGGGCAGCGTGTCGTAGCGGGCGGCGCGCCAGGTGGGGGCGGTGCGCAGGTCGTCGTAGGTCGTGCCGCGCCCCGCGTTGCCCTCGGCGTGCCAGTCGATGCCGGCCTTCAGACGGTGTCCGATGCCGTTCGGCAACCGTTTGGCCCAGAGGTACTTGATGTGGAGGGCGGCATCGATGGGCTTGCTGTCGGTCGTGGCCGTGCGGTACCAGTAGCCGATTGGGCCGAGGATGATTGCGGCCGATGGGTCGGCGTCATATTCCGTGGCCACGTTGTAGCCCTCGCCCGTGGCGTGTATCTGTGCCTGCGACGATGCTGAACTGGTGTACGAACGCTCCTGCTGGCGCTGGTCGGCGGCCGATGCATTGGCCGAAAACTCGACAGAAGTCGCGTAGCGGCGGTTCAGCTGCCATTGCAGACGCACGTTGCCGCGCACCACTCGGTCGCGTACCTTGCTGTAGGTATCGGCGTAGTAGTCGGGGTCGGCCTCGCTGTCGTAGCCGCCCACATTGGCCGTCAATCCGATGTTTATGGCCAATGGCATTTGCCCGCGCGTGCGACGTGAATAGTTGAGCGACAGTGCGTTGCGGTCGTAGCTCGTGTGCGGCGAGGTGAGGTTGGAGAACGACTTGGCGCGTTCCAGGCTGAAGTTCAGCATCGAGCCGCTGTGCCGTCGGCCGTCGCCCAGATTCCAGCCCTTGCTCACGGCAACCAGCCGCGTGTGTGGCTTGACCGATGCGTCGATGGTCCACGGCGTCTTGCCGCGTCGGGTGCGCACCTTGACGATGCCGTTCGAGAGGTCGCCGTGCTCCACCGAGGGGATTCCGGTCACGATTTCGACCGACTCGACGTTGGCGGCGGCCACAGTGCGCGTGCTTGCTCCGTTGGGCGACGACATCTGCGCATTGGCCGAAAGCCTCACGCCGTCCACCTCGATGGCTGTGCCGAATGCGGTGTTGCCCATCTCGCCAGACCCCGCGCTGCGCAGGGCGATGCGGCTGTCGCTCATCAGGCTCACGTCGCCCGAAGTCTTGCCGCCCGGGAGCAGCGATGTCACATCGGCCACGTTGAGCATCTGCGTGTGTTCCAGTGCGTTGCGGCCAATGACGTACGATGTCGTCTCGCTCGTCCGGCTCTGTCGTGCGGTGATGCTGACCTCGCTCAGTTTGAGGTTGTCTTCGGCCAATGCGATGCGCACGCCAGTGGTGTCGGCCGCGAGGTTGAGCCGCACGGTCTGCGTCCTGTAGCCCACGATGCGCACCTCAAGTTCGACGTTGCCCGATGGCAATCCGCGTAGCGTGAAGTCGCCCTTCGCGTCGGTCAAAGCCCAAAGTCCGCTGGCCGCGTGGCTCACGGTCGATGATTCGAGCGGCTCGCCCTTGGCCGATGTCACCCGTCCGCCCACCGACACGGTCGAAGAGGCCCGGCATACGCCGTTCCAGAGCAGAAGGGACAGGAAAAAAATGTAGCGACAAGCCATCGGACACGACCTTAATAACGTCATTTCTATCGGATTACGCTCTGTCTCTCGACATTTTTGAGCATTTTTGCGGCGCGAAGGTAGAGCTTTTTTGAAGTGTTTGAAATACCACAATTTCGGTATTCTTGGGGTTATGGGCGATGTGCATCGGCCAAAAAAATACCCCGAAAGTCCACATTGCGGACCTCGGGGCGAAGTTCATTGTCACTTCAAAAAACATAAATGAGTATGTCGGAAGTTTTGTTGTCCGAAAAATTGGAATTTATAAGTATCTTTTGCCATATATTGTATGGGCTTCTTTTGTCCATTTGCGAATGAAATCAGTTTTTGCAATGGTATAGGCATCTCTGTCATGCTCATATCTCTTCCATAATTCAAGCTTTAATGTTTCATATTCCTTTGCAATCTGAGGATACTCATTCAGATAGTCGCGGAAATACAACTCATCATTATCTCCTGCATATCTAAGATGAATGTGATAAACTTTATCCGCAAATCCCTCTTTTGTATATCCCTTATTGAGTGAAATACGTCCCTTTTCGTCAGACATTCTGATAAAACCATTCTGCTCCATAACGTGCGATACCTCTTCCATATCGGCATTTTCAGAAATCTCAACCATTACATCAACAATGTTCTTGGCCCATATGCCCTGTATCGCTGTGCTTCCAATGTGACTGATTCTTTTAACAGGATAACCTACCAAAAGATCAGTAATTTTGGATTCTATCTCATTGTAGTATTCGTTCCACTGATCATCGTGCTGAACAAGGAAGATAGGGAATAAATCCCACAATTCTTCCAACGTCATTTTCGACAGTTCTTTTTCCATAGTCAAGTCTTCTATAAATTCCGATTTATCTGACTGCAAAGTTACGAATATTTTGGTTTATTCAAAACCAAAACCCTTTATCATCTTTTGGGTTCTCAAAAATTGGCGTTTAAGTGAGAGCAAAAGGAAAACTCAAATTTATGTGCAAGCCGAACGCAGAGTTGAACTTGTTCAAGCAACGCTGAGGCGCCGTCATAAATCTCGTAAATTGGAATTGAAAACTATTTATTCTCCCTATACTCCAGTGGGGTCATGCCTACATGCTTTTTGAAGAAGCGGTTGAAGGCTGTTGGTTCTGGAAAATTCAGACGCTCACCAATCTCATAAATCATGAGGTCAGAATGTTTTAGTAGCACTTTGGCCTCTGTAATGGTAGTCCGGTACAGCCAATCCATTACCGAGAGTCCCGACTGCTGACGCACTACGTCGCTCAGATGGTTAGCGGTGAGTGCCAGTTGACTGGCGTAGAAGGGGATGCTACGCTGAGTCGTTCCATATTGACGGAGTAGCGTGACAAATTGGTCCATAATCACTTCGCTGCGTGAGAACTTGCTTGCAGCCTCTACCACTGCATTGTACTCTTCAATCTTGCTTCTCATCTTGTCGTGATATTATTTAAGTGAATGAACTGATGTTTTCTGGTTGCAAAAGTACAATCGTCCAGTCAGGCACGCTTTACTTTTTGGCTCAAATAATATTGTTATTCAGTCCCCTGTTCACCCGTCATTCACTAAACTCATCGAGAGCTGGCAACCCGACTTCTTGCCGCCACAGGTTCACACGCGACGGGTCCAATAGCGGGGCGAGGTTGCCCTTCTCGTCGATTTCGGTGCCATAGCGCTGGGGCTTCCCCTCCCGCACGTCAATGCGGTCGCGCAGCATCGCGAGGTATAATGGGGCAATGTCACCACGGGACACGGCAGCCTCGAGTTGCGGCAGAAACCTCTTTTGATAATCCAAGCCGGCATGTTGGAACACCAGCCAAACCGCTTGACTGCCAAAATCACCCACCAATTCCCTGGACGGGAATCCATATTGTGAGAGAATGTTGCCAACGAGAACGAGATTCAGACTGTCGGTCATGAGGGCCCGACGGGCAAGCCCGTCGTTTCGCTCGGTGTCACTGGGATTGGTTTTCACGGCTTGGGACCATAGCAATCGGTCATACTGGTCTCGCTCAAAGATGCTCTCCAGTGTCTTCTTGAGCTCCAAGTCGTAATGCCACTGTTGGCTCCGTAGCTCGAAGGTGTCGGTCAGTTCCGTGTAAGAGGTCATCAACGGGTCTTCGTAGAAGTCCTTCTCCATTGCCACGCGATGGCGCAGATAGGCCAGTGCAGCCTGGTTGTCACCGATGGAGGCCATCTTGCTTGCCGCATGGGATAGTTGACTTGGAAGGATGTAGCGGTTTTCACTGAAGGCGAGATCATACACCTGTCGCGCCTCGTCATAGAGGCGTGCGTCAAACAGCGAATCGGCATGGAACATCATTTTCCAGTAATCATCTTGTGAGGCAGGGGAAACCCATCCAGCGTTATTCAGTTGATG
>DFJU01000020.1 GCA_002373755.1 Bacteroidales bacterium UBA3663 | reverse complement strand
TGGCTTCGGGCTGGTCGCCCATGGGCTTGAAAGGAGATTGCAAATCGAATATCATTCCGCAAATTTACTTCATTCGTTTGATTTTCAAAAGTCTTTTATGTCCAATTTGGTTGAGAGGGAATGAATCTGCCAGCAGTTTGGCCAAAAATACAACTGTCACGCGCGCGCACGTACATTATATTATAGTCCGAAAAGGGAAGAATCAGGAGTTGATGGTGGTGGCGAGCTTTTCCATTATTGTGGCGTTCTCGCGAAAGGGCAAATCCGTAATGTCCTTGATGAAGACGCGCATGCTGTCGGTGTCGGAAAGATCCGTGATGAAGTATTCCTTGCGCATCTTCATGTCGTAGAGGTAGATTTTCCAGTAGTCGTCGTGATATTGTGGACGGCGTAGGTAATAGCAGACAATCCGCTTACGCTTATTGTCCAAACGGAATGCAACGAACTTGGCTTCGCGCTTGATTTTGAACAGGGGGATGGAGAAGACAATCAAGAGTGATTTCTCCTCGTCGTTCAACACATAGGCGTTGAAGCTGATGGCGCTCCACTGGACGTCGAAGTTGCCGTGCGATTCGTCGGGAAAAATTTTTTTCCAAAGATCGAAATCGACCAGGGCATGAAATTTTATCTGTCCATCACGGTAGGCACAAGCCAGTTTTGGTAGGAATATATTTGTGAAATCAGAATACGTCATAATGGTATAATGTGGTTATCGAATTGATGCTACAAAGGTATATAATAAGGAAGAATTTGCCAAAAATACGTTTGTTTATTTTCTTTTGAAGGCTGGGATGGCGCATCGCAAAAAAGTCATTTTCCAGAGCAATTTCGCGACCTTTTAACAAATGCAAATCCATCGTTTATGCAAAAGTGTGTATATGAATATACAATCGAAATTGCATAATGAATAAAATACGAATAGAGAAATATGCAATGAATATGCAAAATGAATATTAAATGAAAATAGCTTAAAATCAATTGTTTACATATATAAATCTATTTAATTCGGATATATTGTTGCTCTTAAATATGGATAATCGGCCTAAAACAAATGGTTTTGTGATATTTTATATATACGCAAACGATTGAAAATGAGTTTTATATGGTATTGAATCGGTATTTTATTTTGATGGGTATTTTTGACCCATATTCCATATTTGCCGCCAACTGGTCATGCAGATGCAAGAATGAACGTATGTATATATGTCCGTTGGCTGGTATGTGCCGGATTTCATAAAGGTTAAAATCGCCGGAAACAGCTCTATTTTCGACGATCTCCTACCCGATGGGGAATTTCGTCGTACACAATAAAAAGTGCGTCTCTGCGTTATCTTTTGAAACAATGTTGAAGACAATGAAAAAGAACATGACAGATTTTCGGGTGGTAGAGAACCTGAGTCTCACTGACCGACTATTCCTTCTAAAGCTTACGCCAGCCGATGGCTCTCCCATCGGCGACACTCGACCAGGTCAGTTTGTCGAGGTGCGCGTCGATAACGAACCCAAGGTTTTCCTGCGTCGTCCGATCTCAATTCATCGCGTGTTGAAGGCGAAAAACGAGATGTGGCTTCTTGTACAAAAGGCAGGTAATGGAACGAACCGGCTCGCTACGTTGAAATCGGGCGATCTGCTCAATGTGGTCTATCCGCTGGGCAATGGATATACGTTGACAGACGGCCATGTGCTGCTCGTCGGCGGCGGCGTCGGAATTGCGCCGTTGCTCGAAACGGGAGCCGTCCTGAAGGCCAATGGTGCGCAGGTCACTTATTTATTAGGTACGCGTAGCGCGCGCGACCTTGTAGAACTGGAACAGTATCGCGAAGTAGGCGAAGTGCTCGTCACGACCGAGGACGGCAGCACGGTTGAAGGACTCGACTGCCAGAAGGGATTTGTCACCAACCACAGCCGTTTGCGCTCGGGTGCGTTCGATGCCATCCGCGTGTGCGGCCCTGGTCCGATGATGAAGGCATTGGCCAAAACAATTGCCGATTGGCCGGAGATGCAGAAGCCGCACTATTGCGAAGTGAGCCTCGAAAACAAGATGGCCTGCGGCTTGGGAGTTTGCTTATGTTGTGTTGAAAATACACAATCTGGACACCGTTGCGTATGTAGCGACGGACCTGTGTTTGATGTGAAAGAATTAAAGTGGTAAAGCTATGGCAGATTTGAAAACAAACATTGCGGGAGTGGAGTTCAAGAACCCCGTGCTAACAGCGAGCGGAACTTTCGGCTACGGCGTCGAATTCGCCGACTTCATCGACCTGAACCGACTGGGCGGATTCATCGTCAAGGGAACCACTTTGCATGCGCGCGAGGGCAATGCCTATCCGCGCCTGGCCGAGACACCGAGCGGCATGATCAACGCCGTCGGCCTGCAGAACAAGGGCGTGCAGTATTTCATCGACCATATCTACCCGAAGCTGAAGGACTATGACACGAACGTCATCGTCAACCTCTCCGGCTCGTGCGTCGATGACTACGTGACTGGAGCCGAGATGCTGAACCAGCTGGACAAGATTCCTTGCATCGAACTCAACATCAGCTGCCCGAACGTGAAGGCCGGCGGCATGGGTTTCGGCACGCAGCCTAAGATGGCCGAAGAGGTCGTTTCCAAAGTGCGCTCTGTGTACAATAAGCCCCTCATCGTCAAACTGACCCCGAACGTGACCAGCATTGCCGAAATTGCCAAGGCCGTCGAGGCGGCCGGAGCCGATAGTGTGAGCCTCATCAACACCGTGCTTGCAATGGCGGTCGATGCCGAAAAGCAGCGTCCAGTGCTGAGCACCGTGACGGGCGGCATGAGCGGCGCTGCGGTCAAGCCGATTGCCCTGCGTTGCGTCTGGCAGGTCTATAATGCGGTGCAGATTCCGATTGTCGGCCTGGGCGGCATCATGAACGCCACCGATGCCATCGAGATGATGCTCTGCGGAGCGCGTGCCATCGAGGTTGGAACGGCCAATTTCATCGACCCGACCGTCACGATGAAGATTATCGACGGAATCGACGACTATTTGGAGCGTCATGGTTGCAAAAGCGTTTCAGAGATAGTTGGAGCGCTGAAAATTTGATTTTTTTTCATTTGCAATTGTGCTCCTTCCTCCGAAATTAGGTATATTTGCGGCGGTTTTTTTCAAAAACTACCGCTTTTTTATTGATTTTAGACTAGCATTTATCGCTCAAATCTATGACAAAAATACAAGGAATGGGCATTGCCCTGATTACTCCTTTCAAGGCCGACATGTCGGTCGATTACGAGGCACTCGAACGTCTAGTGGAATTTCAGGTATCGTCGGGTGCCGATTTTCTGGCAATACTCGCCACGACAGGCGAAACCCCGACGCTGACGCTTGAAGAGCGTGCAAAGATCCGTCGCGTAGTGACCGACGTCGTCCGCGGACGTGTGCCGATCGTCATCGGCTGTGGCGGCAACAACACGGCGGCCGTCGTCAACGAACTGAAGACAGGCGACTGGCGCGGCATCGATGCCATCCTGAGCGTCGTGCCATACTACAACAAACCGTCGCAGGAGGGACTTTACCAGCACTTCAAGGCCATTGCCGCCGCATCACCGTTGCCGGTAATCCTCTACAACGTGCCGGGTCGTGTGGGAGTGAACATGACGGCCGAGACCACCTTGCGTCTGGCCAACGATTGCGAGAACATCATCGCCGTGAAGGAGGCGTCGGGCAACTTCGACCAGATTGACGACATCATCAAGAACAAGCCGGCCCGGTTCAGCGTCCTGTCGGGCGACGACGGCATCACCTTCCCGCTCATCACGCTTGGCGCAACGGGTGTCATCTCGGTCATCGGCAATGCCCTGCCAAAGGAGTTCAGCCGTATGGTCCGCCTTGCACTTTCGGGCGACTACGACAACGCACGCGAAATCCATCACCGCTTCAAGGAGCTTTACAGCCTGCTCTTCGTCGATGGCAACCCGGCCGGCGTCAAGGCCATGCTGAGCGCGATGGGCTATTGCGAGAACGTGCTCCGCTTGCCGCTGGTTCCAACGCGAATCACGACGTTCGAGAAGATTCAGAAAATCCTGCAGCAGCTGCGCTGACCCGCGCTGTGCGGAAAACGTGCATCGGCCATGAACAGATTCACGTACATCATTTCCAGTCTTGTGCTTCTGGTGGCCCTTGCGGGGTCATTGGAGGCACAACCGCTCTTTACAGGCAGCCGCAACGCGCAGGTCAAGACCGTCCAGGTGGTGGCCGACAGCAATTTCCTGAATCTGCCCGTCATCGACATGGAGGGGAACGTGTCGCTCGACATCAGTTTCGACGTGTTGGCCGACGAGCAGCCTTGGCTCGACTACACTATCGTGCATTGCAATGCCCGTTGGGAGCCGGACGACCTCTCGGAGATGGATTTTCTGGACTACAGCCATCTGCCGTTGCACGTCGAGAATGTCACACCGTCGTTCAACACCTTCCTGCAATACTATCACTACGCGGTTGAATTTCCCAACGAGGAGGTGAGGCCCACCGTGTCGGGCAACTACGCGATTTTGTTCCATTGGCAGGACGAGCCGGACAGCGTCGTGGCCGTGGCCTGTTTCATGGTGAGCGAGCAGGCGGCCTTCGTGACGGGCGATGTGAGTGCCAACACCGACATTGATTTCCATGCGATGCACCAGCAGGTCACGATGTCGGTGGCATGGAGCGATGCGAAGCTGCCGAATCTGGCTCCGGCCGACGAGCTGAAGGTGAAAGTGCAGCAGAACCGCAGGCGCGACAACGAGCGATGGCTTGAACGTCCGACGCAGATTCTGTCAGGCCGTGTGACCTACGAGCACCAGCGCCAGCTGATTTTCGAGGCGGGCAACCATTGGCGACGGTTCGAGTTTACCGACGAACGCTATCCGGGCATCGGCATCGACCATATCCGCTATCATGCGCCGGTCTATTACGCCTATCTGAACACCGACCGCGCACGCAACCTCGACAACTACCGCTACGATCAGGACCAGCACGGCCGATTCCTTGTCCACGCCCTGCACGTTGACGACGAGACGGTCGAGGCCGAATACTTCTACGCGATGTTTACGCTCGATGCACCACAACGGCTCGACCGCCAGGGCATCTACCTCGTGGGCGACTTCACAAGTCAGGTGCTCGACGCCACTACGCGGATGGAATACGACCTGAATGCGGGCCGATACTACAAGGAGGTGCTGCTCAAGCAGGGAGCCTACAACTATCAGTATCTGGTGCCGACATCGGCATCGGACACAGCACCGCTCACAACGGCCTTCGTGGAGGGCAATCACTACGAAACGCCCAACGAATATCAGATTTTTGTCTATTATCGGCCATTCGGCAGCCGCTTCGACCGTCTGTTGGGTGTCGCCACACTGAAATAACCTTTTGCCATGGAGTTGATAAACGAACAAAGGAACGTAACCACCGCCGCGCCGCAACTTGTGCAGATTGCCAAGATGATCGAGGCCACCGACGACGAACTTGCGCAGCTCATCACCGCCGAGTGCGAGAAGAATCCCGTGCTCGAAGTTGACTACGCGACCGGAGGCGGCGAAGGTGGGAGCGAGGCCGACTCCGATGCCGAAAAGGATGGCGAGGGCGAGGTTGCGGCCGATGCATCGGACGAAAGCAACGGCGAACCGGAAGGCACCGACGAACGCGTGGGTGAGGCCGAAAGGGACAGCGAAGACGACAACGGCTCCGACCGCGATGACGACGACAGGCGCGACGTGTTTGCCAACCTGCGTAGCGAAAAGAGCCTGACCGACGACCTGATGGAGCAGCTCGGATTGCTGGAGCTGACCGACGAGGAACTCTATCTGGCGCGCTATCTGGTCAACAGCCTTGACAACAAGGGCTACCTGTCGAGCCCCATTGCCGACCTTGTCGAAGACCTGGAACTGAACGAGATGCACGAAACCACGGTGGAGGAGCTTGAACGCGTGTTGACCGACATCGTACAACAGCTCGAACCGGCAGGCATCGCCGCCCGCGACATGCGCGAATGTCTGTTGCTGCAATTGCAGGAAAAACGTGGCACTCCGGCATCGTTGCTGGCCTACAGGATTGTCGATAAGGCATTCGACGACTATGCCAACAAGCATTACGACCGTCTGTGCCGCCAATTCGGCATCACGAACAGCGAACTTGCCGCCGCACAACGCGTCATCCACCGCCTGATGCCGCATCCGGGTCTGCAGGAGTCGGGCATCGGACAGACGGCCGACCGCACCGAACACGTCCGTCCGGCATTCTACATACACCGAAGCGACGAGGAGGAAGACAAACTCGTGGCCGGACTTTGCCACGGCAACTTGCCCGAAGTGCGCATCAGCGGCGACTATCAGCAGATGTTGGAGCGCATCCAGCAGTCGGGCAGCCGTCGCGATGACGACCAGAAGGCCATCCGCATGATTCGCGACAATATGGCATCGGCCGAGAACTTCATCAGCGCGCTCGAACGCCGTCGCACCACCTTGCACAACGTGATTGTGGCATTGGCCGCATTGCAGCGCAACTTCTTCCTGTCGTACGGCGACCGCAACGAACTTCGTCCGATGGTGCTGAAGGATGTGGCCGACCTGACGCACTATGACGCATCGACCATATCGCGCGTGAGCAACAGCAAATACATCGAGACCGACTTCGGAACCATTGCCGTGAAGGAACTTTTCAGCACCGGAATCCAGTCGGAGCAGGGTGCAATCAGCAACGAGGCCGTGAAGGATGCCCTGCGCGAAGTCATCGAACAGGAGGACAAACACAAGCCGTTGAGCGACGATGCCCTGTCGGAACTGCTCAAGGCCAAGGGCTATCCGGTGGCTCGCCGCACGGTGGCCAAATATCGCGAACAATTGGGCTATCCATCGGCCAGGGAACGCAAGGAAATATGAACAACAGAATCGTACAATCAATCTCCAACCTCTTTCATCCGTTGCTCAGTTTGACTTGGGCGACGCTGCTGCTCGTCAACTTCACTCCGCTGGTGATGCTGCCGACTGTCACGCGGTGGTTTCTGGTGGGCGAGGTCTTCTTCTACAGCTGTATGCTGCCGTCGCTCATCTTCTCGTTGCTGTCGAAGATAGGCATCGTGAAAAACGGCGTTGCGCTACGCGACCGCAAGGACAGGGTTTTCCCGCTGTTCATCTACATGATGCTCTGCTACGTGCAGCTACGCGTGCTTTCGGTGCAGGGATTGCCCGATTGGGCGATGTCGTGCTACTTGGGCGGCGCGTTCCTGTCGACGATTTTCGCCGTGGTCACCATCTGGTGGAAAATCAGCGGACATGCGGCCGGCAACGCATCTGTGGCGGTCGCCTCGCTCTATTTGTACTATCTGTTTCCCACTATATTGCCGCTTTGGGTGCCCGTCGTCTGGATTGTGTTGACCGGAGCAGTCGCCTCGATACGCGTCCATCTGGGCCGACACACCATGGCGCAGGTAACCGCCGGAATGTTGGCCGGAGCACTTTGCATCGTCGTGGCCAATGCAATAGATTAAGCGTACGGATTACATCGAATAAACATCTAAATATAAATCAGTTATGAAACCAATTGTCAGCATCATTATGGGCAGCACGAGCGACCTGCCAGTCATGAAGAAGGCCGCCGACCTGCTCAACGAGTTCCAGATTCCGTTTGAAATGCACGCGCTCTCGGCACACCGCACACCGAAGGAGGTCGAGGAGTTCTCAACCCAGGCTGCCGGCCGTGGCATCAAGGTCATCATCGCCGGCGCAGGCATGGCCGCACATTTGGCCGGAGTTGTTGCCGCACAGACACCGGTTCCCGTCATCGGCGTACCGCTCACGGGCAGTCTGGAGGGTCTCGATGCGATGTTGGCCATGATTCAGATGCCTCCCGGAATCCCAGTTGCCACGGTTGCGCTCAATGGCGCGATGAACGCCGGCATCCTCGCCGTGCAGATTCTGTCGGTGGGCGATGAGGCATTGGCCAAGAAGTTCGTCGAATACAAGAAGAACCTCGCACAGAAGATTGTCAAGGCCAATGCCGAGCTGGCCGAGCTGAAGTACGAATACAAGTGTAACTAAGAAGGGCAGGGAAAAGTTGTAAAAGGGGAGTAAAAGAGTAGTAAAAAGGACGATACCTTTTTTCGACGTTTTTTGGCCGATGTGGCAAACGTCGCTTTCACCTTGCCCCTCGGCTAAAGCCTCGTCTTCTCGCTGAACGATTATCAATCGTTCTGATCGCTGCGAGGACCCTTTCGCTCCCCTTAAATTCATTTAAATCACTATGTATCAGAGACGTAAATCGAGCGTATGCCGCGTGAAGGACGTGCTCATCGGCGGCGATAATCCCATCGTCATCCAGAGCATGACCAACACCAACACGAACGACGTGGAGGGCAGCGTGGCGCAGATCAGACGCATTGTTGATGCCGGAGCCGACCTCGTCCGCCTCACCGCGCAGGGCACGCGCGAGGCTCTCAGCCTGAAGAGCATCGAGGAGGAGCTGCACCGCGAAGGCTGTTTCGTGCCGCTTGTGGCCGACATCCATTTCAACGCCAATGTGGCCGATGTGGCAGCAGAAATCGTCGAGAAGGTGCGCATCAATCCGGGCAACTACGTCGATCCGGGACGCACGTTCAAGAAGTTGGAATACACCGACGCGGAATATGCCGACGAAATACAGAAAATCCGCAACCGCCTCGTGCCGTTCCTCGACATCTGCCGCAAGCACAACACTGCCGTCCGCATCGGCGTGAATCATGGCAGCCTGAGCGACCGCATCATGTCGCGCTACGGTGACACGCCGGCCGGCATGGTCGAGTCGTGTATGGAGTTCCTGCGCATCTGCCGCGACGTTGACTTCAACGACGTCGTCATCAGCATCAAGGCATCGAACTGCGTCGTCATGGTCAACACGATGCGCCTCCTGGTCAAGCAGATGGACAAGGAGGGCATGGCCTATCCGTTGCACCTTGGCGTGACCGAGGCGGGCGAGGGCGAAGACGGCCGCATCAAGAGTGCTGTGGGCATCGGTGCGCTGCTGTGCGAAGGCATAGGCGACACCATCCGCGTGTCATTGTCCGAAGCTCCTGAACGCGAGATTCCCGTTGCCCGCAAATTGGTCTCGATGATTGAAGAATGTGCCGCGCTACGCGAAAAATGCCGCGCTGAGGCATCGGCCGACACCATTACACTCACGCTCCACGAGTCGCAGATGGAGGACCTGCAGCTCAAGGCCGCGATGACCGTGGGCGCGCTGCTCATCGACGGCGTGGCGCACAACCTCGTCATCCGCAATGAGGGCTTTTCGGCCGATGAACTTAAATCGTTGGCCGACAGCATCCTGCAAGCCGCCCGCGTCAAGTTTACGCGCACGGAGTTCATCTCATGTCCGGGTTGCGGCCGCACGCTCTACAACCTCGAGGAGACCATCGCCCGCATCAAGTCGGCAATCAAGGCCGCCGCACAAACCGACGCACGCTTCTCGACGCTGAAAATCGGCATCATGGGCTGCATCGTCAATGGCCCGGGCGAAGCGCGGCACGCAGATCTAGGCGCAGCCGGCGGAAACGGATCTTGGGCGATTTTCAAGAAAGGCGAGATCCTCCGCACGGTAAGCGATGATGAAATCGTGGCCGAACTCATTCGGGAAATCGAGAAGCTATAAGCAAAAAGCATCGGACTGACCGATGCTTTTTGCTTATTCTTCGTCTTTTTTGGCTTTGGCGCGATATTCCTCGGTCCGCCTCTTGCGAATCGCGTCCTTGATCGCTTTCCTACGGTATTTGCGCTTGACCTTCTCCACCGCCATCTTCCGCTTCTTCTTGTATCCCGGCTCAACTTTCTTGGTCCTCGATTTGGCCTTGGCGATCTTGACTTCTTTGAGCTCTTCTTCGCTGAAGGCCTTCTTCGCGGTCAATTTCTTTTTGGGAGCGAGCCCAACGGGGTCGGCTTCGATCGAATCCTTCTTGAGGGTCAGGAAGTCGAATTTGACGCCTTGGTCAAGAAGCGTCTTGGCTTTGTGTGCGCTATCGGCATTATAGAAAACCCAGGAGTCGCCGGACTTTCCGAACCTCGCGGTTCTGCCTGCGCGATGGAAATAGTAAGACAAGTCGCTAGGAAGGTCCAACGAGACGATGTCGCTTACGTCATCGATGTCGATGCCGCGCGCCAATAGGTCGCTGCAGCAGACGATCTGATATTTGTTGGACTTGATGAGACGAATAGCTTGCTTCCTCTCCCTCGCGTCGAGGTCGCCGGAGAAATAGATCGCCTGGTACCCCCACGACTTCAATGTCTCGTACGCTTTCTTGACGTCTTCCTTTTTGGAAGCGAAGACGAGGGCGAGGTAAGGACGCTTGATCTCGAGGAACCGCCTTAACGCCTCCTCGCTTCCGATGTGCTTCACGTCGACCAGGTGATGGCGGACGCCTTCTGGGGTCTTCTCCTTCGCGCCTTGGTAGAGGAAATCGCTCTTGATGTATTTGCCGAGCTTATCCTTCAACCCTTGGTTCAATGTGGCGGAAAAGGCCATGGTCTGCATCTTTTCGGGGAGTTTGGCGTAGATTTCGTCGATGTCTTCGAAATAGCCCATCTCGGCGAGCATATCGGCTTCGTCCAGGACGAGGAAGCGGACGCCGCGGAGGTTCAGCCCATATTCTTCGGAGAGGATATCGCGAAGCCTTCCTGGAGTGCCGATCACGATGTGCGGGGCGATCGAAAGGCCCTCGGTGTTCTGCGTCTTGTCTTCGCTGGAGGTGAAAAGCCTTACCTTCAGCTTCTGGAAATGGTTCTGGAAGGCTTTCGCGAAGGCGAAGGTCTGCTGGGCCAGCTCGCGGCTAGGGGCGATGATGATCGCCTGAAGGCGCGGCAAATCGAGGTCGATCCTCTCGATGATCGGGATGAGATAAGAATGGGTTTTGCCCGTCCCCGTCTCGCTTTGGCAGACGATTGAGGAGCCGGAAAGCACCTTTGGGATGACTCGGCTCTGGACATCGCTTGCGCTTAGATAGCCCTGCGCATTGAGCGAGGCTATCATGGTTTTGGATAGATTGAAGGAAGAAAAAGTGCTCATTTCGCCGCCATTATAGCGGAAGACGCTTCACATTTCACCAAATCAAAGCAACAATTAATCATATGGAAGTAAAACTCGTGAAGCCATGCGGCTATTGCCTGGGGGTTACCCAAGCGATGAAAATCGCCGAGAAAGCCAAAAAGAGTTACCCCGACAAGAAGGTGTATCTGCTTGGTCTGCTCTTCCATAACGAAGACGCGGTCAAAGAGCTTTCTAGCCTCGGCCTCATCGTCTTAGACGAGAGAAAGAAAGGACTGAAAGAGTCCCTGTTAGAAATCGAAGAAGGGTCCGTGGTCGTCTTTTCGGCGCACGGGCATCCGGAAGAATATAACGAAATCGCGAAAGATCATGGCCTCATCCAAATCGATGCGACCTGCTGCCACGTCCAGGAAAACCTCGAGTACGCGCGGGAAAATCAAGATTATGGAATCATCTACGTCGGCGCGAAAGGCCATCTTGAGGCCGAAGCGTTCCGCGCAAACCTCCCCTGCTGTTTCTACGATGTGAAATCGAATGAGCTACTAGGCGAATTGCCAAAAGGCGATGAGCCGCTCATCGTCTCGCAGACGACGCTAAGCTACGAAGAGGTGTCTCGCGCCTTTATGGCGATCCGTAGCCTTAAGCCAAACGCGCGCCTAGGCAAAGAAAGGTGCCTAGCGACCTCAAGCCGCCAGAACGCGCTCAAAAAGGCGATCGAAGAAGGCGTCGATGGGGTTTTCGTGATTGGGAGCAGCCTTTCCTCTAACACCAAAAAGCTCCGCGACATCGCGCTTTCTTATCATTTGCCAACGTTTATGGCGCTAAATGAGGACGAATTACGTTCTCTCGATATCCCCGAAATGAAAAAGGCGGCCGTCGTTAGCGGCGCCTCCACCGATATCGCAACCGCGCTTCGCTGCGCGAGTTACCTCAAAGGCCTATTCCTCTGATTCCGCGGCTTTTAGCTCGGCGGCCAAAAGGCGATACAAGGAAAGATATCTTTCGCGCGCTTGGGGCGATAGTCCTTTGTTTAGGATGTCGGAGACCTTCTTCCGCTGCAAAGAGATCCACTCCAAATAGACCTGGTCGTGGATTTTCCTATTGATCGGGCCAAATAGGAGATCGGGTTGGCTATATGGGGATTTCGGGAGCCCGCGCGAGAATTTGATGATCGAATAATAGACGCGGTCCTCGTAGACCATTTTCTCGTTTTGGATGTGATACCCTAGCGCGGTCACTCTTTCCCTTACGGCGCGTAGATCCGTATGCGGGTCGAGGATGATGGAGCGCACATTGACCAATTTCTCCGGATGGGCCTCAAGTATCTCACAGGTAAGGAGCCCGCCCATGCCGCAGATCGTGAGGCAATTCACCCCATCGGAAATCCTAGAGATCCCGTCGGCGTTCACCGCCTTGATCTGATTCCCTAATCCCGAGGCGTCGATATTGGCCTTCATCCTGACGAAGGGCCCGACTTTGTTCTCCACCGCCATCGCATATGGGACTTTGCCGCTTTGGACAAGGCGGATCGGAAGGGCTGCGTGGTCGCTGCCGATGTCGGCCAAAAATACGCCGGGGTCGACCATATCGGCCACGGTTTGGAGCCTTTTCGACAGTTTGATGGCCATTAGCTCTCCTTTCCGAATCCTTTTCTCATCCGCCACAAGGCGGTTTCTCTGATCTGGCGGATCCGCTCAATCGATTTTCCGAGCAATTCCGCGACTTCCCTGAGGTTTTTCCTCTCGCATCCGATGCCATAGAGGTTCACGATGACTTCCTTCTCATCTTCTCGAAGCAGACTTAACCCCTTCGCGATGAGCGACATCCTCTCCTCTTGCGCGAGCGACCTCTCTAAGTCCTCGCCTTCTTCCGAAGATTGGTACGCGTCGATGAACTCCTCTTCCGAGTCTTCCTTTAGCGGATCGTTCATCGATTTGGGCGACTGCGTATAGGATAGCATTTCCGCGACATCTTGGGCGTCCATATTCGATGTTTCGGATGCGATTTCCTCATTTGTCGGCTCTCGCTCCAGCTTTTGGGAGAGCCTTGAGGCGATTCGGCGGATCTCCGCGCTTTTCCTAGCGACCCCCAATGGGATCTGCACGGCCCCGCCTTGCTCCACCACCGCCTTCATGACCGCTTGCTTGATCCAAGGGGTCGCGTAGGTCGAGAAGCGGGTGCCGAGATCGACGTCGAATCGGTCCGCCGCCTTGATGAGGCCGGTATTTCCTTCCTGGATAAGGTCAAGAAGCGGGACGCCGGCGCGCGAATAGTCCTTGGCGATCGAGACGACGAGGCGAAGATTCGCGCTCACTAGGGTCTCTTTCGCGATCTTGGCGTCGCGCACTTCCTCTAGCGAGGCATTCTCCTTGCGCCCAAGCTTCAATTGCGCGCCAAGAAGCTTCTCCTCTTGCGGGGTTAGCATCCTGAATTTGCTGACCTCGCCATAATAGGCCGTTAGCGAAGGGTCCTCCCTGCTGGATTTCGCTTTCCTTTTGAAGGCTTCCGAAGAAGTTCGAAGCAT
>DFJU01000025.1 GCA_002373755.1 Bacteroidales bacterium UBA3663 | reverse complement strand
TTTTGGTACTAAAAAGGAGTTAACTTTGTGGAGTTAATCGGAGTTAAAAAGGAGTTATCGGACGAATGTTGAAGATAATCAATCCTTTGGACATTCAGTGGTGACGTCCGTTAACTACCAGAGCGCAGCGTTAACTCCAGATAACTCCCATTAACTACGTGATTCTCATAACCTTGACTAATTGCCCGATGAAAAAACACAACACAGCAAATTTGACAAACATGAAATGACTATGAAACACACCTTACTATTTGCAATCGGCCTGGCAAGCAGTTTGTCGGGCGTTGTTGCACAGACGCTTACCTTCAGCCAGAAGCACGGATTCTACGATGCTCCGTTCAGCGTCGAGATAAAATCATCGGCCAACAATCCGAACGCCACAATCCGTTTCACGCTCGACGGCAGCGAACCGTCGCCCACAAGTCCGGCCTACACGTCGCCCATCGAGGTGGCGGGCAACACCTTGCTGAGGGCGGCATTTGTGGCCGATACAGGTCGCGTAACGCCCGTTGCCACAGCGACTTACCTTTTCACCGACGATGTGCTCGCGCAGTCGAACACGCCCGAGGGCTACCCGACGACGTGGGGCAAGTATTCGCAGATGAGCGGCACCGCCACGGCCGACTACGAGATGGACCCCGAGATGACCAACGATGCCACATTGCGGCCAAAAATCGCCGACGGACTGATGTCGCTGCCTGTGTTGAGCATCGTGACCGACCGTGACAACCTCTTCAGCCACGAGAACGACTCCGTGCGCGGCGGCATCTACATCTTCACTGGCCCTCCGGTCGAAGACAACACCGGCCACGGCTGGACGCGTCCTGCCAGCATCGAACTGTTCGGCGGCCCGCAGCAGCACGACATGAGCGCGACATGCGGCCTTCGTCTGCACGGTGGTCATGGTCGATTGGCCGAGAAGAACCCGAAACACTCGTTCCGTCTGGTCTTCAAGGAGAAATATGGTACAAAGTCGTTGAAATATAAGCTGTTCGACGACGAGAAACTGGGCAAGTACGACCAGCTCGTGCTGCGCTGCCACTTCGGCAACGCATGGCAGCATTGGGGCGAAAGCAACCGCCAGCAGGCGCAATACACGCGCGACGTGTGGGCTCGCCGTATGCAAAGGAAAATCGGCCGCACCAGCGTCAATGCGCTCTATGTGCATCTGTTCCTCAACGGCATGTATTGGGGTCTGTACAACATCGCCGAACGCGTTGACGACCAATACGGTATGGCGCACTTGGGCGGTTCGAAGGCCGACATCGACGTCATCAAGATCGAAGAGGACGGCGGCAACCACATCGAGGCCAGCGAGGGCGACCTGGAGGCTTGGCAGATGCTTGTCGCAACGGCGCAGCAGGTGGCTCGCTCGGGCAGCGACAACACGGCCTACTACCGCCTGCAGGGACTCGATGCCGATGGCGAGCGTGACCCCGAACTGGAGCCTCTGCTCGACATCGACGGCTTCATCGACTACATGATCATCAACCAGTACGGCGGCAACAACGACTGGGATCACCACAACTGGTATGCTCTGCGCCGACGTGGTGCCGACAGCCAGGGCTTCCGCTTCCTCTGCTGGGATTCGGAACTGATTCTGGAGGATGCGCGACGCAGTGTGCTCGGCACGAACAATGGCAGCTCGTTCCCGACTGGAATCTTCAATAACCTGTTGTGCAACACGCAGTTCGCCCGCCGCTACGTGACCCGTGCGAAGGAATTGCTGGCCGATGACGGCCTGCTGGGCGAGGAGAGTGCCGTGCAGGTGTTCGACAGCCTCTACAACGTCATCAGCGGGGCGCTCTATTGCGAGGCCGCACGCTGGGGCGACTACCGCCGCGACGTGCATCCGTGGCAGTCGCGCGGCTCGCTCTATACGGTCGATGAGACCTACATGAAGGAGCGCAACCGCCTCCTGACGCAGTTCTTCCCCGTGCGTTCAGCCAATGCGTTGGCCGACATCGAGGCATACGCCGGCATCGACGACTTCGAGGCACCCGACAATTGGGTCAAGCTGACCGCCTCGATGTTCCAGGAGTGGGACGGCACAGGCATCAATGCGCAGCCCACACGGTCGTACAACGTCGATTGGAACTTCGGCGTCTCGTTGGGCGGCGGCAGCGTCGTGGTCGGTTCGCCGGGTGTCGAGGAGTACCGCTACGCGAATCTTGACGGCTACGACTACATCGTCTTCCGAGGCAAGGGCAACGGCGTGCGCCTGTTGGCCAACCGATTGGTGAAGAGCGGCCCCTACAAGCAGATCATCGCATCGTTCAACGCCAACGACCGCTATTGGGACAGCGAGTGGCAGGCTCTCGTAATCCCGCTTGCCGACCTGCGCGAATTGGCGACCAATGAGGGCCGCACCCGCGTCGATGGCTTTGTCCACCTCAACACCGTGAAGGTCGATTGGAGCAGTTCGCTGACCGTCACCTCGGCCTACCTCATCCCGAGCGACGGCGCACAGAGCATCCGCACGATGGCCGACAGCGAAAGTCGCGTAGCGCGCCCTGTCACCGACCTGCTTGGGCGTGAGGTTTCGGCCGATGGCACCCTGCGCAGCGGTATGTATGTCGCCGGTGGCCGCAAGGTGATGGTGAAGTGAGGGGATAAGGAGTTAACTTCGTGGAGTTAATGGGAGTTATCGCTTCGCTTAGGGAGTTAAGGGGACGATACCTCTGGAGGAAAAAAACGGAGTTAACTTCGTGGAGTTAATGGGAGTTATCGCTTCGCTTGGGGAGTTAACGGACGATACCACAGAATGTCAAAATCTGAAACTCAAGAATTTTAGAGTAATTCGTTTCTTGTATTGTCTCTTGTCCGCAGGGGATGCCATAGTGGAGCGGCCGACTGCGAAAAGGTGAGGATTGCGAAGCGGTAAGCCTTGTTTGAGGCCGACAGGCCGAGTTTGGCTTACAAGCGAGCGAGACCGCCTTTTTGCAGGCCGCGAAACGTAAGGCTTGACTTTCTTTGCTTACTTTCTTGTGTCAAGACAAGAAAGTAAGTGCCATTCGCACAGAATTAAATACAAAATAAACACTATGAAAAAGAATCTACTGACGACAGCTGTGGCATTGGCCTCAATCGTCATCACCGCCACGGCCCAGCAGCATCATCGGCTGTGGTACGCCCATCCCGCATCGCACTGGCTGGAGGCGCTTCCCGTGGGCAATTCGACACTCGGAGCCATGGTCTATGGCGGCACCGACACGGAGGAAATCCAGCTCAACGAAGAGACCTTCTGGAGCGGACAGCCGCACGACAACAACAGCCACGAGTCGCTCGACGTGTTGCCCGAAGTGCGCCGACTCATCTTCGCCGGCAAGGAATATGAGGCATCGAAGCTCATCGACAAGCACTTTGTCAAGGGGCCGCACGGAATGCGTTTCCTGCCCCTCGGTAGCCTGTCGCTGCACTTCGGCCACACCGACGTGACCGGCTACGAGCGTGCGTTGAACTTGGCCGATGCCACATCGACCACAATCTACACTTGCAATGGCGTGAAGTACGAACGGACGGTCTTCGCATCGTTGGCCGACAGCGTCATCGTCATTCACTTGGAGGCCGGCAAGAAGGGTCAGCTCGCGTTTGAGGTCGGCTATCACGGCCAATTGCCCACGCAGGTCTTCACCGTGTCGGAACACGAGGGCATCGGCGGCAAGGTCAACGAGTTGGCGGCCGTAGTGGATGGCGCGGAGCAGGAGGGCATCGATGCCGGACTGAAGGCCGAATGTCGCATCATGGTCGAGGCCGACGGCAAGGTGGAAAGTGGCTTCGACAGGCTTATGGTGTCCAATGCCACATCGGCCACAATCTACATCTCCGCCGCCACCAACTACGTGAATTTTAATGACATCAGCGGCACTCCGGTGAAGAAGAACAACCGCCGTCTGGCCACGGTGAAGGGCAAGGCGTACAGGCAGCTGCTGGCCGACCACGTGAAGAAGTATCAGGAGCAGTACAACCGTGTGACGCTCTCATTGGCCAAGAATGCCAACAGTTCGCTCGAGACCGACAAGCGTGTGGCCGCCTTCGAGAAGGATGCGACCGACCTCGACCTCGTGTCGCTCATGATGCAGTACGGCCGCTATCTGCTGATTTCCTCGTCGCAGCCCGGTGGTCAGCCTGCCAACCTGCAAGGCGTGTGGAACGACAAGATGAACGCGCCGTGGGACTCGAAATACACCATCAACATCAACGCCGAGATGAACTATTGGCCGTCGCTCATCGGCAATCTGGCCGAGACGCAGCAGCCGCTCTTCTCGATGATCCGCGACCTGAGCCAGACGGGAGCCAAGACCGCCCACGAGATGTACGGCTGCCAGGGTTGGGTCGCCCATCACAACACCGACCTGTGGCGCATCGCCGGTCCCGTGGACGGCACTCCGTGGGGCATGTTCCCGACCGGCGGCGCATGGCTCACAACCCACCTCTGGCAGCACTTCCTCTACACGGGCGACCGTCAGTTCCTGGTCGATAACTACCCCGTGATGAAGGGTGCGGCCGATTTTCTGCTCGACTTCATGCAGGTCTATCCCGACACGGGCGAAGTGAAGTCCGCCGCCGGATGGCTCATGACCGTGCCGACCGTCTCGCCCGAACATGGGCCGCAGGGCAAGGGCACCAACGTCTGCGCCGGTTCGACGATGGACAACCAGATCTGCTTCGACGTGCTGTCGCAAGCATCCAAGGCCGCCCGCGTGTTGGGCAACAACGACGATTCGCGCCGGTACGATGCGGCATTGGCCAAGCTCCCACCGATGCAGATTGGCCGCTACGGGCAGCTCCAGGAGTGGCTCATCGACGCCGACGACCCGAAGGACGAACACCGCCACATCTCGCACCTCTACGGCCTCTATCCATCCAACCAGATTTCGCCCTACACGCATCCCGAGCTCTTTGCGGCTGCGGCCAATACCCTTCGGCAGCGCGG
This sequence comes from Bacteroidales bacterium UBA3663, assembly GCA_002373755.1. Lineage (GTDB taxonomy): Bacteria > Bacteroidota > Bacteroidia > Bacteroidales > UBA3663 > Liminaster. The sequence goes on along the minus strand of DFJU01000025.1, from coordinate 28,719 downwards.
CGATATGGCGACGGGCTGGAGCCTCGGCTGGAAGATCAACTTCTGGGCGCGTATGCTCGACGGCGACCATGCCTTCCTGATTATCAAGAATATGCTGCACCTCCTGCCCGACGACCGTCAGATGCGCCAGTTCCCTCTGGGCCGCACCTATCCGAACCTGTTCGACGCCCATCCGCCGTTCCAGATTGACGGCAATTTCGGCTGCTCGGCCGGCGTGTGCGAGATGCTCATCCAGAGCCACGACGGTGCCGTCCACATCCTGCCCGCCCTGCCCGAATCGTGGCGCGACGGCGAGGTCAAGGGCTTGCGTGCGCGTGGCGGTTTTGTGGCCGATGTGAAGTGGCGCGACGGCCGTCCGATGTCGGTCCGGATCAAGTCAACCATCGGCGGCACATTGCGTGTGCGCAGCTATTGGCCGTTGAAAGGCAAGGGCTTACGTCCGGCGTCGGGCGCGTGTCCGAATCAGCTCTACGCTCCGGCCAATGTCAAGTCGCCGCTTGTCTCGCCCGAACTGAAGGAAACGCCATCGGCCACGCTCCGTCCCGTCTATGAATACGACATCGAGACATCGGCCAATGAGACGATAATGCTGCTGAGTTATTAGTTATCAGTTATTAGTTATTAACATCCGGTCGTATCGTCCCTTTTCAATCCAGAGACGTGCCAATGGCGCGTCTCTACACTCTTTTTCACTCCCTTTAAAAATCTTTTAAATGAAAAAAATCATTACTTCACTTTTGGCTGCTTCGACCTTATTTTTGGCCGATGCCCAGCAGGTCATCAACCTCCTTACCGGAGAGGTGAGGGAGGGAAGTGATGCGGCCAACCCTGTAAGGACTGTAGAAACTCTGGAGGACGGTTATTTGGTGACGTATGAGTTTACGGAGGCAGTTATAGAAAAAGATAAAGAATTGCCAAACTGTTTTTTATGGAGATATAAAGAGTATTTTATGGATTCACAAACCAATGGAGAGCCATCCATACTTTACAGAAGTGATTGGTTGAAATTGGAAAAAGATGAGATGCCTGCGTTGGAAATTTTGGAATGTAGTTATACGGATTTCCATTATCAATTAGCACCTGCATTTCCTCCTCAATCCGATTGCGAGTCTGGTAAAGTGCGAAGGTTGCCAATAACTCCTTACGAAGGATTTTATCCAGTTTCTGCGGTTGAGTTCGACAGACTGTCTTATATTATTGGTCAAATAAATGCTGTTTATATGATATATCCAATATCGTACAATTACGAGCAACAAACTGTGATAGCGTACACTAAAATCGTTTACAAAGTGACGCTTTCTGGCGGCACGACAGGCATTGATGAGTTGAAATCCGCAGCAAAAGTTGTAAATTCGTTCAGCCTCGACGGCCGCATAGCGACTGACGGCGCGCGCGGAATTGTCGTGCGTGGAGGCAAGAAAATCATTTCAAATCACAAATAATAAAATCTTTACATTATGAAAACCGGACTTTTCCGAACCCTTTTGGCCGCCGCGATGCTCGTTCCCGCAGCTGGGGCATTGGCCGATGATTACCAAGTGCTCCACACCGAGCCGATTCAGAACCCGATGCTCTGGGCCGACTGTCCCGACCCCGACGTCATCCGCGTGGGCGACACCTTCTATATGGTCTCGACCACGATGCACCTCATGCCCGGCGCGCCCATCATGGCCTCGCGCGACTTGAAGAACTGGGAGACCGTCAGCTACCTCTTCGACCGGCTGACCGATTCGCCCAAATACGACCTCACCGACGGCACCGTCTATGGTCGTGGCCAATGGGCAACGTCGCTCAAATGGCACAAAGGCAAGTTCTACGCCCTGCTTGCGCCCAACGAGGGCGGCCCGATGGGGCAGACCTACATCTTCACGGCCGACAAGGCTGAAGGCCCCTGGACCATCCACTCGCGTATGCGTCATTTCCACGACTGCTCGCTCTTCTTCGACGACGACGACCGCGTCTATGTCATCTACGGCACGGGCGAGATGATGGAGCTGAAGGCCGACCTGAGCGACGTCATCGAGGGCACGCACCGCAAGATATTCGAACGTGAGGCCGACGAGCGCGGTCTGCTCGAAGGAAGTCGCGTAGTGAAGCACAACGGCATGTACTATCTGCTCATGATATCGCACACCTACGCCCCCGGCCGCCATCGACGCGAGGTCTGCTATCGCACCGACGACATCAACAGCGGCAAGTGGGAGAAGCAGGTCATCCTCGAAAGCGACTTCGGCGGCTTCGGCTACGAGGCGCAGGGCACCATCGTCGATTCGGAGGACGGCGACTGGTACGGCATCATCTTCCAGGACCGTGGCGGCGTCGGCCGTGTGCTCACCGTGATGCCCTGTCGCTGGATTGACGGTTGGCCGATGTTGGGCGACGAGAACGGCAAGGTGCCAGCCACCGTCCGCCCCCTGCGCAGTGGCGAGCCTGTCAAGTCGATTGTCATGGCCGATGATTTTTCCGCGCCGACCCTCGGCCTGCATTGGCAGTGGAACCACAACCCGGTTGACAACGCATGGAACCTTGCCGAGCGTCCGGGCTACCTGCGACTGAAGACCAGCCGCGTAGTGCCCAACCTCTACCTCGCGCCCAACACCATCACGCAGCGCATGATGGGGCCGACGTGCAGCGGAACGGTCTCGATCGACTTCTCGCACATGAAGGACGGCGACCGTGCGGGCTTCTGCGCCTTCAACGGCAACAGCGGCGTGCTCACGCTGAAGTGCACCGGCAAGACCGTCACCCTCGAAATGAGCGAACAGGTCGTCGCCCTGACCGACCGCGAGAAGGCCGTCAAGGAGGTTACGGAGCAGGTCATCGAATCGGTCGCATTGGACAAGAAGACGCGCCAGATCTGGCTGCGCATCGACGGCGACTTCCAGCCTGGCCACAACGATGCGGCCAACTTCTTCTACAGCCTCGACGGTGAAAACTGGACGCAGATCGGCACCAAGAACTACCGGATGCAGTTCGACTACCGCCGCTTCTTCATGGGTACGAAGTTCGCCATCTTCAACTACGCGACCCGCAAGGCCGGCGGATATGTCGATGTGGATTGCTTTAGCCCCACTGACCCCCTCCCGACCTCCCCGAGGGGAGGGGAGTGATTAGCTCCATTGGCCAATAACCAAGCCTTTTCGTGCTTTCGTGTTTTTTCGTGAATTTCGTGGTTATAAAACACCATCGCACGCAATTATTTCATGAGAGACAAAAGAACTTTCGTGTTTTTCGTGAATTTCGTGGTTATAAAAATTTCAAGAATCAATTATGCGAAAACTTGCATTTTTCCCGTTTTTAGCACTTTTTGCCTGCACGCAGCAGCCCGATGTCGCCGAAGATTTCCAATCGACCGTGTGCAATGCCGACGGCACAGTCACATTCCGCTACAGGAACGACAGCGCACGCTCGGTCATGGTCGATGTGCAGTTCGCCGGCCGACATGACATGACGCGCGACTCTGTTTCCGGCCTTTGGACGGCCACCGTCGGCCCTGCTGCGCCCGACATGTATCCCTACCATTTCGTCGTGGACGGCATCGGCATCATGGACCCCGAATGTGCGGCCTATTTTCCCAACGAGGGCTTCAAGAACAGCCTTCTGGAGGTTCCGTCGGCCGATGGCAAAGCCCTTCCGCACGACATCCGCAACGTGCCGCACGGCACCGTCGAGCACGTCAGCTACTACTCCGCCAACCTCGGCGCGGTCAATCATGCCGTCGTCTATCTGCCGCCCAGCTACGCGACTTCGCCCGACAGGAGCTACCCCGTGTTCTACCTCATCAGCGGCACGACCGACACCGAAGAGGTCTATAGCAAGGTGGGGCGCGCCAACTTCATCGCCGACAACCTTGCGGCCGACGGCCTCGCCGAAGAGATGATCATCGTGATGCCCTACGGCAATCCCTACAAGCTGCTTCCCGTCGTGCCCGATGCCGCCTCTGTACCGCAGACCAACTTCGGCCGCGACATCTTCAGCCTCGACTTCACCAACGACCTGATGCCCTTCGTCGAACGCCGCTACCGCACCATTGCCGACCGCGAGCATCGCGCCATCGGCGGCTTCTCGCGCGGTGGAAATCAGGGACTTTCCGTCGGCCTGCACAACCTCGACAAGTTCGCCTACCTGTGCAGCTACAGCTCGTTCACATCGACCGAAATCGAGGGCGTTTACGACAATGCGGCCGACACCAACTCCAAAATCCGCCTCTTCTGGCTCGGCGTCGGCACCGACGATTTCCTCTACGGCAACGCGCGCGACTACACCGAGTTCCTCGACCGCAAGGGCATCCGCTGCGTCAAGGCGTACACATCGGACAAGTTCGGCCACACTTGGATGAATGCCAAGCACTTCCTCAACATTTCGATGCAGCTGCTGTTCCGCCCCGAGGCTGCCGAAAAGGCTATGGCCGATGCCACTCCGACGCGACCCGCCATGGGCAATGAGCCACAGTTTACGCCCGGCGTGATGGCGCGGCTTTTCCCGCGTCCGCTCATCTCGCCCGAATATGCCGATTCGTGCATCACGTTCCGCTTCAAGGCGGCCGATGCCCGTCGCGTCGCCCTCGTCACCGAGACGCAGCGTGTGCCGATGCAGCGCGATTCGCTCGGCATCTGGACGACGGAGCTGAAAATCAACGACTTCGCACCGTTCACCTATCATTTCGAGTTCGACGGCACAGCGACGGCCGACCCGCAGAACATGTATATCACCGCATCGCCCAAGTTCAAGCGCAGCATCGCCGCCCATCCGCGTGGCTCGTTCCATTGCAACACCACGGGCAACATCGCCTACGGCCCTGTCGCACACGACTTTACGCGCGGCACAGTGACCTACACGCCCGCCGGAGCGTCGCCCGAACGCACCATCCTGCTTGTGCCCGATGTGGCCGACGGCATCGACTCATGGTTCACCGTTGCTGCGGCCAATGTGGTTGCCGACAAGCTCTTGGCCGACGGCAAAATCCGTCCCGTCTGCCTCACGACCGACCCGTCGGCCGCAAATATCTCCGCCACCCTCCGCGCCAGCGACTACGCGACTTGGAGCGAGCGTCAGAAGGCGTTGGAGACGCTTTTGCTGAACAACTAACGCCCCACAGACCCTCTCCCCAGCCATTGCCCCTCGCTAAAGCTCGTCTTCTCGCTGAACGATTATCAATCGTTCTGACCGCTGCGAGGACCCCCGTAATGGGGAGGGGGCATAGGACACCATCGGCTAAATCAAAAACTGTAGAGACGTCACACTGTGGCGTCTCTATTTGTTGCACTGTGGCGTCTCTTTTATGTTATTTCGATTTTAAATGCCGATTTTTGTAAAATAAGACAGTGAAAATGCTCGAAAATTGTAAAATAAGATAATGAAAATGGTCGAAATTTGTAAAATAAGATAATGGAAGCTATCTTTGCACGCATAAATATCGGTATTTATGAAGACAAGTAAGGATAGTAAGGCATTGGACAAAAGAATCCTCGAACAGATATTCTTGGGTCAGCAGGAGGAACTTCAGGCCAAGCGCAAGAAACGCTATTGTTCGCGCAAGGAGGTCGGCCTTGTCGATTTGAGCAGTCCGCAGGCGCAGGTGGTCATCGGCGTGAGGCGTAGCGGCAAGTCCACGATGTGTTTTCAGGCGCTCGAAAATGCCGGGGTCAACTATGCGTATGCCGACTTCGACGATGAGCATCTGAGCGGCATGAGTTCCGATCAACTTGATGCGGTTCTGGAGGTGTTGTATAAAATCTACGGGAATTTTTCCTGCCTTTTCCTCGACGAAATCCAGAATGTCGAGGGGTGGCATCTGTTTGTGAACCGTCTGCTGCGCAAGGATATTCGCGTAGTGATAACCGGCTCCAATGCCAACCTGCTCAGTTCGGAATTGGCCACCTATCTGACGGGCAGAAACAAGGAAATCGGCCTGTATCCGTTCTCTTTCGGGGAGTATTGCGAGATGAAGGGCATCGACCAAGGCAGCATTTCCACCCAAGCGGAGGCGTTCCGTCGTGCGGCCTTCGACGATTATCTGAAGGGTGGCGGCTTTCCGGAGAAGTTCGCGATGTCCGACAGCTCGTCCTACGTCTCGGGGCTGGTGAAGAATATCCTTGTGCGCGACATCGAACAGCGTTATGGCATTGCGTTCACAGATGCCTTCGAGCGCATGGCCAACCATTTGCTGAACGTCTCGCCGACGATTGTCTCTGTTGCGGACTTGGCGGCGTTGTTCGACATCAAGTCAAATGTGACCGTACGGAACTACATCAAGTATCTGAAGGATTCCTTCATTCTTGTCGAGGTGCAGAAATATTCGTCAAGGAGCCGTCAGCGCATCACGCAAGAGAAGGTCTATGCCGTGGACGTCGCCATGATGGACGAGCGGGAAAATGCCTTTGCGGGCGAAAACCTCGGCTGGCGGTTGGAAACCATCGTACTGATTGAATTGAAGAGGCGTTGCAGGTTGAACGGGTGCGACGTCTATTATCTCATGGAGAGATCCTACGAGTGCGACTTCGTGCTGTGCAAGGGCAATGTGGTCAAGCAGGCCATTCAGGTTGCCTACGACATCTCATCTGACAAGACCCGAAAGCGGGAAATAAACGGGCTGCTGGCTGCGGCCAAAAAGACGGGCTGCACAGACCTTGTCCTGTTGACCGACCATGATTATGCGGATGTCAATGTGGACGACGCCGTCATCAAAATCCGCTCGGTTTATGATTGGTGCGTCGGGGTGGAGTAATATGATTTGTGTATTAGATAATTTTAAACTATGAATTTAATAATGAAATACTTATATATGAAATCTTTCTTTGCGTTCCTCGTCGTTTTCTTTTGCCTATCCCCTGTGTTTGGCCAACAAAAAATTGATTTGGTATCTCAACTTGGGATTCAAGATGATATAAAAAAGTTGGAGCAGTTGGTGAATTATAGAATAAGTCAGAATGAGTTATACCGAAAGGTTCAGGAGCAGGAGGGTCTTCAGCAGGTACATGTTTATGAATTGACGTTGAAAGGACTAAAAAAGCATATCTGTAAAAAAGATTTTCTGAATTATTCTTTCTTGAAACGTTTGAAGTGTAATTATGTGCTGGATAAAGATTCGAGTGGAAAATATAGAAAGTATATAAAAGCCCGAACCTTTCTAATTAAAGCCGACGGAACCCGATTGGGTGAATATACAACTGGTCATGGGCGTCTATATACTGATTTAAGCTGCGTGGAATTTGATAATCAGCTATGTTTGCAAGAAAAAACATCTTTCCTCTTTATGAATGGCGTTGAGACTCATGGCAAACACCATTTTCGGGAATGTAGTCCTAAAGAATACATTTTGCTCAGAAATGACACAGCTTATGTTCTCTTTGAGTTTGAGAGTTCAGTAGGTAGCGGTTATAATATGGTTCCATGGGTTGATTATATTGAGGGCATTGACTTCGATGGAAACAATTGTGCTAAATCGCAGAAAATGGATAAGGGTGACTTGAATCAAGATCCTTACAATGGGTACAATCCCAAGACTCGTACTTTTGAAAATAAATGAGTTCGTTTTTTGATATGATTCTTTTTTCTATGAAACAGCCAGAAAGTTTCTGTCTTGGAATCCTCTAATTAGAAGATTGTACTATTTAAATTTCAAATGTATTTTTGTCCCAGACGCTCGGCTCCGTTCCGGGTGCCTGCAATTTTTTTATAGAAAAGGAAACTGCTTAATTTCTTCATTTTCTTGTAACCAATTCTTTTCGTTTTTGAATTTGAAACATTTGTATCAAAATTGAAAGAATTGGTTACAGCTTGTTATGCCCTGTTTGCGCGCAATGATATATACTTGCAGCCGTTTTTGCAGACCTTCAAATCCGTATCCAAAAAACATTCAAAAATACAGAAATGAACAGGAAAACATTTTTGCCGATTCTTTTATTCCCGTTGGCCGCAATTGCGCAGAATCCGATTATCCACAATCAGTTTTGTGCCGACCCTACAGCGCGAGTCTTCAATGGTCGCTTGTATCTCTATCCGTCGCACGACATCAATCCGCCGCAACCACTGCCGCAAGGCGTGCGCGAAGACTGGTTCTGCATGGAGGACTATCACGTCTTTTCGTCCGACAACCTTGTGGATTGGACCGACCACGGAGTCATTCTCAATCAGAAAGATGTGCCGTGGGGCAATCCCGGCGCATACAGCATGTGGGCGCCCGACTGTGTGGAGCGCAACGGCAAATACTATTTCTATTATCCCGATGCTCCTAAAGAGGGCCGCGGATTCTCTATCGGTGTGGCTATTGCCGACAAGCCTGAAGGCCCTTTCACACCTGTGGCATCGAACATCGAGGGGGTGAATGGCATCGACCCTTGTGTGCTCTTGGCAAGCGACGGCAATGCATATCTGTTCTGGGGGCCTGGGCTCTGCGCCAAACTCAAGGACAATATGACCGAGATTGCCGACGACACGCCAACCGAGACCTTCAAGTTCGGCGAACGTGAGTTCACAATGCGTGGCGTGAATTGCCTCAAAGGTCTGCCGAACCGTCAGGCAGAAGGCCCATTTGCGTTTGAGTATAATGGTAATTATTACCTCACATATCCATACGTACGCGAAAACACTGAGGTGCTTGGCTATGCCATGAGTAAAAATCCGATGGGACCCTATGAATACAAAGGTCTAATTATGGCCGAACACCCCAATGGATGCTGGACAAATCACCATTCTATAGTCAACTTCAAAGGTCAGTGGTACATATTCTATCACCAGAATGACTATTCGCCCGAGAACGACAAGCGCCGCAGCGTACGTATAGAAAAACTCGCCTTCAACGCCGATGGCACCATTCAGGAGGTAAAGCCTACGCTTCGTGGTGTCGGCATCGTGAATGCACTTTCGCGTATCGAGGTTGATAGGTATGCCGAAGGCTCAAGCGATTTGAAACTCAACTTCATGGACGAAGGCGACAAGTTCCAAGGTTGGGAGGTCAACTTCCCCGCAAAGACGAGTTGGCTGAGCTTCACCGATGTCGATTTTTCGGCGTTGCAGAATGGTTATGTCACTGCCAATGTGAAGGCCGACAAGAACACGAAATTCTTCATCCGCGAGAAGAGCGCCAAGGGCAAAGTGATTGCCGAATTCAACGTGGTATGCGTCACCGAAGGACAGTTCCGCCGCGACTATAGCGGCCAATGGCTCACCGTGACTGCGCCTGTGAAGTATTGTCCAAAAGGCATTTCCGATATATACATAACTACGCAAGATGGCGGCTTGAGCATCGACTACGTGCAGTTCAAAAACCATGAGAGCTACTTCAACCCAAGCACATCGGCAAGCATTGCGCCCGATGCCGAAGGCTTCATTCGTCGATGGTTCATACTCGAACCCATCGCTAAAGACATACGCAGCAATACAGATTTCACCGATACTTACCTGAAAAATGCCTTCCACGACACGGAATACCGCAAGATTTTCGACGTTGTGCCCACCGACGGCAAGAAGGTGAAGTTCCAGAAACAGTCGCTCACGTGGCACAAACTCGATGCTACGCGATATAACATGAAGCTCTTCCGCTTTGCCGAGACATACGGCACCAAGCTCTATGGCGTGCTCTTCTCGGGCATAACCGTCATAAAATGCGACGAAGAGATAAAGAACGTCCGTCTCTCGGCTGGCAGCAATGCGGCATCGTCGTGGTATCTGAACGGCGAGGAGATTCTGCTTTTGCAGGGCGACCGCCGCATGGTGAAGGACGATTGCGTCTCTGGCCTCGTGACGTTGAAGAAAGGCATCAACATTCTGAGCGTCTCGGTCATCAACGGCCCGGGCATGAGCGACTTCTGCGCACGCTTCATCGACGAGAATGGTAACGCTGTAACTAACTACAATATTGAATAAAAATGAAGAAATACATATTTATATTTTCGACAGCACTCGCTTTTCATAATATAGATGCTCAAGTTGGGCAACCATACATACACGACCCTTCCACCATTGCCGAGTGCGATGGTAAATATTATACGTTTGGCACAGGCGGCGGAGGCCTCATCTCCGACGATGGTGGCTGGACATGGCACGGCGGTGCAGAACGTCCCGGCGGCGGTGCTGCTCCCGATGTGGTGAAGATTGGCGATCGTTATCTCGTTGCGTATAGTGCGACTGGCGGCGGCTTGGGTGGCGGTCATTATGGCCGAATACTTACGATGTGGAACAAGACGCTCGACCCCAAATCGCCCGATTTCAAATATACTACGCCCGTCGAGGTGGCACTGTCGGACGGCGTTGAGGATTGCGACGCCATAGATGCCGGTCTGCTCTACGACCCCGACCAGAACCGCCTTTGGGTGAGCTATGGTACATATTTCGGCAACATACGTATGGTGGAACTCGACCCTGCCACGGGTAAACTGCTCGAAGGCTGCAAACCCATCGACATAGCCATCGACTGCGAGGCTACCGACTTGCTCTATCGCGAAGGCTGGTACTATCTGCTTGGCACTCACGGCACTTGCTGCGATGGCGTTAATTCTACGTACAACATCGTTGTCGGTCGTTCCAAGTCGGTAGAAGGTCCATACATCGACAATGTAGGCCGCGACATGAAGCAAGGCGGCGGCAAGATGGTTGTGGCTACGGGCGATAGGGCAGTAGGCGCAGGCCATTTCGGACGCTTCATCGTCGACGACGGCGTTGAAGTGATGTCGTGCCATTGGGAAGCCGATTTCTATCAGGGCGGACGCAGTGTGCTGGCCATCATGCCATTGTTGTGGAAGAACGATTGGCCAAAGGCGGGCGAGAAAATCAAGGCTGGAGTGTATGAGATACAGTCGGAGCGTCGCGGCTATGCGTTGGAGATTGCAACCGATTTCGTACGTATTCCGCAAGAACGCCGTATGTGGTGGCGTCTCGACCCCAACGAGAAAGTCGATACCCTGAAATTGCAGCAGTTGTCCGACGTGGAGCAAGGCTGGAGCAAAGGTGACCTCCCAGTGCGTTTGAGCGACTTCATGTTCCGTCCAAACCAGAAGTGGCGCATCGAGCCAGTTGAGGGCAAAGGCGGCTACCTCGGCAACCCATATTTCAAGATCACCATCGATGGCACCGACCGCACACTGACCGCTGCCGACAACCTCGAAGTGATTGCCACCGAAGATTTTGCTGGCGACGACACGCAGCTCTGGCGCATCGAACAAGCCATCGACGGCACTTACCGCATCATGCCAAAGCGTCTGCCCGGCGAATCTGCCGACAACACCCGCTACGTGCTCTATTCCATCGGCGACAGCTCTCCCGTGCTCAAGGAGTGGGACTTCTCGACCGACAATGCAAAATGGAACATCGTGAAGCATGACTTCTGAACATCGGCTATTTGCTACGCGGATTTTTACGATAAGGCGGCACAATATCCGCCCCAGGCACTGCGGCAACGGAACCACCGCCGAATGTATGTAGAGACGTCACAATGTGGCGTCTCTTTTCTTGTCACACTGTGGCGTCTCTTTTTGTCGGATTATCTCAACTCCATTGCACGCAGCGAGAACCACTCCCGACTGATTTCAATTGAATTTGATGGAGAAAAAACATCGTTCAAACGGTGTTTAACCATCGTTCAAACGGCGAAAATCCGCGTAGCATTTGCATTTTCTGCAAAAATTGCCGACATTCGCCGCACATAAACCTATCCCGATGAAAAAACACCTTACCCTTTTCCTCATTTTTTGGGCTTTTTGCGCCGTCTTGTCGGCCGATGATTCCCTTTCCGTCAACGAATTCTTCGATTATCAGCGCGACTGCGTGCAGGAGAAGCTGCACCTGACGCTCGACCGGCCATACTACGAGGCGGGCGATACCGTCTGGTTCCGTGGTACGTTGGTCTCGGCCGACAACCTCAGCTACATGCTGAAAACCAACTACATCGTCGTCGAGCTGCACGACCGCGACGGCCAGCTCGTCACGCGCCGCAAGGTGGCACGCGCTGGTCTCTGTTTCCATCATTGCCTGCCGCTGGGCGAAGATTTGCCGTCGGGCGACTACATCCTTTCGGCCTATACCTCGTGGATGCGCAACTTCGACAGCGACCTCTTCTTCTCGCGGCGGCTGCACATCACGAACCGCTTTGACAATGCGGCATCGGCCGATGCAACAACATCGCCGAAAGCGTTCGATTTCAGCGTGCAGTTCTTCCCCGAAGGCGGGCAATTTTTGGCCAATGTGCCAGACACACAGCGCATTGCATTCGCGGCGGTGGGCCGCGACGGCTATCCAGTCGAGGTCGATGGCGAGCTTTTGTCCGATGCCGATGCGCCGTTGTCCGATGTCCGTTCCCTGCACGACGGCATGGGCGCGTTCGCGTATGCCATCGGCCAACGACCGAGCAAAGTGCGCTTCACGCTACGCGACTACGCCGATGCGAACGGGATGCAGCTCACGCGCACTTTCGATCTTCCCGACGGCGTGGCCGACACATTGGCCGTATCGCTGCAAGTCGTTGGAAATCAGGTGAAAATCTTGGGCGCGCGGCACGATTCATTGCGGCTCATCATGCATGGCGGCGCGCGGCTCGTCAGCCAAAGTCGCGTAGCGGCGGGGCAAATAGTGCCGTTGGACATGACGACCCTCCGCATGGGCATCAATCACCTCGTTTTGGCCGATGAAAACGGCATCGGTCTGTCGCGCCGCCTGCTGTTCAGGTGCGATTCGCTGCCGTCGGCCAATCCGATTGCGAAGATTTCAGACACGATTGAAAACCGCTCGCTTGTGACGATGAAACTGCACCTCGAGGACGTCGCCGGTCATGCGGCTTGGGGTGATTTCGCAGTGAGCATCACCGACGGCGGTTTCGTCTCGGCCGATGCGTTCCGCCACGACGGCGACATCGTGAGCAACCTCTTGTTGACCAGCGACTTGAAGGGCTACATCCATCAGCCGGGATGGTATTTCGCCGACGGTCGCGTGCGCCGTGAGGAGATTGATTTATTGATGCTGACGCACGGCTGGTGCCGTTTTGCGACAGATAGTATGGGGTATGTTCCAAAGGCGAAAGTTTTTGAACACCCATTGGAGCAGAACGAGTGGCTATCTGGCGAAGTGTATCACCTGAAGAAGAAGGAATTGGGCAAGAATATGCCTATTACTGTCTATGACCCGACAGGTGTGTCGCTTGGTATGGGGAAGATTGACTCGCTGGGCAGATTTTTTATTGGATACCTGCACTATCCAGACGAGGCACCGCTGGAAATCCGCGTGCTGTCGAAGACCTCCAAACCCTACTACAAGTTCGACGAACCGACATTCCCCGACTTTTCGGTGCGTTGGCCGATGTCTGCACAACGGCGGACGTGGCGCAGCGTGGCCGATTCTGCATCATCGGACATAAACTTGCTGCATGGCGAACAGGTCAAGATGCTGGACAAAGTGGAGGTCAAGGCGCAACGGCGAGACACGGCCGACTATACGGGAGGAAAACTTCTGTTTCGGGGGTCGAACAATGCGTCCGAACTGGCGAAAAAATACGACTTGAATGTGCAGAATACGGCATACGACGTTGTGGTTCGGTGTATTCGTGATGAATGGTGGAAGAATTGGGATTTCGACCCATCCTATGATTATACTGACAGGAAACATGCTTTAGGAGCACGCATCAGTGTGCTGGAAAACGGGAGAAACGCACTCTGGCGACCGAGCATGAAAGCGGATGAAGTATTGCTGCGGATTCCGTCGGACAAGGTAGATAGCATTAGCGTCGTTGTCTCGACTGGAAAAATCCGTCTTTTGCCATCTCGTCGAGGAATTTTTGGCACAGAAAAAATGTATGAACCGGATTATTGGCGTACAATGCGTGAAATACGGATATTCCTGCGTCCGGGTTTTGAATTTTCTGACAAGATTCCCGATTGTCGCCGCCGCACCTATCAGACTTTCGGTTACACGATGCCCGTCGAGTTCTACCATCCCATTTACGAAACTGAATTTCAGCGCAAAAATCCCGAACCCGACTTCCGAAAGACGCTGCAATGGTTGCCATCGGTTCAGACCGACCGCGACGGCAACGTGGAAATCCGATATTATGAAAGCGACCACACGTCGTCGCCGCGCCATCTGGTGATTGAGGGCGTGACATTTACGGGCAGGCCGGTGCATCTGGAAAGCACGATTGAAACTACGAAATAGTTTGTGATGACGTATTTATTGGGTATATACATCTTTGTCCTACCTTTTGTATGTGAATATTTCCGAATTTGATGGCGGCGCAATATCCGAACCACAAAACGCTATGGCGCGGAAACCATCGCCGAAAGTGTGTAGAGACGTCACAATGTGGCGTCTCTTTTCATTTCAGATTTCATAATAGGCTGATAGTACCCTCATAATAGTCTGGACGGGACAGAACGACCATCCAATCCTTAGCTTTGTGCGGATTGCTTTTTGTGTGTAAATGGGTTTTCGTTTTTTTTTTTTTCTACTTTTTGTTGGCCGCGTCCAAATAATGTATATCTTTGCGCCGCCGAAATCAGCAATATGCTTATTCGGACTCTCCTTTCGTCTCTCATTTTGAAGCAAGATAACATTTGAAGCAAGAATAAACGATGACACAGGAGAAGGAATGAGGTAAATATCAATTCGCAAAATATTAGTTCGAATATGTATAAACATGAAAGTGGGCATACTATGCAGAGCCGACTTTTGGGTTCGTTGTATTTGTCCAAAATAGCCATACCAAGTTTGACATCAGATCAATTAAAGATGGATCATGATAACTGCTGGTATGAAGTATGGTCAAATAAAATCGGTGGTGCAGAAGAAACAGACAACTATCCTAAAAAATTTCGTCATTCCAACTTCTGGTATTGGTCAAAAATTATTGTTTCACCTTTTTATCCCAATTGATTATGAAAAAGATATTGTTAATAATCTTTTCCCTTGCCGTGTTTTATAGTTGTGAAAATATGGGCTTTTATTGTTACACGTTTTATAATTATTCAAACAAGGAAATAGTTCTTTTCGGAGATTATGTCCCGAAAGATTCTATCCCCGACATAATCACAACACACGTTTTTGAATTTGACGCATCAAAAAGTGAGCATGAATTAAGAGACAAGCGTTTTAATGATTCCAAATTTAAAAAGGTAAAATCTGGCGATACACTTTCCATATTCGTTATTGATAAAGAGGTTTATCAAAACAAAGATTGGGAAGTGATTCGTGATGGCAATTTGATTAGTGATCGTTTGTTTATTACTAAAGAAAGCGATGTGAACATTTATTATTATGGGGATGAATGATGAAAACTTATAACAAATTGGGGGATTTCCAAATCGGAAGTCCCCTATTTCAATGTTTTCCCCTATGCAAAACGGGAGGCAAACGTTGCGTAGCGTCTGCCTCCCGAACCTTATAAATAATTTGGGTCAATTAATCAGAATGGGAAAATCTTGGTCAGCCAATAGTAGCCGAACACGAAACCGACCACGCCGATGATCAGGCCGACTTTCGTCATGTCGCGCGTCTCGACCAGACCCGTCGAAGATGCGATGGCGTTAGGTGGCGTCGAAATCGGGAACAGCATGGCGATCGAAGCGCACGTGGCGATGAAGATGATCATGGCCGATGTACCACCCAGCGACAGGAATTCGGCGTTGTTTGTGGCCGATGGATCAGCCATGCCGCCTGCCACGACGATGAGGATAGGAATCAGCAGCGCAGCCGTAGCCGAGTTGGAGATGAAGTTGCTGAGCATGTAGCAGACCAGACCGGCGATGACCAGAACGGCAACGACCGACATCTCGCCGAACGGAATGGCCTTGATGAGGACGCTGGCCAGACCCGTATCCTGCATGAGGTAGCCCAGACAGAAGCCGCCGGCAACCAGCCAGAGCACTTTCCAGTTGATGTTCTTGATTTCATCCTGGCCGAACAGACCCGTCGCGGTGAAGATGCTCAACGGAACCCACGCCACGATGTTCGAGTTGATTCCGGTCCACTTTTCGGTGGCCCAGAGTGCGATGGTGCCGAAGAATGTGGCCCATACGGTGTAGAGCCGCCAGTCTTTCTTCTGCTCGCTTTTGGGGATTTCCAGCACGAGCTCCTTTGTCTTGAACGGGAACATCCAGCGGAGCAGGAACCAAGCCAGCAGGATCATGATGAAGACGAACGGAATCATGTGGGCGCACCATTCGCCGAACGTGATTTTGACGCCGGCCAAGTCGAGCTGGCCGAGGGCTGTGGCGTTCGGGGGAGTGCCGATTGGGGTGCCGATGCCGCCCAGATTGGCCGCAACGGGGATTGACAGCGCGAGGCTGATTCTGCCCTTGTCGTCCGACGGGAGCTTCGAGAGCACCGGCGAGAGCAGCGCGAGCATCATGGCGGCCGTTGCGGTGTTGCTCATGAACATCGAGAAGACGGAAATCATGACGAGGAAGCCGAGCAGCACGTAGTTCGGATCTTTGCCGAACAGCTTCAGCAGGGCGCGTGCGATGGTGACGTCAAGTCCGTATTTTTCAGCCATGATGGCCAATACGAATCCGCCCAGGAAGAGCATGACCACGGGGTCGGCCATCGCCGACATGATGCGCGAATATGGGACGAGCTTGCCGAACTCAGGGTTACAGAAATAGCCGATTCCCTTGTTCGACACCGTTCCGAGCGCGATGACAATCACGAGCAGGGAGGTTGTCCAGTTTGGAATCGGCTCCAGAATCCAGAGGAAAGCCGCCAGAATGAAAAGTGCGATGACTCGCTGCTGAACCACAGTCAACGTGTCGATTCCATAGAATTCTGTCGGAACGCACCAGGCGAAGAGGAACAGAAAAATGGGAATCAGTAACTTGATAAGTTTTGTTGTGTCCATTTTTTTGAAATGTAATGAAAAGGTATATAATTCAGGTATCGAAATGTGTCTTAGGATTATGATTTTTTGGTTCTGACGGGTCAAAAATCGGCCGCAAATATACGCTTTTTCAAAATAGCGCATAAAAAAACGGTTTGGAAAAAAAATAAAAAATTACTTTTTGCGTGGGCCATTGCACTCCATTACGACAAAAATACTACCTTTGCAGTTGGAAATCGTGGCTCCGTAGCCGTCGGAAATGCCGCTTTGCGTGCGTCGTAGCACACTTTGCCGGCTTTTTTTCTCCGATGCCGTCGGACGAATCAACCTTTTGCATAATGATATGACAATCAAGCAGCGTTGGCAGGAGCTGATGGCCAATCAGCCGCTTAAAAGGAAGCTCTACGAAATCATCTTCGGTAGCGACACACCGATGGGCAAGATGTTCGACATCGTGCTCATGCTTTGCATCGCCCTGAGCATCCTGATCACGATTTTCGACTCGATTTTCGTGAATCCGTGGATTGTCGGCGCGCTGGTCGTGATGGAGTATCTGCTCACGCTTTTCTTCACGTTCGAATATCTGGCGCGGCTCTATTGTTCGCCCCGTCCGCGTGCCTACGCCTTCAGCTTTTTCGGTATCATCGACCTCATTTCCATCCTGCCCATGTATCTGGGCTGGCTGCTGCCGGGCGCGCGTTTCGTCATTGTGCTGCGAAGCATCCGTCTGATCCGCGTCTTCCGCATCTTCAAGCTGTTTTCGTTCCTCGACGAGGGCTACGCGCTGCTGGAGAGCCTGCGGCAGAGTTTCAAGAAGATTTTCGTCTTTTTCCTTTTTGTGCTCATTATGGTCATCTGCCTCGGCACGGTGATGTATATGGTCGAGGGCGGCGAGCCGGACACCAGCTTCACCGACATCCCGACGAGCATCTATTGGGCCATCGTGACGATGACGACGGTGGGCTATGGCGACATCACGCCGGTCACGCCGCTGGGCCGGTTCTTCGCCGGACTTGTCATGCTGCTGGGCTACACCATCATTGCGGTGCCGACGGGCATCGTGTCGAGCGAGATGGTGAAGCAGTCGCAGCGCGATGTGGCGAAAAAATATGAAAAAGACCGCCTGAATGGCGAGAATTGAGGGTTGTGGTGCTGTGTGCCGCGCTGAAAAGTCGCGTAGTGAAGCGCATCGGCCATAAAAGAAGACAAATTTTTGCAAGTTATGGGACATAAGTATCATGGTAATGACAGTCTGGCCGAGTTGATCGGCGACGACTTCAACCTGTTGCAGGTGATGAGCCGTTTCGGCATCGCGCTGGGTTTCGGCGACAAGTCGGTCGATGAGGTCTGCCGCGAAAACAATGTTGACACCGACACCTTCCTGGCCGTCTGCAACTTCGTGAGCCAGGGGCTGAAGCCGTCGTTCGACGAATATATGTCGCTCCACGTGGAGAGCCTGCTCGCCTACCTGCGCAAGAGCCACACGTTCTATCTGGACTTCCTGTTGCCCGGCATCCGCCACATGTTTGTCGAGGCCGTCGATTGTTCGACGCGCAACGAGATCGGCTTCCTCATCCTGAAGTTCTTCGATGACTATGTGGCCGAAATCAAGTGCCACCAGGACTACGAGTCGGACCACTTCTTCACCTATGTCGAGAACCTGCTGAAGGGTGTGAGGCCGGCCGATGTCTGTCTCCAGCACTTCGAGGACGACCACGTCCATCTGGACCACGACAAGCTCATCGCCCAGAAGATGGCCGACCTGAAGAACATCATCATCCGCTATTCGCCCTCATCGGCCAACAAGGACCTGCTGAACGACGCGCTGATGCACCTGTGCCGCTTCGAGAAGGATATGGACGTCCACACGCGGCTGGAGGACACCATCTTCATCCCCGTCGTCTCGATGCTGGAGAGCCAGGTCGAGGTCAACGATGGCGAGAGTGAGGCATTGGCCAATGAGACAAACGAAAAAGACCCGCTCAGCCAACGCGAGAAGGAGATTATCACCTGCGTGGTGAAGGGTCAGACGAACAAGGAGATTGCCGATACGCTCTGCATCGCCATGCACACCGTCCTGACGCATCGCCGCAACATCGCCAAGAAACTTGACATCCACACGCCGGCCGGACTGGTCATCTACGCCATCGTGCACGGCATCGTCAAGGTGGAGGATATCAAGGACTTGCAGTATAATTAAAAAGGAAGGGAAAAGCTGAAAATGGAGTAAAAGGGGAGAGAAAGGGACGATACTCAGAGCTAAAAGAGTAATGTCCGCTTCCCGACGAACAAGCAAACGTCCTTTTTACTCCTTTTTTACTACCCTTTTACTCCCTTTCAGAACAGAATCAATTTTCAATTAAATATTAACCCAAAACAATAAAACTTATGGCACTAATGGATCAACTCGTTGCTAAGGCCAAGGCCAACAAGCAGCGCATCGTGCTCGCTGAGGGCACTGAACCACGTACTATTCAGGCTGCCGACCGAATCCTCGGTGACGGCGTTGCCGACATCGTCCTGATCGGCGCAAAGTCGGAAATCGACGCCCTCGTCAAGGAGTACAACCTGAAGAATATCGACAAGGCTACCATCGTCGAGCCTGAAAATAACCCTAACGCACAGAAGTATGCCGACCTCCTCTTCAAGCTCCGCGAGAAGAAGGGTATGACTCGCGAGCAGGCCGACCAGTTGGTCAAGAATCCTCTCTACCTCGGCACCCTCATCATCAAGAGTGGTGAGGCCGACGGTCAGGTTGCAGGCGCACGCAACACCACGGGCGACGTGCTCCGTCCAGCCCTCCAGATCATCAAGACTGCTCCTGGCATCAGCTGCGTATCGGGCGCCTTCATCATGATTATGGACAATGAGGCCGCCAAGCAGTATGGCCAGAACGGCATCATGGTCTTCGCCGACTGCGCCGTAACTCCAAATCCGGAGGCCGCTCAGCTCGGTCAGATTGCCGTTTGCGCAGCCCAGACCGCACACGACATCGCCGGCATCGAACAGCCTATCGTGGGTATGCTGTCGTTCTCGACCAAGGGCTCGGCCAAGCACGAGATGGTCGATAAGGTCGTCGAGGCTACCCGCATCGCCAAGGAGTTGAACCCAGACCTCATCATCGACGGAGAATTGCAGGCCGATGCCGCCATCGTTCCATCGGTAGGCGCAAGCAAGGCAAAGGGCTCGACCGTAGCCGGCCACTGCAACACTCTCGTATTCCCAACTCTCGAGGTCGGCAACATCTGCTACAAGCTCGTTCAGCGTCTCACTGGCGGCACAGCTGTCGGCCCAATCCTTCAGGGCATCGCTGCTCCAGTCAACGACCTGAGCCGTGGCTGCAACATCGACGAGGTATATCAGACAATCGTTGTGACCTGCAACCAGGCCATCGGCGCAAAAGAGAGAGCTGCTGCAAAGTAAGACCCATCCCCCTTGCACCCTCCCGTTAATAGGGAGGGGGGGTAGATACAAAAAGAAAATTAGGTATTGTATAAAATGGGGGAAGTCCTTCTTGTGTTGGTAATCGATATTATAAATAATTATTTAAACTTCTCCTCCCTAAGGGAGGGTAGGAGGAGGGTTCTAAAGTATGAAAATTCTTGTTCTTAACTGTGGCTCATCGAGCCTGAAATATAAGTTGTTCGATGGCAAGAACGTCATCGCACAGGGCGGCGTAGAGAAGATTGGCTTGCCCGATTCATTCTTGAAACTCACTGCGGCCAATGGCGAGAAGGTCATCCTGGAGCACAACATGCCGGAGCACACCGCTGCCGTCAGCTTCGTCTTCGAGCAGCTGCTGTCGGAGAAGTATGGCGTCATCAAGTCGGTCAACGAGATTGAAGCCGTCGGCCACCGCGTACTTCATGGCGGCATGAAGGTCACCAAGTCTTGCCTCATCACCGACGAGGTCATCGACGTCATCAAGGAGTGCGCCGTGCTCGGTCCATTGCACAACCCGGCCAACCTGAAGGGCATCATGGCCGTCAAGGAGCTGATGCCGGCCTGCCCGCAGGTTGCTGTGTTCGATACCGCTTTCCACCAGACCATGCCCGAGAAGGCCTACATGTATGCTATCCCACGCGAAATCTTCAAGAAGTGGGGCGTACGTCGTTATGGTTTCCACGGCACATCGCACCGTTTCGTCAGCAAGCGCGCCATCCAGTACCTCGGCCTTGATCCGAACAACTCGAAGTTGATCGTCGCACACATCGGCAACGGCGCTTCCATGTCGGCTGTGGTCAATGGCAAGTGCGTTGATACCTCGATGGGTCTCACACCATTGGAGGGCCTCGTGATGGGTACCCGTTCGGGCGACATCGACGCTGCTGCTGTCACCTTCATCATGGAGAAGGAGCACCTCTCGCCAGCCGAGATGGACACCCTGCTCAACAAGAAGTCGGGTATGCTCGGCCTGTGCGGTTCAAGCGATATGCGCGATGCCTTCCAGAAGGCTCAGGACGGCGACAAGGATGCCCAGTCGGCCATGGATGCTTACTGCTACCGCATCCGTAAGTACATTGGCGCATACGCTGCTGCCATGGGTGGTGTCGATGCCATTGCTTTCACCGGCGGCGTTGGCGAGAACCATGTCTATGTCCGCGAGCAGGTCTGCAGGGACATGGAGTTCATCGGCATCAAGCTCGACTTCGAGAAGAACAAGACCGTCCACGGCGATGAGGCCATCATCTCTACGGCCGACAGCAAGGTCACCGTTGCCGTCGTTCCTACCGACGAGGAGCTGATGATTGCTACCGACACCGAGGAAATCGTCAGCAAGAAGTAAATCCGACCGAATCTACTGAGTTTTGATATCTCCCGCAGAGTGTAAGTGAGTGGAAATGAGATTTTTCATTTGACTTGCCTCTGCGGGAGATTGATTTTATCCCGCTGTTGCCGTTGGTGATTATTTTACCCCCAATAAACATTATCTATTTATTATTATGAACAAATCTACACTACACAGCATTTTGTCGGTTTTAATTGTTGCATTAAGCTTCTTGTTCTTCAATAGTTGCTTTGCAGCAAATAATAATGCAAATAAAAATATGTCAAAAACTGATGATAACACACAAGAGAATTTAGCATTATTGGCTTATTGTGATGAGTTTATTAAACAGAATCCAGATAGTGCAATAGCATATGGCGGTCGTGCTTACGTGAAAGAATCAATGGGAGACCTGCAAGGGGCTTTGGAAGACTATAATAAAGTAATCCTTTTGGCCCCCAATGATGAGGAAGCATATTCTGCCCGTGGCCTCTTGAAAAGTAAAATGGGTGATATTCAAGGCGCTTTAGACGATTACAGTCGGGCCATAGTATTGAATCCAGCTTATGCACAAGCATATTATCGTCGTGGCAATCTGTACTCAGACTTGAACCGTTGGGAAGAAGCATTGAAGGATTACGACAAGTCAATTGCTTTGGCTCCCGATGATGCTTACGGATATTACAACCGAGGTTTGTTGAAAATGAAAATGGGAGATTTACAAGGGGCATTGGCCGATGACAATAAAGCTATAGCGCTGAATCCCTATGAACTTGAGGCATATTTAAATCGCAGTAAAGTCAAGTTTAATCTTGGACTATACCAAGAGGCATTGGCTGACTGCGACAAGGTTATAGCTCTTGACCCAGACAATATCCTTATATATTGCAATCGAGGCAACATCAAAAAGGGAATGAAAGATTATGAAGGGGCTTTAAAAGACTATAATAAAGCCATAAAGCTTAATCCTGACGATGCAGATGTTTATTTAAATCGTGGCAATCTGTACTCCGATATGGGCAATAGTAAGAAGGCATTGGCCAATTATGAAAAAGCTATAGCGTTGAAACCGGATTACACTATAGTTTATTATATTCGAGGTTGCTTAAGGTTCGAAACAAAAGACTATCGAGGTGCTTTGGCCGATTATGATAAATGTATTGACTTGGATCCTGAAAATGAATTGGCCTATAATAACCGAGGTGCCATTAAATCAAGATTAGAGGACTTGGATGGTGCTTTGGCAGACTACAACAAGGCTATTGCCTTGGACCCCAATGATGCATTTGCATTTGTGAATCGTGCTGATTTATATCGCAAATTAGCCCAAAAAGAATCCGACAAAGGTAAGATAATGGAACTGCTGAGAAAGGCTGAAGCCGATGATAAAATGGCAGCCGACTTGCAAAAACAATAATCGAAAAAAGTGGTTTTATTTCTGAAATGCTGCAAATTTAATGCATTACAGAAATAAAACCGCTTTTTGTATTCATAGAAGACTTGTTGCTCCGTTTTTCAATTAGTACATCGCTAAGAATGCCTCTTCAAAATGGAGGATTTTCTCGGCCGATGGCGTATTGAACAATAGATGTTCAAAGTCGCGTTTCTTGATGTTGAGGTCAGTTTCCTTCAATTTGTCGAGGATGGCATTTTTCAGTTCATCCATAGTGTGAATGCCTACCCGTTGAGAGAGAAAATCCATAGAGGGGCGGGTCAGTTGCATCAAGAACATCGTGTCGTAGAAGTCTCTGCCTTTGGCTCTGGATAACAGCGCCGACAGTTTCATGCTCAGCAGGACTGTGTCGGGTGGGGTAGGTAGTGAGAAGTAGAAACCGCAGCGTTGTATGTGCTGCATCTCGATGGGATAGACCACCTTCTGGTCTTGAGCTTCAATCTTGAGCAGGAAACGCTCCTCGCGGTGGCCGGTTAGACCCAGTTCAAAGAGAAACTCCGGGAAATAGATGTTCCTCCTGTAGGCCGTAAGTTTAGGATTGACAGTGTCACGGGGTTCCGCATTTAGTCCAGAGCGTTGCAGGAAAGTGATAACACTGTCCGTCATGTCGGCAAACTCCTGTTCGGTCAATGCCTTGCAGTCGAAGTCCAAATCCTCCGAAAAACGGTCGATGCCCTTGATGAGTCGGAGATTCGTTCCTCCGATGAAGGCCAGTTTGCTGACGTACGGGGTGGTGACGAGGAAGTCGAGCACCATGAGTTGTATGTATTCTTTCAGCATGTGTTTCTGGAAATCTGCCTTGGCGGCAATCTGTGGCGGGAAGAAACTGCTGATATAGTTCAAGTCAATCATAGATTGTATATCTTTAGGATTTTTGCGATTCGGAGGTCAAGAGCTTTATTCTTCATTTTATCCAGATATTCATGCAGTCTCTCTAAGTTCAATTCTCCTGCCATGAAGTCCTCGTCCAGACGGAGTTGCAGCAACTCCTCCTCGTTGTCATAGAAGGGGTACAGATAGAGCAAGTCCAGCAAGGCTTTTTCCGGATGTGCCAATAGCCAAGACTGCTGAGGTGAGTTGGCAAATGCTTTGTTGGCGGGCAATGGGACAGGTTTATAGCCAAAGAAGAGTTCCTGCTTGATGTTCTGATAGGCATATTGGCCAAAAGGATTTTCAAAGCGGGCAGTCTTCAACGTCGTGACCGACGTGATGTCTGTCACCGCTTCCGGAATCATTCCATACAGACTCAGAGCCGTGTGGAGACTGATGTACGAGGGTCGATAAATGCGGTTGGCAATGTAGCGCGAGAAGTCGGGTCGTTGCAACATTTCGGGAAAAGCATACCACTCTTGTCGCAACCGAATCAGGAGTCCCTTGTCCATCCACCGTTTCAGGTTGTTGCGGTCGAAAGTAGGGAAAAAAGCCCTTGCCTGATGGATGGAGAAACACCCCTCAGGCAACAGTTTTTCTTTGAACTCGATATAACTAATCATACTGGTTTTATTTCTGAAACGCTGCAAATTTAATGCATTTCGGAAATAAAACCAAAGTCAAACCGGAAATAAAACCCTAAATCAACAAAATTCGCCCCTCACTAATTCGCGTAGTGAGGGGCGTTTTTATGTGTTTTTATGGCCGACAAAAGGTAGTCAGATGGAGCAAAGAAATATGTCGTTCAATCAATAAGCCTGTTCGTGGACGCCCTTGACGGCGCGGCCGCTCGGTTCGTCCATGTTTTTCCATGCGGCATCCCATTCGAGCGCCTTGGCCGTCGAGCAGGCAACGCTGGCCTCGCTCGGGACGCTGCGTGCGGCCGATTCGCTTGGGAAATGCTCGGCGAAGATGCTGCGGTAGTAGTATTCCTCCTTGTTTTTCGGCGGGTTGATCGGGAAGCGTTCTGCGGCATGTGCCATCTGTTCGTCGCTGACGGCATCGGCCGTAATCTGCTTCAGCGTGTCGATCCATGAGTAGCCCACGCCGTCGCTGAACTGCTCCTTCTGGCGCCATGCGACCTCGGCGGGCAACATGTCGGCAAAGGCTTCGCGCACGATCTTCTTTTCGACGGTGTGGCCGGGGCACATCTTGGCCTCGGGGTTGGTGCGCATTGCGATGTCGAGGAACTCCTTGTCGAGGAATGGCACGCGACCCTCCACACCCCACGCCGACAGGCTCTTGTTGGCCCTCAGGCAGTCGTAGAGGTAGAGTTTCGAGAGCTTGCGCACGGTCTCTTCGTGGAATTCCTGCGCCGACGGAGCCTTGTGGAAGTAGAGGTATCCGCCGAAGATTTCGTCTGCGCCCTCGCCCGACAGCACCATCTTGATGCCCATCGACTTGATGACGCGCGCCAGCAGGTACATCGGCGTCGAGGCGCGCACCGTGGTCACGTCGTAGGTCTCGATGAAGTAGATCACGTCGCGGATGGCGTCCAGACCCTCCTGAATCGTGTAGTTGATTTCGTGGTGGACGGTGCCGATGTGGTCGGCCACCATGCGCGCCTTGGCGAGGTCGGGCGCACCCTTCAGACCGACGGCGAACGAGTGGAGTCGCGGCCAATAGGCTTTCGACTGCGAGTTGTCTTCGATGCGCATCTCGCTGTACCGTTCGGCGATGGCCGATATGACCGACGAGTCAAGTCCGCCCGACAGCAGCACGCCGTATGGCACATCGGACATGAGCTGACGCTTTACGGCCGCCATCAGTCCGTCGCGGATGGCATCGACGCTTGCCGCATTGTCCTTCACGGCCGCGTAGCTGAACCAGTCGCGTGTGTAGTAGCGTTTGAACTGGTAGCTTTTGGCCGATGGCTGCGCTGACCTCACGATTTCCACGTAGTGGCCGGGCAGGAACGGCTCGTAGTTGTCGCACACGCCCTCCAGAGCCTTCAGTTCGCTGGCCACGAAGATCTTGCCGTCGGCATTGTGGCCGATGTAGAGCGGAATGACGCCGATGGGGTCGCGGGCGATGAGGCAACGGTCGCGTTCCTCGTCGTAGAGCACGAAGGCGAAGATGCCGCTCAGCTCCTCGAGGAAGTCGATGCCCTTGTCGCGGTAGAGGGCCAGAATCACCTCGCAGTCCGAGCCGGTCTGGAAGTCGTAGCGCCCGGCATACTTGCGGCGGATGTCCTGGTGGTTGTAGATTTCGCCGTTGACGGCCAATATCTGTTTCTTGTCGGGCGAGAAGAGCGGTTGTCCGCCGCTTTCGGGATCGACAATCGACAGTCGTTCGTGCGCCAGGATGGCCGATTTGCCACAATAGATGCCGCTCCAGTCTGGACCGCGATGGCGGATTTTCTGGCTCATGTGCAGAGCCTGCTGTCGGAGGGCCTGAGTCTGATGTTCAATGTTGAGTATTGCTGCTATGCCACACATATTATTTCATTTTTTTTAAGGATTATTTTTGTTGAACACCGAATTCCACGAATGAAAACGAAAATAATCCGTTCGATTCGGTGATTTGAACCACTTGCTACGCGGATTTTCAATTGTCAATTCGAAAGCGCGCACGCCTTGACGAACGACATGAACAGCGGGTGCGGATGCAGCACCGTCGAGCTGTATTCGGGATGGAATTGCGTGCCGATGTACCAGCGCAGAGTCGGGATTTCGACGATTTCCACCAGATTCGCCTCGGGGTTGATGCCCACGCAGTTCATTCCGTTGGCCACAAATTCGGCCAGATAGCGGTTGTTGAACTCGTAGCGGTGACGATGGCGTTCCACGATGCGGAGTCCGTCGCCGTTGCCCGAAGCGTTGTCGGCCGATGCCGCACGATAGGCATCGCACGCCCTGCTGCCCGCTTTTAGCCGGCAGGCGTAGGCGCCGAGGCGCATCGTTCCGCCCATCTGCGTGACCGATTTCTGCTCCTCCATCATGTCGATGACGTTGTGGGTGGTGTCGGCCGACATTTCGCTGCTGTTCGCGTCGTCGTAGCCCAGCACGTTGCGCGCAAATTCGATGACCATCATCTGCATTCCGAGGCAGATGCCGAACGTCGGGATGTCGTGGGTGCGGGTGTATTCGGCTGCGATGATTTTGCCCTCGATGCCGCGTTGTCCGAAGCCCGGACAGATCACCACGCCGGCCATGCCTGCCAGCTTGTCGGCCACATTGTCGCGCGTCAGGCTCTCGCTGTTGATGAACGTCACGTTCACCTTGCGGTCGTTGTAGGTGCCGGCGTGGGCCAGACTTTCGCGGATGCTCTTGTAGGCGTCCTGAAGGTCGTATTTGCCCACCAGTGCGATGTTCACGACCCGCGTAGCGCGCTTGCGCCGTTCGAGGAATGAGCGCCACGGGCCGAGCGGCGGCGTTTCGCCAACCTCCATGCCGAGCTTGCGCAGGATGATGGCGTCGAGGCCCTGCTGCTGCATGTTGACTGGCACCTCGTAGATGCTCGGCATGTCCTGGCTCTGCACCACGGCGGTCGGATCGACGTTGCAGAAGTGGGCGACCTTTTGGCGCAGTTCGTCGTTCAGGGCGTGTTCGGTGCGCAACACGAGCACTTCAGGCTGGATGCCAAGTCCTTGCAGCTGCTTGACGCTGGTCTGCGTCGGTTTCGTCTTCAGTTCGCCGGCTGCTGCGATGTAGGGCACATAGGTGAGGTGGACGTTGAGTGCGCGCGACTGTCCAAGTTCCCAGCGCAGCTGTCGGATGGCCTCGAGGAAAGGCTGGCTTTCGATGTCGCCGATGGTGCCTCCAATCTCGGTGATGACGAAGTCGAGGTGCTCTTTCGCTGCCGATTCGGAACGCAGCATCCGCCGCTTGATCTCGTCGGTGATGTGCGGCACGACCTGAATCGTCTTGCCCAGATAGTCGCCTCGGCGTTCGCGTTCGATGACGCTCAGGTAGATCCGGCCGGTGGTGACGCTGTTGTCGCGCGTCGTCTCGATGCCGGTGAAGCGTTCGTAGTGCCCGAGGTCGAGGTCGGTCTCCATGCCGTCGGCTGTCACGTAGCACTCACCATGCTCATAGGGGTTCAGTGTTCCAGGGTCGATGTTGATGTAAGGGTCGAACTTCTGAATGGTAATATGGTAGCCCCGTGCCTGCAACAGCTTGCCCAATGATGCCGAGATGATGCCTTTGCCCAGCGACGAGGCCACGCCTCCTGTGATAAAAATATACTTTGTTTCCACCTTAATATAATATATGACATGTTTGAAAACTGATACAAAGGTAGCGTGACAGGCATGTAAAACCATCAGGAAAGTGAGACTTTGATTGTTAATAATTTCATCAAGTGACAATGTGTCAGTACAGTGGGCTTTTTCATCAAGTTTTTGTTGGATTTCTGACAAGGATTTACCATCTTCATTTACAAAATGTCATTTTCCATCATTATTTAAATAAATAGCAACTTCTTGGTATTTGTCTTTCTAGCAATATGTCTTATCTTTGCACAGGAAATCAAAGTAGGCAATGATTGAATGGGAATCATCAAACAGTAACGAGGAAAGGCCTATCCACGGTCATCAACCACGATACAACTCATCAACGAAACGGATATTTAACTGAATGAGCAAAATCTATTTTACCAAAATGCACGGCTGTGGCAACGACTATATCTATGTCGACGCCACCCGCTATCCCATCACAGACCCCAGCGCTGCGGCCATCGCGTGGAGCGACCGCCACAAGGGCATTGGCTCTGACGGACTGGTACTGATCGACCGCAGTTCCGTTGCGGAGGCCGACTATTCCATGCGCATCT
>DFJU01000094.1:21979-27592 GCA_002373755.1 Bacteroidales bacterium UBA3663 | reverse complement strand
TACCGCGCTTCAGGTCCATTGGGTTGGCACCTGCGGTAACGTTCTTCAGGCCGACACCGATGATTGACTGAGCCAAAACGGTAGCAGTGGTAGTACCATCACCAGCGCTGTCACCGGTCTTGCTGGCTACCTCCTTGATGAGCTGTGCGCCCATGTTCTCGAATGGATCCTCCAACTCGATTTCCTTGGCAACGCTCACACCGTCCTTGGTGATGTGAGGAGCACCGAACTTCTTGTCGATGATGACGTTGCGGCCCTTAGGACCGAGTGTTACCTTGACTGCGTTGGCCAACTGATCTACGCCGCTCTTCAAAAGGTCGCGGCTCTCTGTATTGAATTTGATAATTTTTGCCATAATTTTATTGAATTTGAAAGTTGAAAATTGATAACTTTAGAAGTCGAGAGTTTTTTAGAAAGATAAAGGTATTGTCCCTTTCGCTCCTGAGACGTTTCATGAAACGTCTCTACGCTCCCTTAGTTACCTTTAGATATTTATGCCAATACGGCCAAAACGTCGCTCTGGCGCATGATGAGGAACTTTTCGCCCTCGATTTCGATTTCCTGGCCGCTGTATTTGCCATAGAGAACTTTGTCTCCGGCCTTGAGAACCATTTCTTCGTCCTTCGTGCCGTTGCCTGCGGCTACAACTTCGCCTTTCAGAGGTTTCTCCTTTGCGGTGTCTGGGATGATGATACCGCCGATGGTCTTTGTTTCGGCTGGTGCTGGCTTAACGAGCACGCGGTCTGCAAGTGGTTTAATGTTCATAGTGCTTTATATTTTTAAGTTGTTAATATGTTTGCTTCTGTTTCGTTGGCCGATGTGACCCAAACAAGAAACGGTTGCGATGATTCGGATTTCATCGCAACCGTCATTTAACAAAAACCGTGCCAAACTATTTATTTGGACATATTGTCACTGCTCGGACGCAGAATGTCATTGTAGCCGATGGCACGCATACCCTGCTGCACGCTACGCGCATTTTGCAGTGCACCCTTCAGACTGGTGTGCGTGTGGTCGTGGTTGAAATAAGCCTTTGTGGCTTCACGGCCGATGGCATCCAGATAGTCGGCGGTCAGGTTGTGCACGTCGATGAAGTCAACGCCCGTGGCCTCGACCACTTCGCGGTACCACTTGCCGTACGAGTCGTTGCGGCGCTCGATGTTTGGACCCTTGCTGTCGTCGGTCGGACGTTTCTCGCCCGGTTCGGGCCAGATGTTGCGCGGCGTCAGACTCAACAAAATCGGCGTAGCGCCCTTCTCGCGGGCATCGTCGATGAACTTGCGCAGATACCAGCCGAAACTATAGACGGTCAGATATTCGCCTGTGGTCTCGTGCTTATAGACATGGGTCGAATCCTTGCCCGTGGCAATCTCGTTGCGGTCTTTTCCGCGGCCGATTTCGTTGCCCGTATCGTTGTGGCCGAACTGGATGAGCACGATGTCGCCAGGTTGCAGCGAGTTATAGACCTTGTCCCATCGGCCCTCACGCAGATAGGTGCGGCAGGAGCGGCCGGCCATAGCCTCGTTGGCAAAAGTGACTTTGGTGGAATCGAACACAAGGTATCCCTGGCTGCCCCAGCCCCACATTCCGGTCGAGTCCTTGTCGGTGTTCTTGCAGGTGCTGTCGCCGCACAGCCAGACGACGGGTTTGCCGGGTTGACGATTGACATTGGCCGTAACTGGAGTCAGATCGACCAGATAGTCCTTCAACTTGCAGTCGGGACATTGCTGGATGGCCAATGCTGCGCTGTAGGCATTGTTCTCGGCGCCGAACTTGCTGGTGTGGATTTTATCGACGTAGTAGAACATATAGTCCGTCTTGCGGTGGCCGAACGACTCCAGACGCTTGGCACTCACGTCCTCCAGATCGACGAACGGTACGTTCATCTCCTCGGCGATGGCTTTCTGCCATGCGGTGATGGTCTCCAGTTTGCGGGTGATGGTCGTGTCATTGTCCCATGAATTGCGTGGCGTGAGCGAGCAGAGGATGGGGTTGGCCTTCTTGGCCCGCACGTCGCGGATGAACTTGCGCATATATTCGCCGTAGCTATAGACGGTGTCCTTGCGGCCGTTGTCCTTCGGGTTGCGGCAGTCGTGCAGGGTGACGTAGGCCACAGTGTCGGGGTCGATGCCACGGATGCTGTTGCGTGCGGTGAAGGTGTCCAATGGACCATTGTCGTTGTGGCCCAGCTGGATGAGCACGTAGTCGCCCTTCTTCACACCTTTGAGCACGTCCGGCCAAAGCTGGTTGTAGAACGTGCGGGTCGAGGTGCCGCCAAGGGCATGGTTTTCGACCGAAATCCGCGTAGTGTCGAACCACTGGTAGGCAAATGCGCCCCAGCCCCATTGGCCGTTGCTGCCGTTGCCCTTTGTGCCCGTGCGCATTGTGCTGTCGCCGATGAGCAGCAGTACCGGATTCTTGCCCTTTCGGCTCGAACCGGCCACGGGACGGGCATATTTGTTGCCCACGTCGTCCGATTTCTTGTACTTATCGACGGTCGTGTCGTTCACGCCGTTGGCGTCTTTTTTTTCTTGTCCGATGGCACTTGCCGCCATGAGCAGGCTCAGCGCCAGAATGAAGTATTTTTTCATATTGATAGATTTGACCCCCTTCCATCCTCCCCGAGGGGAGGGGCTTGACCATGCGGTCGCGGGGATATTTTATTCGGGAATAAATGATGTTGCGTCCACTTTGTCGTGTTCGCTTTTAACGTGAGCGTAGCGAACCATTAACGCGCAGCTATTAACACGAAGCGAAGCGGAGTATTAGCGTTCGCAACGCGAACTTTTAGTTTCCGTCCGGCTTGGTCATGTTCACGAACGGGCTGTTGTTCCACTTGAACGACTCGACGGGGTCGGGCAGAGCTGGGTTGAAGCCCTTGAAATCGTCGCTGATGTGCTTCTTCAAATCGTCGAGATTCGACTGCATGATGGCCTGTGCCACCATTTTGGCGATTTCGTATGCACCGTAGGGGTTGAAGTGGGTGTTGTCGGCCAATGCCTTAGGCTGATCCGGCCAGGTGTTGGCGGGGTAGTGGACGAAAGCCTGGGTCGATTTCTCGGGACCCATTGCCTCGTAGAAAGCCTTTGTCATGTCCTGCAGGTCGATGCAGAGCAGACCCTCGCGCTTGGCGATGTCGCGCACGGCAGCCGGATAGTCCTTGTGGGTGTTGACCACGACGTTGCCCTCGAAGCTGCGGCGCATGGTCGGCGTGCAGATGATGAACGTCGCACCCTTTGCGCGGCATTGGTCAAGAATCTGCTTCACCTGATGGCTGAACGCGTAGTAGGCGCCGTTGCCCACATGGCCGTCGGCCTTCTGGTCGTTGTGGCCGAACTCCAGAATCACGTAGTCGCCCTTTTTCAGCAGGCTGTAGATTTTCGCCCAACGGTTTTGTGCGAGGAACGACGATGCGGCCAATCCGCTTTCCGCGTAGTTGGCCACGCTGAGGCTGTCGTCGAGGAAGCGTGGAATCATCTGGCCCCATGAGGCCCAAGGCTCGTTCGACTGGTCAACCACGGTGCTGTTGCCGCACAGGTAGAGCGTCGGCGAAACCGTGTCGCGTTCAATCCTGATGCTCTGGATGGCTGGCGCATCGCCATTGATTTCAAATGTCAACTTGTTGTCCCAATGTAGTTTGCCGTCTTCGTTCTTCTTCAGTTTGACGCGGTCGGCCTGGCCTTTCTCGTTGACGAAGTTCACGTCGCGCTTGTTGACGATGAATGTCTTTGTGACCAATTCGCCTTTCTTCGTGGCGAGGTTTTCGATGAAGAGGCGGCGGCTCTCGCAGCGGATTGAGGTCTCGGCGGCGCGTTTCTTGCTGCCGATGGTCACCGTCACGCGGTAGTTGCCGTCAGGAACATTGGCCGAAATGAAAAACGGAGCGGCGGACTTGCCGTCCCACGAGGTTTCGAGGTCGTAGCCGTAGCCGATGCTGTCGGTAAATTGCGGAGCCTTGGGCAACGGGATGTCAATTGTCGTAAAAGATGAGGATTGCGCGCTTGCAGTCAGCGCGGAAAGTGAGAGGAGGAGTGTAGTTAATTGTTTCATTTCTTTTGGTTTGTTGGATATTTTTATGGTAAATGATTTTCGTTTCAGACAATCTTCCGATGTGGGGAAAGCCGACATTTCGCGGCGTAAAGTTACAGCTTTTTTCGGACGAATTGACAAATTACGATTGCAAAAATAAAATGCGCCTAATTTTCTGCCCTGTGAAATTTGGAAATAAATATACCCTTCGGGGATTTTCGATAGCAACGCTTGCTGCATTGGCAAAATTTGGCTATCTTTGCGCCCAACTTTTTAAATATTATTTAATTAAGGTATGAATTACCCCGAAATGACAGCCGAGGAGGCTGCAAGGTTAATTAAAAATGATTATGTTGTAGGTATTGGTGGCTTTTCATCTGTAGGTGTCCCGAAAGCGGTTCCCGCAGCCATCGCCAAGTATGCAATCGAGGAACATGAGGCAGGCCGTCCATTCCAGATCGGTCTGATTACTGGCGGAGCCACGGGCCCGGCAGTCGATACGGAATTGCCATTGGCCCATGCCGTCAAGTTCCGCACACCATTCCAGAGCAATGCCAACATGCGCAAGGCCATCAACAGCGGCGAGGTGCAGTATTTCGATTGCCACCTCTCGATGATTGGTCAGGACGTCTATTACGGATTCCTCGGCAAGATGGATGTCGCCATCGTCGAGGCCAGCGAGATCCTTCCCGACGGCAACTTCATCGCCACGACATCGGTGGGCATCGTGCCCGACCTTGTGGCTCATGCCGACAAGATCATCATCGAGCTGAATGCGGCCCACGGCGACCGTCTGAAGGGTATGCACGATATTTATCTGCCCGAAATGCCGCCTTACCGCAAGCCGTTCATGATCACGCATCCTGGAGACCGCATCGGCACCATCGACGTGAAGGTTGACCCGAAGAAGGTCATTGCCGTGGTTCACACCAACCTGCGCGACAATCAGGCCGGATTCAAGCCGTTGGACGACGACACACGTGCCATCGGCGCCCACGTATCCAACTTCCTCGTCAGCGAGTTGAAGCGCGGCGGCATCCCGAAGGAATTCCTTCCTCTCCAGAGCGGTGTGGGCAATGTGGCCAATGCCGTTATCGGCGCCCTGGGCGACAATCCCGACGTGCCCGCCTTCTCGATGTTCACCGAGGTGATCCAGAACTCGGTCATCGACCTGATTCTTAAGGGTCGATGCAACTACGTGACAGGTTCGTCGTTGAGCCTGACCGATGACGCATTGGACGTAATGTACAGCCACATGGATGTCTTTGGCCAACGACTCCTGCTCCGTTCGCAGGAAATCACCAACCATCCTGAGTGCATCCGCCGTCTGGGCATCATCGCCCTGAACACGGCACTTGAGGCCGACATCTTCGGCAACGTCAACTCGACCCACGTGATGGGTACCAAGATGATGAACGGCATCGGCGGTTCGGCCGACTTCGCCCGCAACGCCTTCCTGAGCATCTTCACGACCCCATCATTGGCCAAGGGCGGCGCCATCTCGTCAATCGTGCCGATGGTCACCCACACCGATTCGAGCGAACACAGCGTCCGCATCCTCGTCACCGAACAGGGTGTTGCCGA
>DFJU01000094.1:0-21865 GCA_002373755.1 Bacteroidales bacterium UBA3663 | reverse complement strand
CGAGAACTGCGCACACCCCGACTACAAGCAGCTCCTGTGGGACTATCTCAAACTGAGCGAAGGCAAGGGCCTGCACACGCCTCACTCGCTCAAGAACGCTTTCAAGATGCACATCGCCTACGAGGAGACCGGCGACATGCGCAACGCCAAGTTCGAATTGTGATTCGAACACGATAAAACCCAAATGGATGCAGCGAGTCCGGCATTCTCTCCGGGCTCGACTGCCTTTTATGTTTCTATTTTTATGAAGAAAATTGCTTTATTTGTTACCATCGCTCTTTCTGTATGCAGTGCTGTAGCCCAAAGCACGGAGCGAAAATTTGTCCTGAAAAATTCAGCTGACGGCGGTTCAGAGATTACTGTCTATTTACCTAAGTCTGATGCAGCTGCTGCTGCAAATGGCCGAGCCATCGTGGATTGTCCTGGTGGCGGCTATACAAGTCTGTCGATGCAGTTCGAGGGACACGATTGGGCCGAGTTCTACAATGCGCAGGGCATCGCCTATGTCGTGTTGAAATACCGAATGCCGAAAGGCGACCGCAACATCCCTTTGAGCGATGCCTACAATGCAATCCGCACGGTGCGCGACAGCGCCCAGGCATGGCACATCAATCCCTACAACGTCGGAATACAGGGCTTCTCGGCTGGTGGCCACTTGGCATCGGCCGTATCGACCCATGCACCGATGCCGGTTCGTCCCGACTTCTCGATTCTGTTCTATCCCGTCACCTCGATGCGAGAGAATGAGACGCACAGCGGTTCAGTAGTGTCTTTCTTGGGCGACGACCGCACAAACGAGGACATCTGCAACGAGTGGACCACGCATAAGGCAGTACGCCGCCACTTGACTCCTCCGGCCGTCATCATCCTGGCATCGGACGACACCGTAGTGCCTCCCGGAACCAACGGCGGTGCCTACTACGTGAAAATGTGCCGTTCGGGCAACCGTTGTGCGATGTATGCCTATCCGTCGGGCGGTCATGGATTCGGTTTCCGCTCCACATTCAAGTATCACGACAATATGTTGAACGACTTGAAGTCGTGGCTGGCAGAACTGAAGATGCCGGCTGCCGACAGCCTTGTCAAGGTGGCTTGCGTCGGCAACAGTATTACCGATGGCGTTGGCATCGAGGGCGCCGACCAGCGCGGCTATCCGGCCACGTTGAACAAGCTTTTGGGCAATGGCTATTGCGTGAAGAATTTCGGCGTGAGCGGCCGCACAATGTCCAACACGGGCAACTTGCCATACTGCAAGGAGCAGGCTTGGCGCGATTGCCTCGACTGGCAGCCCGACGTAGTCGTCATCAAGCTCGGCACCAACGACACCAAGGCAATCAACTGGCCGACAGCGTCGAAGGACTATATCCCGAGCCTGAAAATCATGGTCGATTCGTTGCAGGCATTGCCGACAAATCCGCGCATCGTGCTCTGCACTCCGATTCCGGCCTTCCAGACCGAATGGACCATCCGCGACTCGGTCATCGTGAACGGCGTGATTCCGATGTTGCAGAAGTTCGCCGCCGAAAACAATCTTGAGCTGATTGACCTGCACACGCCGATGGTCGATGCCGAAAAGCAGGGCATGATGACCGTCGATCGCATCCATCCGAACGTGAAGGGCGCATCGAAAATCGCTCATCTTGTGGCCGACCAACTCCGCAAGGAGCGTCCGGCTCAGGTTCAGAAAGCTGTCGGCAAGAAAAAGAAGAAGTAAGCCGGCCGGCTGCTACGCGAAAAATCCTCATCGCATTGCGGTGAGGATTTTTTTTTGCCGTGTCCGATAGACGATGGCTGTCGGCTGAGGGTCATTCTGCCAGAATTGCGTCGGCCAACGCCTCAAGCTGCGGGATGTCTTCGTCGCGCATAGTTGATTTGATTGTGACCATTGGTTCGACGATTTTTACGTTCTTCATCGGCTCGATGAGCGCGCGCATTGCCTTGCCGGCCGACGGTGCCCAGCTGCCGTTCTCCACGATTCCCACGGTGCGGTTCTGGTAGGCTTTCATCTGCAACTTCCAGAGGAAGAAGTGCATTGGCGGGAACACATCGGCATCGTATGAAGAGGCGCAGACCACCATCTTGTTCATGCGGAAGGCATCTTCGATGACCTCGGCCATGTCTTCGCGGCAAAGGTCGGCCATGACGACTTTCTTTGCGCCCTTCTTGGTCAGGATTTCGCCCAGCTTTTCGGCCGCTTTCGCTGTGTTGCCGTGGATGGAGGCATGGGCAACGAGCACGCCTTCGGTCTCGACGCCGTAGCTGCTCCAGATGGAGTAGAGGCGCAGGGCTTCGGTCAGTGCTTCACCCTCCAGAATCGGGCCGTGCAGCGGGCAGATGGTCTTGATGTCGAGCGTGGCGGCCTTTTTGAGCAGTGCGCTGACGGGCGTGCCGTATTTGCCGCAGATGTTGAAATAGTAGCGGCGGGCCTCGCATGCCCAATCGTCCGGCTCGGCGTCCTTTACGCCGAACTTGCCGAATCCGTCGGCGCTGAACAGTACTTTCTCTTCGGGGCAATAGGTCACTATGACTTCAGGCCAATGTACCATCGCTGCACCAAAGAATTTCAGCGTGCGGCTGCCGAGTGCGAGTGTGTCGCCCTCCTTGACGGCCTGCGTCTTGCCCAGATCCTTGCCCGGATTGAATTGGGCCATGAATTGCAGGGCTTTGGCCGATGCCACAATCGTCGCGTCGGGATATGCTTCGCGGAATGCTGCAATCGAGCCGGAGTGGTCTGGCTCCATGTGCTGCACGATCAGATAGTCGGGTTTGCGGCCGTTCAGCGCGTTGGCCAGGTTGCTGAGCCATTCCTGCGTCTTGCGCGGGTCAACCGAGTCCATCACGGCAATCTTTTCGTCTTCAATCAGATAGCTGTTGTAGCACATTCCTTCAGGAGTAATGTATTGGCTCTCAAAAAGATGCTGGTCGGCATCGTCTGTTCCGATGTACTTGATGTTGTTCATAGTCAGTCGTTTTTATTGTGTGTGAAAAATGTCGGCCGCAAAAATAGCCATTTTGTGTGAATCGCGCAACTTTTCGTCGTCGTTATTTTGGGGCCGTTTTTTATGTCCGATGTCACTCGCCGACAATGCGGAAATCGTCAGCATCGCCCAACGACGGGAACTTCTGCCGGAACGATGCCAGCTTGTCCAGATCGGGCTCGAATGAGCATGTGCCCTCTGTCGCATCGGCCATCGAAACAACGGCATGGCCGTAGGGATGGATTGCGCAGGTGCCGCCCGCGTAGTCGCACATCGTGTCGCGGCCCACGCGGTTCACGCCGATGCAATAGGCCTGGTTTTCAATGGCGCGGGCGCGTAGCAGCGTGTCCCACGCGAGTTGGCGGGCTTGGGGCCAGTTGGCCACGCAGATGATGACGTCGTAGGGCGAATCCTCGCGGTAGCGCGTCCAGACGGGGAACCGCAGGTCGTAGCACACCACAAGCAGGAACCGCACGCCGCGCCATTCGACCACTACGCGACTTTTGCCCGTCTGATAGCCCAGATGTTCCTGCCCGGGACGGAAAAGATGGTGCTTGTCGTAGTGCGCGATTTTGCCTTCGGGCGTCACGAAGTAGCATCGGTTGGCATTGGCCGTGTCCGACACCCGCACCGCGAAACTGCCGCACAGTGCCGTGTCGTATTTCTTGGCCAATGCGAGCAGCCGTTTTTCCACCATGTCCGATGTCTCAATCTGGCCGTGTCGGGGTAAAGTAATAAAGCCCGTGGTGCACATTTCAGGCATCACGAGCAAATCTGACTGCGGATTTTGTTGCAGTGTTATTTCAATTTTCTGGTAGTTGGCCTCGGCGTCAAGCCAACAGATGTCTTGCTGGAAAAGACAGATTCTCATCGCACGACCATTTTGCGGCTGCTTCCGTTCTGCTTCACCACATAGACTCCCTTGCGGAGTTTGGCGGGATTGTTGGTCAGGAACCGTCCGCACAGGTTGTAGATTTCGACCGGTTCGTCGCCCAAGTTGATGCTCAGACGCGACTCGATGCCCTTGTGTGCGGCAGAATCGGCTGCCACGGCCACTGCGCTCGAATCGTTTTTGGCCGATGTCGAAGTCGTGTTCTTCTCTTGTGCGAGCGCTGTGGCCGCCAAGAATGCTGAAAGTATTATGATGTAAAGTCTGTTCATACGCCGGATTTTGATTCGGATAAAGATTGTTACTCCTTTTTCGGGTCGCGAATTTAATCAAAAAAGCCGTACTACGCGGATTTTTGTGCGGTTTTATGGCCGATGAGCCTCTTTTTGTGCTCGAATGGCGCGCTAATGTGGCCGACGATGAAAAAAAATGAGGTCGCGCCAAAATAAAATGGTACGACCTCCGTTTGTCCGGATTTTATGTCCGATGGCATTGCACGCAAAAATCAGCAACCGCAGTCGAACTCCTTGTCCACGTAGTTGAAGATGCTTTGGCACACGTGGGCCGAAAAGCGTTGGCCGACGGCGACGAGTTCCCGCCACACATCCTGCTTGAGGCCGTCGAACTGCGATTTTTCGATGTCGTGGCCAATGATGCCGCACAGGAAGCCGGCGTTGAAGTTGTCGCCCGCGCCGATGGTGCTCACCGTCTGGATGGGCGCGACGGGAATCTGCAACGTGAATTCCGGCGTGAAAATCCACGTAGCGCGCGGACCGTCGGTGCAGATGAACAGCGGACAGAGCGGCGCGATGTGGCGTTCATAGACTTCGCGCGCGTCGGTCGTGCCGTAGAGGTAGCCGAAATCCTCGGCCGAACCGCGCACGATGGTGCTCAGGCGGCAGTTCTCTTCGATGTTGGCCAATGTGTCGGGAATGTCGGCGATGTGCGAGCGCCGGAAATTGATGTCGTAGTAGAGGATGGCTCCGGCATCGTGCGCCGACTGCAAAAGCGGCCTCGTAAAGTCGCGTAGCACGGGATTGATGGCGAAAAACGAGCCGAACAGCACAAGGTCATCGGCCATAAAACCGCCCGCTACGCGGATTTTTTCGGCTTGCAGCGAGGCGTGTCCGTGGTCTTTGTAGAACTCGTACTGCGCATCGTTCCTTTCGTCCAGAAACGCCATCGAAACGTGGCTCTGCGTGTCCGGATTGCGCGTCACTGCGGCATCGCTCACGCCATTTTCGCGCATGAACCGCACGATGATGTCGCCGATGTGGTCGTCGCCCGTCTCGGTCACCATGAGCAGCGGCATTTCGGGGTGTTTGCGGCCGATGGTTCTGCCCAGCGAAATCATTGCATTGAACGTCGAACCGCCCGCGACGGCGGCTGTGGGCTGGTCATTCTTGAAAATCACGTCGAGAACAGTCTCGCCGATTCCGATTATTTTGCGTGTCATGATTGTTTTTTTTGTAAAAACGGCAAAGCGGAGGGTTTATTTTCCGCCTTGCCGAAATTTGGTTTCATTGTCGGCCGATGTCATTGCTTCGCGCCCTTGACGATCTGGATGATTTCGTCTTGCCTGAAGCGCGGATCGACACGTTTTTCCAGCACGCGGCCTTGCGGGTCGATGAGGAAGTACGACGGCCAGCTGCTCACGCTCAGGAAATTCTCGATGCGGTTTTGCTTGTCGGCGGGCAGGTTGTAGCAGACGCAGTTCTCGCCCGTCACGCCACACTCCTTCAGGAACGTCTCCATCGAGGCCTGGTCGCTTCGGTTGGCCAGATAGAGATAGACCAGATTCAGGTCGGCAAAGCGTTCAAATTCCTCTTTCGAGTGCTTCAGCCCTTCGCAGCATGGGGCGCACCACAAGCCCCAGATGTCGAGCAGGATCCATCGGCCGCGATAAGGCTCGGTTATCTTGTTGAGCAGGCCCTCGCCGCTGTTTTCATTGACCTCTTTGCCCGACGAGATGAACGCCATCGTCCCCATCTTGGCCAATGCCTCATGCTTGTCGCGTAGCCCTTGCATGAACTCGCGGATGCCGGGCGTCTGGATTTTGGCCAACAGCCCGTCCAAGGTTCCGTCGTCGTATGCGTTGTTGTCGTGCCGCTGCCGTTTGGTGAAGTAACGGGCGCGGATGATGTCCTTCTGCTCTTGTGTGCCGACCATTTCCTGAAGCGTTTCTTCGATGGTGATGTATTCATATTTGTTGCGAGCCTTTTCTATGGCATCTTTATGCGCAGCGTAATATTCACTTACCATCTTCGCCTTCTCTGGCTCTTTCTGGCTTTGTTCCCTGTACCATGCCATGATTATGTCTGCGTTCTTTCCGATCTTTTCGTATGGACAATTTCCCCTCATTTCGTCATTCCAGATGAGTGCTGCAAGGGTATCAGCGCCGGGCTGTGGTAAAAGTCCGTATTTCACGTAGTCGGGGTATGG
This sequence comes from Bacteroidales bacterium UBA3663, assembly GCA_002373755.1. Lineage (GTDB taxonomy): Bacteria > Bacteroidota > Bacteroidia > Bacteroidales > UBA3663 > Liminaster. The sequence goes on along the minus strand of DFJU01000094.1, from coordinate 15,556 downwards.
CGGCGTGAAAGGATGGTTGTTGAAAACCGAGATGATGTCGTCAAAGAAATACGGGCTGAACCTGTGCAGGCTATATGGTTTCAACATGGTTGTCCAATAGTCTTTCTGAACAAACTCTATCGCACTTTTTGTTGATTTGTAGTTTTTGCATTTGGAACGGTACTGGAGAATATCTTGACATGGTAGAAAATGAATAATATCCTCCTTAAGGAAGAGCTTTGTACGAGCCGAAAGTTTTGGATATCGGCTGAAAATGGAATCCAGTTTCGCGCGGTTTTTCTTTTGGTCTGATTTTTTAAGCGCGAGGTATTCTTCCGGTTCATCTTTTTTTCCTAAGTTGTTCGGCGATGTACGTTTGAATGTCAGATATTTGTCGCCCATAAGCATCATTTCGTTCTGCAATCGGCAGTCATCGCCCATAAAAAGCGTTGTATAGGTTTCGTAATCGATGAAATAGAAGTAGTCGTGCCCAGGTTCAAGCACGCAGTTCATTTCGTCACGGTTGTAAACTTCCTGACTGTTGCGCAGCGGAATCTGCAGAGTGAATCGGCCCAGCGAGTCGAGGTCGGCAGCGTAAGTCTTTGATCGGAAATTGTTCAGAATGTCGATAATCTCTACGGCGAATTGCGGCGACGTTTTCCATTGGTCTTTTGACTTGCTTCGCACCCAGCCGCGCACTGTGATGGTGTCGCTGCGGTAGCCGTTATCGACGAACTTGGTGCGGGTGTCGGCCGATGGATATTCGCCCAGTGTGCGGCCCAGTATGCGGTTGCAGGCGATGGCTTTCTGTTGGCCGATCTGAATCTGGCGCACGTTGTCCTTGTTTTCGGAGCCGATGGCAATGGTCAGTTCCTCGCCATCGCAACGGAGCCGCAAGGTGCATTGGCCGTCAGCCTTTACATCGCGCTCGACGTAGTCCCAGAATCGGTTGGCGTAGATGGCACATTCGGGCAGCAGTCCAAGCTCCCAGTCGCCAGTCTTTGTGTTGCGCCAATGGGAAGGGAAAAGCGGCAGGTCGGTCGTGCGGTGGTCGCGTAGTCCCCACACGCGGATGCCATCCTTCGAGTAGAAATCGACGATTTTCGTGTCGTGTGGCAGCGCGTCGAAGTGCATTCGCAGCTGGCGTCCGCCAAGGCCGGTGCGATTTTCGGTTTCGCCGATTTTCAGTCCCTCGATGCTGCGCAACGGGTAGTGGACGCTGTCGGCAATCAGCACGGTGGTCGAGTCGATGCTGTATTTCCGGCGTTGGATGTTGGCCGTGACGACCGTCTCATTGTCCATAAACTCCAGCTTGACAATTTCGAATCCGTACCATCGTCCCTTGGCGTAGTAGGGCTGTTCCCAGACGGTTGTTTTTGCATCGCCATCGGCCATAAACGACACGACAAGACACAGCACGGCGAGAGTGATCTTGCTGAGTGATTTGATTGTTTTCATGATTTCGGGTGTGTTTGTTGTTTGTGTTTTTGGAGGTAGATTGCGAAAAATCCGTCGCAAATATAGGGATTATTTCGCAATCTTGTGTGTTTCGTGGTTTGTTTTTTTATGGCCGATGGTTCACTTCCAGAACTGGAAGAAGTGGTGGACGGGTCCGAAGCCTTGTCCGATTTCGTAGTCGGCCCCTGCCACGATGGCGCGGTTGATGTAATCTTTGGCGGCGGCGGCGGCATCGGCCAACGAAAAGCCACGCGCCAACATACTGGCTAACGCGGACGACATGGTACAGCCTGTGCCATGGGTGTTGCGAGTATGGACACGTACTGATGGCAGTTCATAGAGGCGCCCCTCTTCGGCGTCGTAGAAGATGTCCACCAGTTTGTCTTCGGTCATATGTCCTGCCTTCAGCAGCACCGAGACTTGACATTGGTCGGCCAGCCGTCGGGCGGCGTCGGGGAGTTCGCTCTGTCGTTGCAGCGATGCTCCACCCAGCAGAAATTCTGCTTCGGGGATATTGGGGGTGATCACTCGCGCCCGAGGTAGGAGTCGGTCTTTGAGAGACTGGATGGCCGATTCTTCCATCAGCCGATGTCCCGAGGTGGAGACCATGACGGGGTCGAGTACCACGTTGGGACTGGCCTCCGACCGCTGGGTGTGGTAGTGGACCAGGACGCGTTCGACACCTTCTATGACTTGCGCCGAGTGTAACATGCCTATCTTGATGGCATCGGCGCCGATGTCGTTCAGGACCGCCATCGCCTGTTCCTCGATGTAGTTCACGGGGATGGGAAAGACGTCGGTCACCCCTAACGTGTTCTGTACGGTGATGGCGGTGATGGCCGACGATGCATAACAGCCGCATGCCTCGATGCTCTTGATGTCGGCTTGGATGCCGGCTCCTCCGCCGGAGTCGCTGCCTGCAATTGTGAGTACGGTATGGTATTTCATCTTATTAAGTACTAAGGGACTAAGAACTAAGTACAAGGGGACAAAGTACGAAGTACAAAGTGACTAAGATTTGTCTTTCACTCCTCAACGGCCTTTGGGATGCGAAGGCTTCTTGCACGTCATTCAACTCTCTAAACGGGAGTGGCTACTTCCATGCATCGCCCAAAATCATGCCTCCGCCGAAGCCCATAGCCTCCACTTCGGGCAAACGGGCAAAGGTCACTCCGCCTAAGGCCAGGACGCGTTGGTCGATGAGTCCTTCGATATGTGCCTGAGCGATTTCTTCCTGCGTGAAGGCAGCCAGATAGCCGGCCTTTGAGATGCTGTCGAAGATAGGGCTAAGTGACAGATAGTCAAAGGGTTCGTTACGTCGTTGCCGCAGTTCGTTGATGGAGTGGCAACTGGTGGAAAGCAGTCCGGTCCAATGGGCGGGTGCCACAGGGTGACGTCCCGTGAGGTGGATGCCGCCCAGATGGTATTCTTCGGCAACGTCGTAGTGGTCGTGTACCGAAATTTTGGGGTAGAGCCTGGAGGGTAGCTTTTCGACGAGTTGAGCCACTTTGTCGGCCGAGGCATCGGGTTTGCGCAGATGCAAGCGATTGATGTGCCGTTGGTCAAACAGGTGGACAATGGCATCGGCTTCCCCCTCCCAGAAGTCGGGACGAGTGATGACAATAATCATGCGCCTCTCATAATATTTCGGGTTGCATCAAATGATGCGTCCCAGTCTTTCCAGACGGGCTCAATGCCGCGTTGTTTCAGGGCGGAGGCAATCTCCTGAACGGTGCGTTCATCGCTCACGGTGAATTGTTCAAGGGCTTGAGGATAAGTGTAGTAGCCGCCTGGATTGACGCGACTGGCTGCACTCATCGTAGTGACACCTAACGTACACATGTTGTTGCGGATGAAGGCGGGTTCGCGGGTCGAGTAGGAGATATCGACATCGTGGTCGAAGATGCGCATGGCAAAGGTGACCTGTGCCAACTGTCGGTCATTGACGAAACAATTCGGTTGGAATCCTTCGTTCTGCGCGGGGCGCATACGTGGGAAGTTGACCGAATACTTGGTGCGCCAATAGTGTTTCTGGAGATAGCGCAGGTGGTAGGCCATCAGGGTAACGTCGGTCTTCCACTCTTTTTCCAGTCCCAGCAGGGCACCCATGCCGATGCTGTGGACGCCTGCCATGCCCATGCGGTCGAAGCCATCCAGTCGCCATTCGAACTTACTCTTCATGCCGCGTGGGTGATAGTTCTTGTAGTTCTCGCGGTGGTAGGTCTCCTGGAAGCAGATGACTCCGTTCAGACCATGGTGGGTCAACATAGCGTAGTCCTCGGTGCTGAGGGGCATGACCTCAATCTTGAGGTTAGAGAAGTAGGGTTTGGCTCGGTCCAATGCATCGGCCAGGTATTGTGGACCCGCTTTGGCGGGATTCTCGCCCGTCACAATGAGGAGGTTCTCGAAGGGACCCAGTCGCTTGATGGCCTTGTATTCGTCCTCGCACTGGTCGATGGTCAGTATGGTGCGCGCCATCGGGTTCTCCCGGTGGAAACCGCAATAGACGCACGAGTTGGAGCACGAGTTGGTGATATAAAGGGGGATGAACATCGACATCGTCTTGCCGAACCGTTCGCGCGTGTATTTTTGTGAGAGGCGCGCCATGGTTTCCAGATAGGGTTCGGCTGCGGGCGAGATGAGTGCCATGAAATCCTCTACGTCACAATGGCTTTTGGCCAATGCCCGACGCACGTCCATGTCGCTCTTGGCGGCAATCTTCTGGGTGATTTCTTCCCAATCGTATTGGTTTATTTCTTCGCTAAACATGTTCAATTGATTAAGTAGGTGTTCAAAATTATTTGACTATATTTTTCAGAGATTGGGATGCAGATTTTGTTTATGGCCGATGGCGCAATGTGACATTGTGCCGGAGGACATGGCCAAAAGATGCGCCCAAGAATGAAAAAGATAGTTTTTTGGACAGCCTACAGGATATTATAAAATAATTTTGAACAACTACTTATTATTCTTGTTTTTAACCCATCCTATGACTTCCGGCACGGCTGGAAAGAGTATTCGTTCAGTTCGTGAATCGTGGCGTGCGGACCGCAGAGGGCGCAGTCGATATTGGTCTCGACATCAAAGCGTTGGAAGGACAGGGTGAGTGCATCGAAGGTCAACACGGCATTGGTGAGCAACTGACCCACTCCCGTGATGTATTTGATGGCTTCGGTGGCTTGCAATGTTCCCATCGTTCCGACTGCACTACCCAACACGCCCACCATCGAACAGGTCTCGACTTGATTCTCTTGTGGCGGTTCGGGGAAGAGGCAACGGTAGCAGGCTGAGCCTGGAACGTGTGTCATGAGTTGGCCGCTGTAGCGTACGATTCCTGCTGTGCAGAAGGGTTTGCTCAACAGCACGCAGGCATCGTTGATGAGGTATTTGGATGCAAAGGAGTCGGTGGCATCGATGATGAAATCGTAAGGCTCCAATGTCTTTAGGGCATTCTCGGCGGTGATGTAGTGCGATATGGGTTCCACATGTACCTCTGGGTTGAGCCGTTCGATTTTCTCTTGGGCCGACGTTACTTTCAGTTGTCCTGCATCGGTCGAGAAATGGATGACCTGACGTTGCAGGTTACTAAGCGAGACAAAGTCGGCATCGGCTATTCCTATCGTCCCCACCCCAGCGGCGGCAAGGTAGAGGGCACAGGGTGCTCCCAATCCGCCGGCTCCTATGATGAGGACTTTGGCGGACAGCAGTTTCTCCTGCCCAAGGGTGCCGAATCCATCCAGGATGATGTGCCGGTTGTACCGACGTTTCTGTTCTGGAGTCATAGTTTTCTCAGGTCATGGGTCAACTTGGCTGCGCAGAAGTTCGGTCCGCACATCGTACAATACTCTCCATCGGTATGTCCTGCCTCCTCAAAATATTGCAAGGCACGGTCGGGGTCGAGCGAGAGGTGGAACTGGTCACGCCAGCGGAACTCAAAACGGGCTTTCGACAATGCGTTGTCTCGTATCGTGGCTCCGGGATGTCCTTTGGCGAGGTCGGCAGCGTGGGCTGCAATCTTATAGGTGATGACACCTACGCGCACATCTTCGCGGTTGGGCAGAGCCAGATGCTCCTTGGGGGTGACATAACAGAGCATTGCCGTGCCCAACCAGGCAATCTGGGCTCCTCCAATGGCCGATGTGATGTGGTCATAGCCAGGTGCGATATCGGTCACAATAGGTCCTAATGTATAGAATGGTGCCTCGTGGCAGTGGTCCAACTGACGTTCCATGTTCTCGCGAATCTTGTGCATAGGCACATGTCCCGGACCCTCGATGAAGGCCTGCACGTTCTTGGCCCAGGCACGGGTGACGAGTTCTCCCATGGTGTCCAACTCGGCAAACTGGGCAGCGTCGTTGGCGTCAGCGGTACAACCCGGACGAAGACCGTCGCCCAACGAGAGGGCCACGTCGTATTGTGCTACGATGTCGCAGATGTCGTCGAAATGTTCGTAGAGGAAAGACTCGCGGTCGTGTATCAGACACCATTTGCTCATGATGGAGCCGCCGCGCGACACAATGCCGCACAAGCGTGAATCGGCCAGATGGACATTCTGTCGGCGTATGCCTGCATGGATGGTGAAGTAATCCACTCCCTGTTCGCATTGTTCGATGAGGGTGTCTCGATAGACCTCCCAAGTCAGGTCTTCCACGCGGCCGTTGACTTTCTCCAGAGCTTGGTAGATAGGTACGGTGCCCACGGGGACAGGACAGTTGCGTACAATCCATTCGCGCGTCTCGTGTATGTTTTCGCCCGTCGAGAGATCCATCAGTGTGTCGCCGCCCCACTTGCAACTCCATACCGCTTTATCGACCTCCTCTTCGATAGACGAGGTGGTGGCCGAGTTGCCGATGTTCGTGTTGATCTTGACCAAGAAATTCCGGCCGATAATCATGGGTTCCGATTCGGGATGGTTCACGTTGGCAGGCAGCACGGCACGGCCTCGGGCTATCTCATCGCGCACAAATTCAGGAGTGATGTGTGATTTTATACCCAATGCCTCGCAGTTCATGTTCTCGCGTATGGCGACGTACTCCATCTCGGGGGTGACGATGCCGGCTTTGGCATAGGCCATCTGGGTGATGGCTTTTCCCGCCTTGGCGCGTCGGGGCAATTGGATGTGCTCAAAGCGCAGGTGGTCCAGACTCTTGTCGGCCAACCGTTGTTTGCCGTATTCGCTGGTGACTTCGGTCAACTGCTCGGTGTCGTTGCGTTGCTCGATCCATGCTTCACGCATTCGGGGCAGACCACGTTTCAGATCCACCGTGTAGTTCGGGTCGGAATAGGGACCGCTGGTGTCGTAGATATAGATGGGGGCATTCACTTCGGTGTGTGGGATGCCGTCCTTGTCCTTGGTTACGGTGGGAGTGAGGTTTACTTTGGTCATTCCTACCTGGATGTAGGGGAAGAGTTGTCCTTGCATATAAGCTTTTTCGCGCTGGGCGTAAGCTTTCTTGTCGTTGGGCATGTTGTTATGTTCGATTAAACGATTATTTTTTGGGGGAGTTAATAGGAGTTAATTGGAGATAACAGGAGTGAACGGACGGATGCTTTTGTTGTCCGATTTGCTTTCTGGCACCCAGTAGTAATGTCCGTTTGTCCCCTCAGCTAAAGCTTTGTCTTCTCGCTGAACGATTATCAATCGTTCCATTCGCTGCGAGGACCCAAGCGGAGCGATAACTCCTGTTCAATACCATTAACTCCTCTTATTTTTAATTATTCAAAAACGCTGTGAGGGGTGACGATGCTTCGGCGCAGTCGCTGATTGCACCTAACCCTGCCTCGTAGGCGCGTCGACCAGCTACGACAGCTTCTTTGAAGGCGATGGCCATTTCCACAGGGTCGCCTGCCACGGCAATGGCCGTATTGACCAGACAGCAGTCAGCGCCCATCTCCATGGCTTCGGCAGCGTGGCTTGGCGCTCCGATGCCGGCGTCAACCACCACAGGGACGCTGGCCTGCTCGATGATGATTTGCAGGAAGTCCTTCATTCTCAGTCCTTTGTTGGTGCCGATAGGGGCGGCCAACGGCATGACGGTTGCTGCGCCTGCTTCCTCCAAGTGCTTGCAGAGGGTGGGGTCGGCTTGGCAGTAGGGCAGAACCACAAAACCCATCTTGACCAACTCTTCGGTGGCTTTGAGGGTCTCGACACTGTCAGGCAACAGGTAGCGTGGGTCGGGGTGTATCTCCAACTTCAGCCAATTGGTACCAAAGGCCTCGCGAGACATCTGTGCTGCGAAGATGGCCTCTTCGGCATTGCGCACGCCCGAGGTGTTGGGCAGCAACTGGATGTTGGGGTTCTGCACGATATGTTGCAACAGGTCGTCCTGCTTGTCTTGCAGTTCGATACGCTTCATGGCAACCGTTACCATTTCGGTCTCGCTGGCAGCTATGGCCTTGGCCATCAGCTCATTGTTGTTGAACTTGCCTGTTCCCAGAAACAGACGCGAGTGGAATTTCCGGCCTGCAATCACTAATTCTTTCATGTATCTATTTTTTTATTTGGATTATTTGTGTATGTGTTTGGAGATAACTGGAGTTTTCTGGAGTTAGCAGCTTGTGGCTGTGGAGTTAACAGACGATAGTTTTGAAGGCTATCCATTGACCAATGGCCTTCGGCGCTTACATCTTCCTTCTGCTAACTTCCATTAACTACTATTCTTTCCTTCCGTTTCGATTCTCCACCATTTCCACCAATCTCCGCATTTCGGCCACGGGGTCTTGGGCGCGCAATACGGTGCCGCTCAGGGCAATGCCCGTGATGCCGGTCTGTAGGATGGCAGGAATATCGTCGGACGTGATTCCGCCGATAGCCACGATAGGGAGCGAAATGCACTTTTCGTGCATCCGACGGCATATTTCGTTGTACCCCTCCAACCCGAGTATGGGCGAGAGATTGCTCTTGGTGGTCGTGAAACGGAAGGGCCCGCAGCCGATGTAGTTGGCTCCGTTTCGGTAGTGCTGCTCCACGTCGGCAAAGGTGTTGGCGGTGCCGCCGATGATGAACTCGTTGCCCAATCGGCGACGCGCTTCGTCTATCGGCATATCGTTCTTGCCCAGGTGGACGCCATCGGCCTTAATCTCTTGTGCCAATGCCACTTGGTCGTCGATGATGAAGGTGGCTCCCACCTCTCGGCACAGGCGTTGGGCCTCCAGGGCGATGGGACGAATCTCATCGACAGATGCTCCCTTCATGCGTAACTGCACCCAGCGGCAACCTCCCTCCAGGGCAATCTTGACCGACTCCAGGTAGGTGATTCCGTTTGTCTCGTGCGTGATGAATTGTAACATGATGACCTTTTTTATCCGCCGAAGGCAGCCTTGATTATCGTGATGTTGTCTCCTTCGTTGAGGGCCGTTTCGGTCCACGTGGCGCGGGGGTGGATGTGGTTGTTGATGGCTACGGCCACGCCTCGTTCGGGTAAGGAGAGCTCCTTGACCAATGCCTCCAGCGTTTGGGCTTCGGTCTGGCGCGGTTCGTTGTTGATGGTTATCGTCTGTGACATAGTTATATTTTTTTGGGGTGGTTCATGTTATTTCAGATAGTTGATAAAGAGCAGATACTCTCCGTCGGCCTGAATGCTGAAGGGCGAAGTAACTGCCTCATTCAGTGTGCCTTCCCACCAGTTGCCGAGGCGCGTGAACGGATAGCGGAGGCCGCAAGTCGCGTAGCGGTTGGCCGAAATATTGAAGATGCTGATCTGCGTCGATTTCATGCGGCGGGCGTTGTGGTCATCATCGGCCATAAAACCCTCGGGGATTGGCACGTGGCACTCGATGTCGCCGCTGCACGGGATGAAGATGCCGTGGTCGGTGTACATCCTCACATCCATTTCCATGCGCATATATTCGATGAGGAGCGAGATGTTGCCCAATGTGTGGTCTTCGCGCTTACCTGTTGCGCCGACGATGGCCAATCGGTTTATTCCCAGTTCTTTGCAGTGACGCACGGCCTTTGTCAGGTCGTTGCTTTCCTGCTCCGCTACGTGGATTATGAGGTGCCGGCAACGCTCCAGAATGAGCCGTTCGTCATCGGTCGTTGGTGAGAGGATGGAGTCGCAGTCGCCAACGATGCACCACGGGAGTCCTTCGCGTCGGACATACTCGAAGGCAGCGCTGTCGCAGCACACTACGCGGGTCGCATCGTGCAGCATGGCCGACGGAATAGGGTGCGACGGATAGTCTCCGCTGCACAGGATGACGGCTTCCGGCTCGAATCTTTCTGGATAGATGGTCTGCATGGTCACTTTCTTCCTAATTGTATGCCTTTGCTGCGCCATTTCCAGTAGCCATAGACCGATGCGCCCGAATAGAATAGGTAGAGCACGATGGTCGATAGCATGTCCTGGGCAAGCATTGTGGCCAACCAGTCGGGCATCGATCCCGCCAGATTCTCATAGACCGTGGCATCGGTGGCGCTCCGCACGATGTAGAGATATACGGATGCGACATTGGCCAAGAACCAGAATCCCCACACTTCGATGACCTTGCGCCCCAAGAGCCATGTGCCGACGATGTTGAGCGTGGTGTTGAAGGCGTCGCGATGCGGTACCGGTGAATCGGTCCAGAACTTCAGGATGGCGAAGATGGCAAGATAGACGGCTGCGGTGATGGCCAATGTGTTTGCCCAGTCGCGTAGGCCGAGTGTGCGATATTCGATGAGTCCCTTCTTCTCCGGGTCTTCTCCGAGTTTTTTCTGGTTGCGCACCACACGTTTGTGCCACTGCCACAGTCCCCAGAACGAGACGCAGATGTTGAAGCACGAGAATCCGGCGTCGGCATAGAGCTGCTTGCTGACGTAGATGAACAGGTAGATGCAAGAACACAGAATCGACCAGATCCACATCGACTGCCGCTGCTTGAACTCAAGCACCAGATAGATGAAGCTGACCACGAGGCCGATGTAGCCCAAAAGTGTGAAGAGACTCATAGAAAAGATATTTTAAAATAGTGAAGTAAAAGAGTAGTAAAAGGGATGTCTGCTGCCTTGGCTATTTGTTTGATAGCTAAGAGTTTTTAGGGATTGTTTCTATCGTCCCTTTTACTCCCCTTTTACTACCCTTTCACTCCTTTTTTACTCCCTTTCTTAGATTAGAACAAAACGCTCAGATGTGCCATGCAGTGGAATGGCGCAGCCGGAGCGAAGCCGACGCCCCATTGGTCACGAACTGCATAGTCGGTCAGGCACGATGCGTTGTAGGCCTCAACCTTGCCGTTGTTCATGCGGTAGCTTGGTGCTGCCCAGCCGCCCGTGTCGTACTTGGTGCTGAACAGGTTGTAGAGCGTGATGCCGACCGATGCCTTCTTCACGCCGTAGTGTGGCAGTGCGAAGCTGTACGACAGGTCGAGGTCGCTGGTGAAGTGGCCGTCAAGCACGATGCTTTCCTGCGTCTCGGTCGTTCCATCGGCCTCCCAGCAGGTCATCTTTTCGAAGCCCGAATTGGTGAGGTATTGTTGGCCAATGTATCGGCCGGAAAGGGTTGCGCTCAGGCCCTTGTGCTGGAACGTGAAGATGCTGTTGGCGATCACGTCGGGCGAGAAGGAGAGCGGCTGGTCGCCCAACGAGGCCTCTGTGCCGTCGTTCAGAGCCACTTTGACATCCTTCACGCGGTTGCGCGACAGGGTGGCATTGGCATCCCAGCGGAACCACTGGACGGGCTGCCATGCAGCTTCAAGTTCGATGCCCATGCGGTAGCTCTCGGGCACGTTGATGGCCACAGCCTCGCCGATGTCGTTCAGCTCGCCGGTCAGTACAAATTGGTCCTCGTAGTCCATCCAATAGAGGTTGGCGCCGGCCGAGAATGTTTCCGACAGGAACTTGTAGCCAGCCTCCAGGTCGTTCAGACGTTCAGCCTTCATTTCAAGTCCGATGTTGTCCTCGTAGTCGTTGCGGGTCGGCTCCTTGTGGGCGATGGCATACGACGCATAGACGCGGTTGTTGTCGTTGATCTGGTAGTTGATGCCGAACTTCGGGTTGAAGAAGTTGAACGAGTCGTCGATGATGTACTTGTCGTCGGTGTTGGCGCCATACCAGTCGCCCGGATTCTGCATACGGTAGTTGATCTGGCGATACTGCAAATCGACGTAGCCGCTCAGACCCTCCACAATCGTGTAGTTGACCTTGCCATAGACGTTCAGGTCGGTCTTCTCGGCGTTGTTGCGGTAGTACTCGAAGTCGGGTGTCGTCACGCGGGCATCGTCGAACGCGTAGAAATACTTGTTGCCCTCGGCATCCTTCCATTTTGCGTCATTGGCCTTGTTGTAGTAATACTTGTAGGGCATGGCCGATGTCCAGATGATGCGGCCGAAGTGGTCGCCGTCATACTTGTTCCAGCCGCCGCCGATGGTTGCCTCCAGATTGTCGTCGTTGTTGTAGCGCAGCGATGCGATGGCTCCGTAGAAGTCGTTGTCCATCTTCTTCTGGCGGATGAGGTCGCCCTTCACGATGGGCTTGTATTCGAGTCCGTCCTTCGTCTGGATGTCGCCGTCCACGGCGCTCCACAGGCCATAGTCGGCCCATTTGGCCTCAATCTTGTACTGCTCGTAGTAGCCCTTGCCCTTGGTGTAGTGCAGGCCGACGTTCAGGTTCAGTTCCGATGTCAGCAGCTGGTTCCACAGCAGCTGGTAGTTCTGCTGGCGGTAGTTGTCCGTCTGGTTGTCGTAGAACTTGCTGTACTCCCAATCCATTGCGCCGCAGGGGTTGAACGTGCGGCCGTAGGTCTCCTGTTCATATTTCGAGGTGTAGTCCCATGCGTGATATGTCTTTTCGACGCCATTGAACGTAATGAATTTCACCGCCGTGTTTTCGCTGTAGAATGCGGCTTGCAGGAAGTAGCTGTTCAGTTTGGTCGATGCGCGGTCGATGTAGCCGTCGCTGCCGATGTCCGAGATGCGGCCCTGCAGACCCCAGTGGTCGCCCAGCAGGCCGGTGCTGAAGCGGACGGTCTCCTTGTGTGTGCCGTACGAGCCGAAACTTGCGTCAATTCCGGCGTATGGTGTTGCGCCGATGTTCTCCGTCTGCATGTTGACCGATGCGCCGAATGCGCCTGCGCCGTTGGTCGATGTGCCGACGCCGCGCTGGATCTGCATATTTTCGACCGACGATGCGAAATCGGCCATATTCACCCAGAAGAGCTGCGCACTCTCAGCATCGTTCATCGGAATGCCATTGGCCGTAATGTTGATACGTTCAGGGGCAGTGCCGCGCACACGCAGCGTTGTGTAGCCGATGCCGTTGCCGGCGTCGCTCGTGATGGTGACCGATGGCGTAAGTGAAAGCAGAAACGGAATGTCGGCACCCGTGTTGCGCTTGCTGATTTCCTCGCGGCCGATGTTGGTGAATGCCATTGGCGTCTTTTCGCTGGCTCGTGTGGCCGATACCGATACTTCATTTAACTCCTCCATGCGCAGAGTGTCCTGCGCGTCGGCAACGGCAGCCTGCACGGCTGCAACATTGAACACACTCATTGCCGACAAAAACAATACCTTTTTCATACCTGAAAAATGTTTTTGATTAAACAATAAGACATAACTATAATGGGGGATGTGCCGTTCCTTGGCAGCATTACCTGCCCAGGTTCAATGGGTCTGATCTCAGCCGGATGGTCTTGCATCCAGCACCCCACGTCGTCCGAAAATGACGACTTTTTCTGTTTTTTCGGTCGCGAAGGTACATTCTTTTTTGAAAATCGTGTAACATTTCGCAAATTTTTTTGAGCCGTTGGCCGATGTGCCGTCTAAAATCTCAGTTTGGTTGGCTCTGGCAATGCCGGAGATGCCATTTTCGAGTTGAAAAATCGTCAACCGATTCAGTATAGAGTCAACAAAAAAAGGGTGAAAAAAGGAAAACAAACAATATTCTTACGAAGTCAACATCTTATGAAAAGATGCTTATATGCGATAAAACAAAAATTCTCTCAGAAAAAAGTGTGTCACGAGTGTCATTAAGGAAATAGAATTCTGGTTTATGTCCGATGCAGATGCCCGTATAATACCCTCATAGTAGGCTGATAATACCCTCGCTACGCGGATTTTCCCCCGTTAGAAATGCCATTTGAACGAAGGATTTTCTCCATCAGTTGAAATAAATTGAAATCAGCTTTATCGTCATCTGCCCGTAGAGACGTCACAATGTGGCGTCTCTACACGATTCAAAACCGACAACGAAAGCCTTTCCTTCCGTTTGAGATTTCCCGAAGGCTCTATGAACCCTCTATGAACGATGACGGTGCGCGCTTCCTCTTGTTCACGGTACGAAGGTATTGTATTGATCGGTGGATTTCGACAAATTGTCTGAAAAAATTCGCGTTGGTTCAATGCAGGAAAATCGGGGTGCGAGTGACAGCGTGACAGCGTGACAGCAGATTTTTGCCGTGTGATTGTAGTGATAAAAAAATATGGAAATAAATTTTTAATATATTTATATAAAATCCTTTTCTGACTGGAATGTGGCGTAAAAAATTGCTGTCACGCTGTCACGCTGTCACGGCGGCATTGCGAAAATTTGCGACTTCGTTGACACTGTTGTACAGAAGGTAAATCATCTCTTCCTGTCGGATGATTCTCGGAATTTATTCGTATCTTTGCGCGCGTCATAGTATTAAATTAAGTAGGTGTTCAAAATTATTTGACTATATTTTTCAGAAATTGGGTAGCAGAATTTGGTTATGGACGATGGCGAAATGTTGCATTGTGCCTGAGTACAGGACCGGAAGATGTGCCCAAGAATGAAGAAGATAGTTTTTGGGTAGCCTACATGATATTATAAAATAATTTTGAACAACTACTTAATTGATGAAAGAACAGCGAACCCTCTTTTGGCTGCTGCTTTCGTGAATCCCGTAGAAATTTCTCGCGCGCGTACAATATTATATATGGAACTTTCATTGCAATGTATCGAGGCGGAACTGCATCTGTTTCGCGAAAAGTTTGAACAGTCTTTGCGTACCAATGTGCCATTGGCCGACAATGTTATTCGGTATTTCTTGGACCGTCGGGGCAAGCAGCTACGCCCAATCATGACGTTGCTTTCTGCAAAAATGTTGCGTGGGGAGGTGTCTGCCTCTACAATCAATGGCGCCGTGGCTGTGGAGCTGCTTCATAATGCCTCACTTATGCACGACGATGTGATAGACGCCAGCGATGAACGTCGTGGAAAGGAGACGATCAACAGGGTTTGGGATAATCATGTTGCTGTCTTGATGGGCGATTTCTTCCTTGCAAAATGCCTTTCTTGTAGCAGTGATACGGGTTCGTTGGAGATTATCCGGGCTTTGACGCGCATGACTATGGCTCTGACCGAAGGAGAACTGTCGCAAATGTCCAATGCTCGTAGTCACATGCTGAGTGAAGAGGCGTATTTTAGTGTCATCGAAGGAAAAACTGCATCTTTGTTTGCTGCCTGTCTCCAGATTGGAGCACTTTCGGTCAATGCATCGGCCGATGAAGTAGCTCAAATGGGGGAAATCGGGAAAAAGTTCGGACTCATTTTTCAGATTAGGGATGATATTTTCGACTATTTCCCTACAAACGATTCGGTCGGAAAACCTACTGGACATGATATTTTGGAGGGAAAGGTGACTTTGCCGCTGCTTTATGCCTTGCAACACGGCCCGGCAGATGAGAGCCAGCGGATGCGCGATGTGCTTTTTTCTTCAAGTGCGTTGTCAAACGATGATGCTTTGTCTTTGGTCGAATTTGCGCGTCAGGTTGGCGGTATAGAGTACGCTCAGGCCTGTATGAAGAAGATTTCGTTCGATGTCAAGCAACAATTGTCGTGTTTCCCCGCAAATGAATGTCGTGCTGCTCTGATGTCTCTTGTTGACTATATAATCGACCGAAAAGGGTGATTTTGCCATCTATATATTATAAAAAGTGTCGTTTCGAGGCCTTAAAAAGCCTGTTTGAAAGATTTTTTGAAAAAAGTCGATAAAAAATTTGGAACGCTGGTGCGAATCCTCTATCTTTGCACCCGCTAAACGAAAGGAACAAGATTTGAAACTCCTTCGGGTCTTGAAAATGAGTTCTCAAAGTAAGGCATAGTTCGGGGTGTAGCGCAGTCCGGTTAGCGCACCTGCTTTGGGAGCAGGGGGTCCCAGGTTCGAATCCTGGTACCCCGACA
>DFJU01000014.1 GCA_002373755.1 Bacteroidales bacterium UBA3663 | reverse complement strand
ACACTTTGATCCGCTACATCAACACGCTGGTCGATGCCCTGCCGCAGTATCAGCGCGGCGGCCTGTGGTATCAGGTGATGGACCAGCCCGACCGCGAGGGCAACTGGCCTGAGGCATCGGTCACAACGCAGTTCATGTATGCCATCGCCAAGGCTGTGAACAAGGGCTACATCCCGGCCGACCGCAAGCAGATTGCCATCGACGCCTTCAACGGCCTTCAACAGACATCGTTCAAGCATCGCGACGAACCGATTGACTGCCCGATGCTCTACCGTGACGAAAACGGACGGCTGACGCTCTCGCAGTGCTGCACCGTGGGCGGTCTGGGCGGCAATCCCTATCGCGACGGCTCGTATGAATACTACATCAACGAGAAGATCCGCCACGACGACGGCAAGGCTACCGGCCTGTTCATCATGGGTTGCTACGAGTTGAGCAAATGATAAAAATAAAGCTGTATGTTTCCGTCTAATACCCAATACAATAACTCCATCTCACCTTCGTTCAGGGGGTGGGTATGGAGTTCTTTCTTGTGTGCTGTTCTCCTCACGGCGTGCGGCCGACCGTCGTCGCAGCCTGCATCGCAAACGCCATCGACCAACACTCTAATCCCCGAGGATAATGCCATTGTTCAGGATGCAGCCGATTCCTGTCAGAGTGGCGTGCCGTCAGCTTCGGATGTGGTTGTCCGTACTGTGCGGTTGGCCGATGGCGTTACGTTCGATAGCTCGGCCATCAGTTTCACTGAAATTTCACGGCTCATTCTGTCCATCCCCGACCATTATGCGCCCGATACGGCGGCGTGGGCTTTCACCGATGATTATTACAGTCTGTTACGCGAGGCGTGGGCAATACCCAGTGACGGCTTGGGCGGTATCGGCAGCGAAGAGTGGCTGTTTCATTTCATTAGCGGACAGGATGGCGAGGTCAATTCTTTTGTCGTCAAGTCTGTCGATGTGGCCAATGACAAAGCTCAGGTCTCCTTTGGTCGTATTGTCACGTTCGATGGTTGTTTCGTCGGCGATTCGGCAGAGTTCGCCAATCCGACGGACTCATTGACGGTAAAACTCGTCCACGAATCTGATGGATGGAAGATTTACGACTATATTGCCGACTTTGGCAGCACGCGGAAGCATCTGCGGGACTATATCCGTCGGCAACGGCGTTTCTTCCGCTCGAACAAATGGCAAAGGCGGCTCGTGGAGGCTCGGAGAGAGGGATTGGCCAAGGACGATTCTATCCGTTTTTCCGATGAAGTGAGGAATTATTTCAGAAGCTTCCCTTCGAGTGCGGCCGGCTTCCTGTCGCCAGAACCGACGGAACGACGTGTCCGTGAGATTTTCGATGCATTCCCCGAACGAGACATCTGTATGACCGATTCGACTGCGTTCGACACCAGTTTCTACGCCTTGATGAAGCATTTCGTCGCTATGCCGAACGATGCTCTGTGCGATAAGGGCGCAAAGCACGAACTCTACTTGTTTCGGGAAGGGATGGAATTTTGCACGTATAGTTCCGACCAATGGGAGAAAATGGGCATTACGCATCGGTTTATGGTCGATGACATCTTGCAGGTTTCCGACAGTCAGGCATTTGTCTGGGCGCGCTATCAGCACTTGCGGGACGGCATTGTCCAAAATACAGATTTTAAGACACTGTACCTTGTCACGCAGTTCGGCAGATGGGTCTTGTGCGATATTGATTATGATGGTTTATGGTGTTATGATGGTTTATTGTGGCAAGGATATCGTTCCGTCAGATCTCGACGAGGTGCCCGTTGGAATATTGTTAACCGCATTGTGAACAACCGTAAAAGCCTTCGTTCCGACTGGTGGAAACGTATGGTGAAAGAGGTTCGAAAAAATGATCCCGAATATGTTAAGAAATATATGGTCGAATATGAAGCCTACTTCAAGCTCTATCCAGATTTTTATCTGACGGAAGAGGACAAGAAAAATGTTGTGCCAATGACTTACCACCTGCCGATTTATAATTGGTAGAGTTATTTTGTCGAAAAAATGTTCGTATATCCTTTTTTATGAAAAACTTTCCTGTTTTTATGGCCAATGCATTGGCCGCAAGTGTATTTCTTTTTGTCGGATGCGGTGATGATGACGAGCCGACGCCCGTACCGAATCCTGATGCCTACGTCGCTGTGGATCTGGGCCTGTCCAGCGGAACTCTGTGGGCCGAATATAACGTCGGAGCCCATCGGCCGGAGGAGGCTGGACAGCTGTTTGCGTGGGCTGAGACATCGGCCAAGACGGACTACACCTGGGTAAGCTACAGCCATTGCGAGGGTTCGTCCGAAGACTTTACAAGATATTGTACGTCAGCGAAAAATGGTATTGCAGACGGCCAACGAGAGGTCTTTGCCGACGATGATGCGGCGACTGTCCAGTGGGGCGCACCGTGGCGGATGCCGACGCGCGTTGAGATGGACGAACTGCGCACGCAGTGCAAGTGGACGGTCGATACGGTGTGTGGAACGCAGGGTCTTCGGGTAGTCGGACGCAACGGCAACAGCATCTTCCTGCCGGCAACGGGCTATCGAGAGTCGGCCGAAAGGGTTGGCGCCGAGACCTCAGGTTTCTATTGGACCAGCGGGCTCGCTGCGAATGATTCATTGGCCTACAGCCTGTATTTCTTCTCGCGCCCGTCGGTCGAGAGCACGGAGCGATTCCTCGGCAAGGCAATCCGCGCGGTAAGGTCGGCTGAGTGAGGCATCGGCCAACAAAATCAAACAACACAAAAAAGCAAATCGCGTAGTGAGGTTCATTCCCGCTACGCGATTTTGTTTTCGGCCGATGCCACAGGTCATTTCACCACCGCTTCCAGACCACCCAACAGGGCGAACAGGCCTGCGTTCCAGTTGATGGCGATTTCGTTGCTGGCGTACGATTCGGTCACGTCCATATAAGCCTCGTCGGGGAGGCTGGAAGTGTAGTCGATGCCGTCCTGTCGGCCCGGATTCGGACCGCCCACAAGCAGACCCGGAATCGGTTCATCGATGCCGTCGGCCGCCGAAATGCGATGGTGCGGGTGCATGGGCGACTTTTGTCCGATGCCAGTCACGTAGCAGTAGCCCGTGGCGTTGCGGCCGAGCAGGTAGTCGGCACACTTCAAGGCGGCGGTCATGTAGCGTGCCTCGCTCGTCATGCGGTGGGCGAAGAGGAACGAAAGACCCTGACCGCAGCAGTGTTCGGCCAGACAGCCCCAGCCGAAGTCTTCGGGGCGGTTGCCGTAGGGCGAGTCGTAGCATGAGGTCTCCATCGAGGCAATCAGTTCGTCGCAGTAGTCAATCACGAGGCGCGCGTAGCGGTTGCCCAAGCGGTCGGCTTCGGGCGAGAATCCGTAGGTCGCCTGCACGAGCCACGACAAGAGTCCGAGGCCATCGACCTGCCCCCATGTCGGCAGTGTGTAGCCTTTGGGCGCGTTCTGCCTTGCGTGGTACAGATAGACCGCCTTGCCCGTGGTGAAGTAGAGTTCGGAGGCGGCCCAGAAGAATTCGTCGCGGAACGAGCCGTCGCCATATTCGCCGGTGTTGATGGCCGGCGCGAACTTCTCGTTCATGGCACGTTGGTCGTAGGCCGTTTTGGGGTGCTTCAACGCCCATTTCCATGCGCTGATTGCGGCCGATTTTGCCTGTTTTGCGAACGATGCATATTCGTCGAATTGGGCGTAGATGCGCGATGCCATTGCCATCGTGGCGGCAAAGTCGAGCGAGGCCGCAGTGCCTTTCTGGACCACGTAGCGCGTCTGGCGGCACGAATCTGGCATGACGAAGCCCTCGAAATTCGGCGTAGTGAGCTTGTGATAGACTCCGCCGTCGTCGGGATCCTGCATGGTGAGCATCCAGCGCAGGTTGACCATCATCTCGTCGAGCACGTCGGGTGTCGCATTGGCCGACTCTGGAATGTTGATGTTCAACGAGTTGAAGTAGTTCGGATGCAGTTGGTAGATGAGCATCATCTCGCCCAAAGTGAAGCCGGAATTGACGATGTATTTGTTGTAGTCGCCCGCATCGTACCATCCGCCGGGCGAAGAAATTACGGTGCCTTCGGGTCGTTTTTTCGTTGCGGCCGATGCGTGTACGAGCACGCAGGTGTCGGGGTGAGCCGTTGGCCGCGACCACTGGCCGGCAAACTCAGATTCGAGGGCTTCGCCGCTGCGCTGGTAGTAGAAGGCTTTGGTTGCGGCCAACACCGAGGCGTGCAGCGGATGTTGTGCGATGACGACCTTCTTGACGTAGGGACCGGCTTCGAGCAGGTAGTTGCCCGGCTGTGTGACGGTCGAGAAGTCGATGATGTGACGCTGTTTGTCGCTCCACGATGAGTTGGCGACACGTGCGGCCGGACCTTCCCACACGACTTGTCGCGTAGCGGCGTCGAGCAGGCGGTAATTGTCGGCAAAACCGTCGGCCTCGATGACTGCGGTCTTCGATTGATTCGCGTAGTAGCCCACTTGGTTGATGCGGATAGGGTCGCTGTCGGGGTTGGCTGTCGGCCGCATCGAACAGGCAGAGAGCAACAATAGGCTCAAGAAGAGGGGATAATGCTTCATATTTTCTTTCGATTTTAAGGTTATTCAATAACACCGATTTTTTTAGGGAAATATTCTGATTGTCAGTAGATTTGCAAAGATGTTTTTGCAACGGACGACCCATCGTCAGAACGGCGCAAAGGCGTCATTCTTGTTGACCGTCACGGCAATACATTCCATCTCGACCAGCCAGCCCGGACGGCACACCGGCGCATGGACGATGACCTTCGGCAGGTCGGGCAACAGGGCATCGAGCACACGGCGGACGGTCGCGTAGTCCTCTGGCCGGCGCACATAGACGATAGCGTGCATCATGTCGTTGGCCGATGCGCCACCTTCGTCGAGCAGGACGCGGACGTTCTCCACCATGCGGCGCGTCTGCATCTCGGCATCGTCGGGATGCAGAATCTGGCCGCGATTGTCGATGCTGGCCGTCCCGCTGATGATGAGGTGGCAACGGTCGCCGTATTCCACGCGGGTGCCGCGCTCGAAGGTCACGCCGTATTCGGCCGTCGGGTTGAGGTGCGAACTGCCCTTCAAGTAGCTGATCTGCGCCGGGTTAAGTCCCTCGACGGTGTAGGTTTCGAGCTGTACGATGTCTTCGTTGCACAGCGGGTTGCCGTTGATGCCGGTGCTCGCGATGAAGTGGGTCGCCGGAGTCAGTCCGTTGGCCGCAAAGAATTCGCGCCGTGCTTCGACCATCTCCTGGTAGTTGTGGTCGATGTCGCGTATGAAGAACCACGTGCGCAGGCAGTTGTCGGTCAATGTCAATCCCTTGTCGGCCAGGCGTTTGCGGTAGTTTTCCAGCAGGGGAGGGGTTGTGGCCGATGATTCTCCGCAGCCGAACGAGTGGCGGTAGGCGGCATTGGGCGCACCCTGCGTCATCCAGAGCCAAAGGGCGGCAGCTGTGCCGTCGAGCGGTTGTTGGCCGATGGCTGCGAGGTCGTGTCCGATGTCGCCCAACGGCTTCTGCATCGCTTTGTCGCCCAACAGCAGACGGCCGTGCAACGTGCGGGCGCGCAGGAACATCTCAAGCGCGAATTTGGCTTCGAGCAGGGCGGCGATGGCATCGCCATCGGCCGGAAAGTCGGGCATCAGGTGGACGATGGCGTGGATTTCTGTGGCACCATTGGCCGTGCCGAACATCATGCGTTCGACTTCGACGTGCAGTTTTTCAAGCGGGATTCTCTTATAACGGATATTTGACATTATTTAAAGGGATAATTAAAGGGTATTCAAAGGGATTTTAATAGGAGTAGAGACGTTTCATGAAACGTCTCATGAAACGTCTCATGAAACGTCTCAGGGGTGAAAGGAACGATACCACTACTCTTCGCCTTCCCCATACGTTGCTTTCGCCCATTCGAAATACTCCTCGAAGGTGCGGCCGGCGAGCAGGGCGCGGAAATTCGGCTCGTTGATGTCGATCTGTACGATGCCGTCGGGCAGCAGAAGCGACTGCGAGCGGTCCATCCTGTCGTGGTAGTCGAGTAGTTCGTCCAGGTTGCCGAATCCGCTGATTACCAGCACTGAAAGTCCGCCGCCGGTGTTGATGATTTCGAGGTCGAAGTCGCGCACCAGATAGTTCTCGAAGTTGAACTTGGCCACCTCGAAGAGCAGGTCGTTCTGGTTCAGCGAGTCGGTCTTGAAGGTGAGCAGCAGCAGGTGCGGCGCGTCGTCATCGTCCACAAACATCCGCGTAGTGTCGAGTGCGGTGCTGTCGCCGGCCTGTCGGAGCGATGCGCCCCACATCATGCCGCGTGGCACGTCGCCCGTCTGCACGTTGCGCCCCTCGTGGATGCCCTTGACCATGAGGCTGGCCAATGGCGATACGTCGCTCTCGGGGTAGGTCGCGGTGAGCTGTTCGAGGGCCTCCTTGAAGGCGGTGATGTCGCCCTGCTGCACGTAGCTGAGTGCGTGGAGGAAGAGGAATTTCGGCATCAGCGGCGAGAGCGGCCACTTGTCGTGCACGAACTCGTAGTTGTGGTGTACGGTGTCGGCCGCGCTGTTCAGGTAGGCCGCGTAGGTGCGGATGTAGAGCGAGTCCTGACCCTTGGCCATGGCGCGCATGTTGTCGAGGTAGTTCGGGTCGGCCAATGCGATGCCGTAGTTCGACTCGGGGAACGATTCGATGAGCCTGCGCTTGTAGATTTCGGCATTGGCCAAGTCGTTCATTCTCATGTACATGAGGTAAATCGCGTAGTAAGCCTCAAGCCTGTATTCCGACGTCGGATAGCGCTGCTCCATCGCCTCGAACGTGCGTATGGCGAGCGGGAAATTCTCCAGTTTCTCGTTGATTATCTTGCCCTCGTTGTAGAGACCCTCCTCGATGAGCTTGTTGGCGTTGGCCACGTCCTCTTCGGTGCGCGGAATCTGGCTCAGGTAGTAGGCGCGCTTGTGCGGGTCGCTGACGTCGTTCTCGTCGAATTCAGGATTTTCGCCGATGTTTTCTTCTTCGGCCGATGGTTCCGTCGCCGCCGTTTCAAGGCTGTCGTTGGCCGATGCCTCGATGCTGTCGTTGTCCATCGTTGTGCTGTCGGCCGATGCCTCATCGTTGTCGAACGAATAGGTCTCGGTCTTGTTCCTGCGGCGCCAGTTGTCCTCCGGCTTGCGCGAACCCCACTTGCGCTGGAACTCGCTCTTGCCCTGGCTGATGATGCTCGGATTGTAGAAATACCACGATTTATCTACCTTTCCGACGGTCGGCTGCTGTTCGGTCTTCTGGGCCAACGGATCGACCTGCAGGCTGCGTCGTTCCTCATAGTTGGCGATGGCCTCTTTTTCGGCCTCCTCCTTCTCTTTTTTGATTAAGTCGCTGATAATCTTGTCGATGACCTTGTATAGCTCCTTTTCGTCCAATGTGGCAAGGTGCAGCAGGCTGTCCTGCAGCTGGACGGTTTCGGCGTGCGTCTGCAGTTCGTCGAGCACGGCCGACAGCTGCTTGATTTCGTCATATCCCTTGTAGTCCTCCTTGATGATGCCCATCGCCGCCGCGTATGCCTTCTGCGCCCTCACGTAGTCGCCGCGCCGGAAGGTGATTTCGCCCAGGGCCAATGCCGCAGCCGCCTTCTCCATGCCGCCGCGCGTGCTTTTTTCGATGGCCAATTCGTAGCGTTCGATGGCTTCCATCGTGTCGCGCCGCATGAGCGAGATTTCGGCCAATGCGGTGTAGATCTGGTCCTGATATTCCTCGTTGCGGGCCTGCCAGCGCAGGCGGTTCAGCCGCTTCTCGACCTTCTTCAGCTGCTTCTCGTTGGCCGTAAAACCCTTTTCGTGACGTGCCATGACGCGCACCCGTGCCAGCCTTGCGTTGAACTGCGTCTTGTAGTCGCGCGCCTGTCGCACGATGCGGCCGTAGCTCTTGTAGGCTTCGTTCCATTGGCCGTTGCCCTCATGCAGCTGGGCGATGAAGAAGTCGCTGCGGATGCGCTGCACCTTGGTCGAAAATCCGCGTTTGGCCTTCTCCAGATAGGGAATTGCCTCGGCCTCGTGACCCTCATCGGCCAAGATTATTTCGGCCTGAGCCAGACTGAAAAGCCGTTGCAGGCGCAGGGGTAGTTGGTGGTATTTGTCGATGCCGTTGAGCTGTCGCTGCGAGTTGTATTGCTTGCGCGGGATGACGAGTGCCAGTTCGCTCTCGGCCGAGAAGCGTTCGCCGCGCAGGGCAAACATCCGCGCCTTCCAGATGTGGCTTTCGTCGATGGCCAACGGCTTCCACCAGAAGTGGCGGATGACGTAGTTGAAGGTCGATTGCGCGGCGTCGAAGTCGGCGTTGTAGAACTGTGCCCTGCCCGACAGCAGCCATGCGTTGTGCATGTAGGGGTTGTATTCGCCGCGCGTGAGCCACAGACGGTATTCGGGCGTCGATTTGGCCTTGCGTTTCGGCTTGTTGCTGATGCTCTTCGTCTGGACGCACTTCTTGCACTTCTCGATGGCTGCGTCGAACGATGAGCCCGGTTTTTCGCCCAGCTGATAGTAGAGCGGATGCAGTTTCAGCTGCGTCGAATAGTCGTCCTTCGAGGTGTTTTCCTCCATCGACTTGAGGCTCTGACGGTATGCCTCCTCGCCGTTGAAGTGGATGTTGTATTTCGTGGTCAATCCGGCGACGCCACGGTTCAGTTTCGTGTTCGATTTGCATGCAGCCAATGCCAATGCCGTCACCAGCACCAGCGCACCACAGATACATTTATTTGTAATTGTTCTAACCACGAAATGAATTTTTAACTACGGATTTTTTATAACCACGAAATTCACGAAAGGACACGAAAAAATCTTTGCCACGGAATTCACGGAAAGAACGGAAATTCTCGGAATTCTCAAATAGTTGAGATTTTATAACCACGAAATTCACGAAAGAACACGAAAAAATTTCTTTATCACGGAAAAACTTTTCGGCCAATAATGAGTTTTTTATCTTCCGGAGCAAACCAATGCACCCTCCCCATTAAGGGGGAGGGCTGGGGAGAGGGTCTGTCAGGATTGCTTGACCCTATCCTCCGAATGGTCGCCGCCCTCGCCGACAGGCTGGAAACGGCGTTCGCGCACCACGAGCAGCACCTCGTCGCGTATGCCGTCGGGCAGTTCGATGCCGCGTAGTTGCAGCGAGCGCACCCATCCGGCCACCTCGACCTCCTTCAGTTCGTAGAAGATCTGCGCGAACTGGTCTGTCTGTTCGTCGGTATAGGCATCGGCCGCAATGCCCTTGTAGGCATCCAGCTCCTCGTCGTCGTAGTAGATGATTTCCTTCGACACGGCAGCCAGCAGCGAATCGCGTTCGCACGTGGCGTGTTGGCCGCAGCATTCAGCCGGCACATCCTTTGTCACCTCAAACGGAGAAGTCTCGTCGGGCTTGGCCGTGCCTTCCTCTACGCGCTTTTCGTAGCGTTTATGGCCGATGAGCGACAGTCCGAACACGAGCAGTGCCAATCCGCCGATCAGCACCAGAAGATAGAGCACGATAATCATATCAGACAAGAAATAACAATCAGGATAATTGTGGCCAATGCAACGAAAATCAGCGCGTTGACGATGAATTTCGCCCTACGGTGCACGTTGGCCGCGTGCTGCATCGTGCGCTTGCGGTCGGCCATGAACGCCTCGCCGCCCTTGTCGATTTCGCCGATGTCGATGCCCACGCTGCGCAGGTCGTTCCAGAACGTCGGGTACGACTTGCTGACCACCTCGGGATGATGGATGTAGAGCGCATCCTGATCGGCCGCAGCCTCCATGTCGTGCCCGAAGCGGTTGTACATCGTGATGGCCAATGGCGCGAACGACATCGCCATGCGGTGGTCCTTGTAGGTGCGAATCATTACCGGCTCGTCGAGCGGACAGGTCTGGCCGTTCCACGTCATTGTGTCGTCGCCCTTCACCTCGACCACGTAGCCGCACTTGCGCAGCTCGTTCTGCAACGCCACCAGGCGGTCGGTCTCCTTGATGCGCAGCGTGTGCAGGCCGTCGATGGTGAACGCCACACCGAGGCCGCAGCAGGTCACGACGAGCGTCTGGGCGAGGTCCGGCTGGTTGGCCAGATTCCACTTCACGCTTTGGGGGAGCGGTTTTCCGTTGGCCGATAGTTTTGCCCCATCGGCAGTAAATTCGGTCTGGATGCCGAGTTCGTCGAAGTAGCGGGCGATGGCGCAGTCGCCTTGCAGACTGTCGCTGTGCAGTCCGAGCAGCTGGAATTCGCGTAGCGGCTGCGTCGTGGCCGATGTCTGTCGGCTCAGAGCCAGGATTTCGTACCAGTAGGAGGCGGCGCTCCAGTCGCTTTCGACGGTATATTCGCGTGCCGAGTAGCTCTGCGGACGCACGTCAATCACATTGGCCGTAAAACTGCTCTCGACACCGAACTGGCGCATCATGGCGAGCGTCATCTCGATGTATGGGCGGCTTGTCACCGCGCCCGTCAGGGTGAGCGTGAGGCCGTTCTTCAACGTCGGGGCCACCATGAGCAGGGCCGAGATGTATTGGCTCGATGTGCTGCCGTCGATGCTCATTTCGCCGCCGTCGAGCTGCTTGCCACGGATGTGGAGCGGCGGGAAACCGTCGGCTTCGGCATATTCGATGTCGGCGCCCAATCCGCGTAGCGCATCGACCAGGATGCCAATGGGGCGTTGCTTCATGCGCTGGCTGCCGGTGAGCAGGATGTCGCTGCCGGGTCGGGTCGCGTAGTAGGCCGTGAGGAAGCGCATCGAGGTTCCGGCGGCACCGATGTCGATGGTGACTGGCCCGTCGGCCGACGAAATTGGCTGCTCGAAGGCTTGCAGCATGACGCGCGTGTCGTCGCAGTCGCTCACGTTGTGCAGCTGGCATTGGCCGTCGCACAGAGCCTTGAGGATGAGCGCGCGGTTGGACAGGCTTTTCGATGCGGGCAGGCTGATGCGGCCGCTGTCGGCCATATTTCCTGCAAAGAGTTGGTAAATCATATTTTTAAGGGAAGTAAAAGGGAAGTAAAAAGGAAGTAAAAAGGGAGTAAAAGGGGAGTGAAAGGGTCCTCGCAGCGGTCAGAACGATTGATAATCGTTCAGCGAGAAGACGAGGCTTTAGCCGAGGGGCAAAGTGAAAGGGACGAATGCTGCGGTGGCAGTTTGATTTGTCGTTGAAATCCTTTCCCTTTTTCCAGTTCCTTATTTTCCCACGATTTTACAGATGTTCACGATTGTCATCATTGCCTTTTCCATGCTCTGGATCGGCACATATTCGAAGCGGCCGTGCATGTTCATTCCGCCGGCGAAGATGTTGGGGCAGGGCAGACCCATG
>DFJU01000079.1 GCA_002373755.1 Bacteroidales bacterium UBA3663 | reverse complement strand
GACATCATGATCGACAAGGGTCCCGCCGCGCGCAGCATCCAGATTGACCTCAATCCGTTCACGCTCATCGGCGCCACTACGCGAAGTGGCCTGCTGACAGCTCCGTTGCGTGCCCGTTTCGGCATCAACATGCACCTTGAGTACTACGACACGGAGGTGCTTGCCGGAATCATCGCCCGTTCGGCCGGAATCCTGAACATGACCATCGGCGAGGAGGCCGCCATCGAAATCGCCCTGTGCAGCCGTGGAACGCCGCGTGTGGCCAATGCCCTGTTGCGCCGCGTGCGCGACTTCGCGATGGTCAAGGGCGATGGCCGACGCATCGACATCGGCATTGCAAAACACGCTCTGGAGGCTCTCGGCGTTGACCAATACGGATTGGACGAGGTCGATAACAAGCTGCTCACCACCATCATCGACAAGTTCAACGGCGGCCCTGTCGGACTGACCACAATCGCGACGGCGTTGGGCGAGGATGCCGGCACCGTCGAGGATGTGCTCGAACCTTACCTCATCAAGGAGGGCTTCATCAAACGCACGCCGCGTGGTCGCGAGGCAACGCCATTGGCCTACAAGCATTTGGGTCGGACGCCGAAGGGTGTGGACGGCTTGCAGGGCACTCTGTTCTGATGAACAAGTTAAGAATTTAGAATTAAGAAATATGAGTTTTTGTCGGCCGATGAATGACGGAGATGGGACATCGGCCATAAAAACAATTCACAATTTTTCATTCAGCTGATGCCAAATTTCAAGGGACTGATGAAGGATACGGCCATCTATGGCGTGTCGTCAATCGTTGGCCGTTTTCTCAACTATCTGCTGACTCCGCTCTGGACCTACAACATGCCCAAGGAGTCGGGCGATTTTGGTGTGCTTACCAACATGTATTCGTGGACGGCGCTGCTGTTGGTCATCATGACTTTCGGCATGGAGACGACGCTGTTTCGTTTCGCCAACCGTAAGGATGCCGATCCCGATACGGTCTTCACGACGGCCTTCGTGTGGGTCGGAGCATTGGTCGCAGTGTTTGCGGCGCTTGTGGGCGGATTCCTGACTCCGATCAGCGAAGCGTTGCACTACCACGACCACCCCGAATTTGTGGCGATGATGGCCGGCATCACCGTGCTCGACGTGTTGCAGGCGTTGCCGTTCTGCTACCTGCGATTCCAGAAACGAGCCATCAAGTTTGTGTCGCTCAAGCTGCTTTTCATTGTGGTCAACTGCGCCCTCAATTTGCTTTTCTTTGCCTATCTCGACAAGTCCGACGTCTTCTACGTCTTCGCCATCAATCTGGCCTGCACGGGCGTGATTACATTCTTTTTCGTGCCCGATTTCTTCCGCATCAGGTGGCATTTTGACGGTGCGCTCCTGCGTCGGATGTTGGGCTATTCATGGCCGA
This sequence comes from Bacteroidales bacterium UBA3663, assembly GCA_002373755.1. Taxonomy (GTDB): domain Bacteria; phylum Bacteroidota; class Bacteroidia; order Bacteroidales; family UBA3663; genus Liminaster. Next base: position 34,668 of record DFJU01000079.1, on the reverse strand, counting down.
TATTGGTGCTCGGAATCGCTGGCATCCTGAACCAGTCGGCCGACAAGATTCTCTTCCCGCTTGTGTGCGATGCGGCCGATGCCGATGCCCAGCTGAGCGAATATGGCGCGTGCGTGAAGATTGCGATGATAATGGCGCTCATCACCCAGGCTTTCCGCTATGCCTACGAGCCGATAGTCTTTGCCAAAAACAATTCGTCGGAATCGGCCAGCGACAAGGTCGGCTACTATGCCGAGGCTATGAAGTGGTTCGTCGTCTTCACATTGGCCGCATTCCTCGCCGTGATTGCCTTCATCGACATCCTGCAATATTTCGTCGATGTGGAATATCGCGTCGGCATCAAGGCCGTTCCCGTTGTCATGGCGGCCGAAATCATGATGGGCATCTACTTCAACCTCTCGTTCTGGTACAAGTTGATTGACAAGACGATATGGGGTGCGTGGTTCTCGCTTGCCGGTTGTGCCGTGATGATTGTGTCCAACATCGTTTTCATCCCGCAGTTCGGCTATATGGCCTGCGCCTGGTCTGGATTCGCAGGCTACGCGGTCTGTATGCTGTTCAGCTATTTCGTCGGCCAACGAGTCAATCCGATACCCTACGATTTGAAGTCGATTGGCGGCTATGCGCTGTTGGCAGTCGCAGTTTTTGCCGCTATGCAGTGGCTCCCGTTCGATGGCTGGGCGGCATTGGCCGTAAAAGTCGGATTGTTGCTTGTTTATCTGATTCCTGTGGCATTGTCATTGCGCAAGTTTCTGGTTAAAAAAATAAAATAAATCCGCAAACATTTTTTTTGTTGCGAAATGTACATATCTTTGCACTTGTTATGAAAAAATCAAGTCACGTAGCGGGCGTAGTTGCCCTTTTTTCGATGTTTTTGGCCGCTTCTTGCGACGATGCAGAAGAGGGACTCCACTATAGCAAAACCGTTTTCCCCGTTGGCGAGGCCGTCTGGCGCAGCGATGTCAGTGCCGACGACAAGGCCGTCATTACCAACTTGATTAACAATATGGTCAAGGTCGAGGCCTGTCAGTTCTATATGGGTGCCCAGGGCAAAAGCGTCAAGCGCGCCAACTACTTCAGCAGCTACAACAAGCGCGACACCATCTGGCTCAACGAAACCGACCAGACCGCCTATTGGCGCGACTTGAAGACGTCCGACACGATTTGGTACAATCCCGCCGATTTCCATTTCATCGACACGATAAAGACGAAGACCGACACTACGCGATTCGCCAACGTCTATTCCTTGGGTTCCATCTGGGTCGGTCCTGTGACCGAGATTTCAATGCCCGACTACTACATCGGCAAATTCGAGATAACGCAAGGCGAATGGAATGCCGTCATGGACCGGCAGCCCACCGGACATCATTGCATCGTGGTCGATACGGAAGCCGCTCCGTGGCATGAGGAAATCGGTCTGGGCGACAAATATCCGGCCTACAACATCTGGTATCAGGATGCCGTCGATTTCTGCGACTCGCTGTCGGCCAAGACCGGACTCCGTTTCCGCCTGCCAACCGAGGCCGAATGGGAATGTGCAGCACGCGGCGGCCGCTATTGCCGAGGCTACAAATATGCCGGTGCCGATGTCGCTTCAGAATGTGGCTGGATTTACAGCAACTCGATGGCCGTGATGCTGGGCTACGACGACTACGGCATCCATCAGGGCGGCGAGTTGACGGCCAACGAACTCGGTTTGTACGACATGACGGGCAACGTCTCCGAATGGGTCGCCAACTGCTATTATCACTACGCGGCAACCGACTCGATTAACCCGCAAGGCAAGGCTCCGCTCAACAACGGACAGGACACCCTGATCGTGCGAGGCGGAAGTTGGGCACAAAAAAACTACTACGATTTCTGCAACGCCAACCGAAATGTGCACATTTTGAGCAAGTACGACACGGACGACAAGCTTCACAGTGCATTCGCCAACTGCGGTTTCCGCATCTGTATTTCTCCGCAGTAGAAAAACGGCAACATCTACAGGCGGTTGCACCACTCAATCACCTCTAAAATTTTAACGTATGAAAGGCCTATCAACTAAAACCCTGATGCTTCTGTTGGCATTCTGGATGGGGAAGTACGGCCTTTTTGCACAACATAGACTCAACCCGACGCTTTTCGACTTGCAGGAGGTTACCTTGCTCGAAAGTCCGTTCCTGCGGGCACAGCAACGCAACTATGCAACATTGATGGAGTACGATGTGGATCGTCTCCTCACACCATTCGTCCGCCAGTCAGGTCTGTCGAAGACCATCGACGGAAAGAGTCCCTACTATCAGTGGGAATATCAGCACCCAGCATTTACGAGTTTCGCGTGGAATCCCGCGCTTGCGATGGACGGGCACATGCTCGGCCATTATCTTTCTGCGCTGTCCTATGCCTATGCTTCGTGCCACGACGATGCTTTGCGCGCTGAACTGAAGGGCCGCATCGGACACATAATCAACGTGTTGCGCGACTGCCAGAACGTGTTCGACGACAATACCGACGGAATGCGCGGCTTCATTGGCGGCATTCCCGACAATTCGGTGTGGACGTCGTTGCTCGATGCCGACTATCGCGTCTATAACCAGCGCGGCAACTGGGTACCTTTCTATTGCGAGCACAAGGTGTTGGCCGGTCTGCGCGATGCATACGTCTATGCCGGCAATGAGGATGCCGGAGCGATGTTCCGCAAGATGTGCGACTGGGTAATCCAGGTCGTTTCGCTGTTCGGCCTCGACGTGATGGAGATGCAGATACTGCAATGGGAGACGGGAGCCATGAACGAGGTGTTGGCCGATGCCTACAGCCTGTTCGGCGACAGTAAATATCTGAAGGGCGCGCAGAAGTTCTCGCATCAGCTCGTCATCGAGAATATGGCCAACGAAAACCGTTCGCCTGAGTTCCTCGACAAGCGACACACCAACGAGATGACGGCTATGTTCCTCGGATTTGCCCGCATCAGCACCTTGAAACGCGATTTGCGCTACCTGCGCAGTGCCCGCAACTATTGGGACGAGGTCGTCGGCCGACGCATCATGGCGATTGGCGGCGTGGGTGTTGAGGGCTATTTCGTCCCGTCGGCCAAAGCCGCGAGCCTCATCACCGATGCCGACGGCCCGGATCTCTGCACTACGTGGAATTTGATTAAGATGGCGGCAACGCTGTCGGCCAACAACCGCTCGGCGCGCTATTCCGACTATTGCGAACGTGCCATGCTCAACCACATTTTGGCCAGCCAGGACCCCGAAACGGGCGGTTTCGCCTACTACACGCCGCTGCGCCCCGAAAGCTACCGCATCTATTCGAAGGTGAACGAGGCAATGTGGTGCTGTGCCGGCAGCGGCCTCGAAAGCCAGAGTTGCTACGGCGAGTTCATCTATTCGATGGCCGAAGATACATTGTTTGTCAACCAGTTCATTCCCAGTGAGTTGAAGAACGAACGCGTGGAGTTGGTGCAGGAGTCATCGTTCCCCTACGGCGAAACGTCGCGCATCACAATCCGCAAGGCTGGCAATTATCATCTGGTTGTGCGGCATCCGAGTTGGACAACGGCCGATTTTTCGCTCAAGGTGAATGGCAAGAACGTGAAAATCAAGGATGAACGAAGCGTCGAACAAGGCAATGCAAGCTACGTCTATTGCGGCAAGAGCTGGAAGGCCGGCGACGTCATCGAAATCACGTGTCCGATGGAACTCGGCGTTGAGGTTTGCCCCGGCAATGGCGACTACGTGGCCTTGAACTATGGCCCGTCGGTGCTCGCCGTCCAGACATCGGGCCGGAATCCGGGCGATCCGCACTACGAACCGTTGCCGCGCGAGTTCGGCGGCGACGGAATGCACGACTTCTCGCCACGTTCGCGCGAGAAATTCCCAAGTCTGGCATACGCTCCGATGCTGATTTGCCCGATGTCCGATGTCCCGGCGCGCGTCCGCATGGTCAATCGCAGCACGTTGGAATTTGAGGTCGATGCTTCGGCAAAAGGCTCATCGTGGAAGACTGTCCCGATGCGGCCCTTCTATGACCTTCACCACACGCGCTACGCGATTTATCTGAACCGCCAACTGGAGGAAGACTGGTTGCGCAATCCGTTGTTTATCGACCAGTTGCGTAAGTCGCAGCTCGAACAGCTCACCCTCGACCAGCTCACTCCGGGCGAGGCGGCAAGTGAGGCCGCCCACGGTGTACAGATTAGCGAGACTGGTTCGCGAGGTACACTCAACGGCCATCCGTTCCGCGATGCACAACCTGAGCAATGGTTTGAATATCAGATCGATGCAAGTCGTGCGTCCGATTTGATTGCAGATGGACAGGAGGTGGCTTTAGCTTTCCGATTTTCAGTTTCCGACCGTGGCCGTTCGTGCGCCATCAGCATCGACAGTATGCAATTCCAGACTTACGAAGTGCCGCAACTTCATGCCGGGACGGGCAAGGGCAAGTTCTACGAAGAGGTTTTCCGTGTGCCGTCGGACATGCTGCAGGGCAAGAAGAGCTTCGTGTTGCGAATGTCGTCCAACGACGGCAGTTTCGTGCCCCGGTTCTACCAGATACGTCTGATGAAATACGATGAGGCGTTGCTGAAGCAGTGAAAAAGAATTTTGTAATATTGTAAACAACAAAAACAGTATTGAATGAAGTAAAAAAAGTTTAATTAACATATTATTAATCATAGCGTTTGCTATTTATTCGGTACTTGCCTTGAAACCTGAGAAATTTTAAGAAATAAGTAACCATCAATGAATAGGTCTGCAAACGTCTGCGCGTTAGCGTGGACGTGGACTTGTCGATGGTTACGGGCAATCTCAGGGCCTCAAGGCGTGGATAAGGAAACTTCCACGCTTTTTGTGTCTCGTGGCCAATGCCCGTAAACTGAAGAATAAGCCAAACGCCACAAAACGCACAGACAAAATGAGCACTCTGAAAGAAGAATTGTGTTCCGAACTCGACCAACGGGTTTCGGACAAGATTCTTGAGCCTACCAATGCCGATTTGCTCAAGAAGTTGATTGCCAATGCCGATAGCGACAATGAGGCGATGATGATAGCCGAGATGGGCACAACCTACAAGCGCACCGGCCTGCACTTTGACAAGCGGTTGGAAAAGATGACCGATGACATCCGGTATTTCCGCAAGAATGAACAATTGAGTTTCCACACCGACGACAGCAAGCCGACACATAAACTCATCATTGGCGACAATTATGAGGCGTTGCAAAATCTTTTGATTGAGTATAAAGATTGCGTAGATGTGATTTACATCGACCCACCGTACGGAAAGGATAGCATGGGTGAGTTCGCTCAAACCAACTACGAAAATGCCATCACACGCGACAACTTGCTCTCGATGCTCTATCCGCGTTTATCGCTCGCCAAACAATTGTTGTCCGATGGTGGCGTAATCTTCTGTTCTATTGACGATAAGAACCAGGCATACGTGAAATGCTTGTTTGATGATGTGTTTGAAGAGAAAAATATGATAACGTGTTTTCCAAAAAAGGGAGCAGGTGGACGACAAGATAGCACACATTATGCCATTGTTCATGAGTATTTACTCTGTTATGCAAAAAATGCGGAAAATTTTACCGCAGGAGAAGTCGGAGTCGACAAAAAATACAAATATTACGATGAAAAGAAACAATTGTGGTATAATACTCAACTATTGAGAAAATGGGGCGACAATAGCAGAAGAGTTGATCGCCCTAATTTGTTTTACCCAATTTATTTTAATCCTCAAACCGAAAAAATGTCATTGGAGAAATCCAACGATGCAGTTGAAATTTATCCTATGCTAGACAAAGAAAATGAAGGCTGTTGGCGTTGGGGAAAAGGAACAATGTCCTCTGAATTTGAAAATGGGACAGTAGAGATTCAAAAAAAGGGTGAGGAATATATTCCTTATGAAAGATTATATGACAATCCGGCGGATGGCACAAGTAAATTATATTCTTCATGGATTGATGATGTAGACAATACAACCGGCGCATCTCTCATGAAAGCAATTCTCCCGAAAGTGAAGTTCGGTTATCCAAAGGCAACCGATTATGTGTTCAAAATATTAAGAATGGCGAATTGCAAAGAAAACGCTATTGTACTTGATTTTTTTGCAGGAAGCGGAACGACAGGTCATGCTGTATTGGAGTATAATGAAGACCTTGGCGGTAATCGCACTTTTATTCTTTGTCAATTAAATGAGAAAACGAAAGAAAATCCCAACGGCATCGCCTACGATGTAACTTCAAAGCGCCTAAAGCGCATCATGACAGGCGAATGTTACGACGGTACAACGGATTTCGATTGGATAAAGAAAAACAAACCCTACGGTGGAAATCTTGACGTGTACGAAATCGGCAGAGTAGCTAATTTTGAAGCCACAGAAGGCAAAACGCCATTCGATGTGATTGACGAAACGCTGTACGGAAAAGAGAAATTCCAGACACTACGCGATAAAATAGAATGGGTGTGCGGCAATTTCAACAAAGCGCAGAAAGTCGTCGAGTCTGCTGCGGAATGGATAAAACGAACAACGGAAGAATAAGCCATGTTACAAGACGCAATTGATCTTCAGCAAATGGCTGTGAATGAATTGGTTCGGAAAATCAATTCAAAAAAAGAACTTACTTTCCGTGCCCCGACTGGCAGCGGAAAGACGCGCATGATGGCCGATTTCATGGAGCGCATATTGGCACATAACGACAATGTCATTTTCCTCGTTTCAACATTGTCGAAGGGCAATTTGGCAGAACAAAACTATCGTGCGTTCAAAGATTGTGCCGATAAGGGAATATTTCCGCGCTTGGACCCGTACCTGATTTCCACCGAAATAGCAGGCGAAGAAAGTCTCTATATTCCGCTTGACCACAACGTGTATGTGCTGCCTCGCGACTTGTATAAAAAAGGTGGCCGTCTCATGCAGGGCGCGATGGAAGGTTTCTTGCGGAACGTCACGGCCAATCTTTATGGCTCGGGCTTGAACAAGCGGATTTGTCTTATCAAAGACGAATGTCATCAGGCAACCACGAATCTGGACGACATTTCGGCCGAATATTTCGAAAAGGTTGTCAACTTCTCGGCTACGCCCAATCTCAAACGCGGCCAGACTCCCGATGTGGAGATAACCGACGAGGATGCCATGAACGCTAAACTCATCAAAGCAATAGTGTGGGGCGAGGAAACAGACACGGTTGAAACCGCAATCCGAAAATTTGAGGAGATACGCGAAAACTATGTCAATTTTTTGGGTGTAAATCCGTGCCTCATCATACAGATTTCCAACAAAGACAAAGCCGAACAGGAATGGGCAAACATCAAGGGAATCTTGAATAAGACGGAGCACCAGCAACTGAAGTGGATGTCGATTGTCGAAGACCGGAAGAAGTGCGAAACCAATGACAAGGTCGGTAAACTGAAGGTCGAACGCTGGAAAGACTATGCCAAAGAGAATGCCTCGACCATCGACGTGATTGTCTTCAAGATGGTCATCAGCGAGGGCTGGGACATTCCGCGAGCCTGTATGCTTTATCAGGTGCGCGATACGCAGAGCAAGCAACTTGACGAGCAGGTGATGGGGCGCGTGCGCCGCAATCCGCGTCTGATTGATTTCGAGTCACTGTCGCCCGAAGCCCAGGCATTGGCCATGACCGCATGGGTTTGGGGCATTGAGCCAAAAGGCTCGAAGAAATCAAGACAGGTAAAGCTGGTCGGCAACGAGACGGCAGTGCCATCGGCCTTGAAAATCCGCACTACGCGACTTAAACCGCTTACCGAACGGAAGGATTTTGACGTAGCGGAGTTCATCGCCCAAAAATCAAAAAATGACGTGGCGCATAGCAGTATCTTCGACATCTACTGCAAGCTTCAGCGCAGCGAGAACGAACTGCGCAATCTTTGCTATGGATATGCCGACACGGTGCAGAAATGGTGGAAGTTCGGCGAACACATCGACGCGGTCCGCAGGGAGTATGACAGCTATATCTGCAAATACGCCGAGAGCATGGAGGTGGTGGCCGATGCCGACGGAAATCCGAAGGAGGTTTCATTTCCGCTTACGTCGGTTTATGTCGATAATGAACATTATGAAAACATCGGCGATTGGGTGTGGCATCGCAAGGACGGTGGCGACAGATTTTCGTTCGACAGCGAGGCAGAGCGCGAATGGGCCTGTATTCTGAAAGACATATCGCACGATGACATCGCATTGGCCGCAATCGGTGACCCGAATCCGCTTGCCGGCCAATATAATACCGATGGAACGGTTGAGCCTCAGCAGATTAACGTCAGGAACAAATATCTGTGGGGCAAGAATTTCTTGGCAAATTCCGAAATCAAGTTCGAATATTATCAGAACGGCATTCATGCATCCTATCCCGATTTTGTGATGAAGGACAAGTGGGGCCGCATCCACCTGTTTGAGGTCAAGAGTGTGAACGTGAGTAATGCCGCCGCGTTCGACGGCGAGGAATACAAACGCAAGGTTCTGGCCTTGAAAGAGTGTTACAAACGCTGCTCCGAATTGACGGGCTATGTTTACTATCTGCCCGTATTGAAGGATGAAGTCTGGCAAATCACGCGAATCGTTGATGGGCAGATGGAGGAAATCAGCAAGGAGACATTTCTACAAAGTCTGGCATCGGCCACCGTTTGAATAACCTTTTTCAGGAACGTGCGAATCTGTGCGTTCCTGTTTTTTTCGCCCAATTCAAGTCGCGTAGGCAATGAATGTAGGATAAAATTTTGAAAATACAGAAAAATCTATCATCTTTGCAAAGCAATTGGCAGAAAATCGCATGATTGAAAGATTCCTTTTTGCATGAAACACCTCTACTTTTTCCTCCTCGTCACACTTTGCCTGCCGTCCTGCATCGGCCAAAAACCAGAGGCAGAGGCCGTTGCGCCCGAACCGCAGCCGTTGTTGAGCGGCGTGGCCGACAGCGTCTATGCGTCGGCGGTGTCCGAGCAACCTGAAAAATCGCGTAGCGGCGAGGTGAGCGACTCCGATTTCGTCGTTTTGGCCGACGTTGTGCCCGACATCATTCAGGAAATCCGCTACTACGCGACCTACAATTTCGTGGGGCGACGCATACCGGGTTATGAGGCACCTGTGGCCTTGCTGACGCGCCGTGCGGCCGACAGTTTGGCGCAGGTGAGCCGCGATGTGGTGGCGCAGGGCTATCGGCTGAAGGTGTTCGATGCCTATCGGCCGCAGCGTGCGGTGCTCTATTTCGTCGGGTGGGCGCGCAATGTGTCGGACACGCTGATGAAGCCGTATTTCTACCCCGAAATCGACAAGGCCGACTGCTTCCGGTTGGGCTATTTGGCGCATCGGTCGGGACACACGCGCGGCTCGACCATCGACCTGACGCTGTTCGACATGGCCAGCGAGCGCGAGGCCGATATGGGCGGCACCTACGACTTTTTCGGCGAGGTTTCGCACTATTGGACGCGACAGCCACTCAGCAAGGAGCAGCTGCGCCACCGCCGCATACTGCGCGAGGCCATGATGCGCCACGGTTTCCTGCCGATTTCCACCGAGTGGTGGCATTTCACGTTGGCCAATGAACCTTTTCCGAACACGGAATTCGATTTTCCGGTCGCCCTCATGCCCGAAAATGACAGCAGGGGAGGGGAGTAGTCCGCCACATCGGACAAAATCATTTTTTTGTGCAGAAATCGTTGAATTATAACTTTTTAATATGCTTGTTGCCATTCCAGAATCATGCGCTACCGACGATGTCGTCATCGGCCGCAATTATACAAATGCGTTGCAGCGTGCCGGTTTGGTGCCTGTAGTCGTGCCATGCACTGCCGACGGTGACGCCATCCGCCGCGTGATGAAACGTGTGGACGGACTTCTGTTGCCCGGTGGTGCCGATGACGTTGCGCCCGAACGCTTCGGCGAGTCGCCGGTTGCCGGCCTGGGGCCGGTGAACGAGCAGCGCGACGCTTTCGAGATGGCACTTTTGGCCGAGGCGGCACGCCAACAGAAGCCGGTGTTGGGCATCTGTCGCGGCATTCAGGTCATCAACGTCTTCTTCGGCGGCACGCTTTGGCAGGATTTGCCGTCGCAATGGACTGCTACGCGACTGGTCGAGCATCAGCGGCCGGATGCCAAATGGGAGCCTGTGCACGACATCTGCATCGAACGCGAATCGGTCCTTTTCCAATGCGTCGGGAAAGACCGAATCGGCGTGAACAGCACGCATCATCAGGCTGTGCGCGAGGTTGCTCCCGGATTCCGCGTGTCGGCCAAGAGCGACGACGGAGTGATTGAGGGCATCGAGTCGCAGACGTTGCCCATTGTGGCGGTGCAGTTCCATCCCGAACGTCTTGCGGTTGGCGACGATGTGCGTTTTACGGCACTTTTCCGTTGGCTCGATGGCACTTGGCGCGACGACGATTACTCGTTCTGAGGCATCGGCCATAAAGAAAATCGTGTCGGATGTTGCCCATTGTACAAAAACAGCCTATATTTGGGGCGAAAATCTTCAACCATAAAACGCAATCAAGATGAAAAAACAACTTTTGGCCTTTGGAATGGCGGCGCTGTTCCTTTGCGATGCACTTCAGGCACGGACCTTGGGCTGGGGCGTGACTGGCGGTATGAACGTCTCGAAAATCAAGCTTGACGAAAACATTTCGGGCATGGCCAAGCCGGAGGCCGACAAGGGCTGGTATGTGGGCGTGACAGGCATGGCATCGGCTCCGGTTGTGGGCATCGGCATTGACGGCTCGCTCGTCTATTCGCACGAAGAGGTCAAATTGAGCAAGGACCACGAAAGCGAGGCTGCCCACTTCATCTGCATTCCGGTCCACTTGCGCTACGATTTCCGCTTCCCGTTGATGGAGGAGGCGTTTGTGCCCTACGCATTCGTCGGCCCGCAGTTCAACTACGCTTTGAATGACGTGAAATTCGTGGTCGATGAGTCGAACGACGTGAAGGATGTGCTGAAACGAGCAGAGTCGTGGCGTCTGGATTTCGGCGTGGGCTTCATCCTGCTCGATCACGTCCAGTTCTCCTATTCCTATGGCGTTCCAATCGGACCGGGCATGGAAGTGAAGTCGGCCGGCGAGGTTGTCAACACCTACAAGATGGGCGCGCACCGCTTGGGAATGTCAATCTACTTCTGATGCCGTCCGATGGCGCGAAAATAAGGCCGGGTGCAACGAACTACGCGAATTTCGTTGCACCCGGTCCTGTTTTTTATGTCCGATGGATTACGCCTCCTCCTCGGTCATTTCCTCGTCGTACTTCTGGAAGAGGAAGTCGTTGTAGGGGAACCGCTGCGTGTGGATTTCCTTGACCATCTCGTAGAGGCGCGACTTGAGTTCGTCGATGCCTTGTCCGCTCTTGGCCGAGATGAAGATGCAGTTGTTGCTCATGCGCGCCATCCAGGTCTGTTTCATTTCGTCCAATGAGATGTTTTCGCGCGTGGCGGGCGTGAGGTCGTCTTCGTCTTTCGGCGTGAATGAATAGTTGTCTATCTTGTTGAATACGAGCAACATCGGCTTGCTGTGACCCTGATCTTTCAGGTTGCGCTCGAACTGGCGCTTGTCCTTGCGGTTGTAGCCGTTGCGGTCGTCGCGGTGTTCGTCGCGCACGGTCATGTCGCGGCAGATGTCGTTGAGGGTCTCTTCCACTACGCGGATTTGGTCCTCGAAAGTCGGGTGTGAGATATCGACCACATGCACCAGCAGATCGGCCTCGCGCACCTCGTCGAGCGTCGATTTGAACGATTCGACCAAGTGGGTCGGCAGCTTGCGGATGAAGCCGACGGTGTCGGACATCAGGAACGGCAGGTTGTCGATGATGACCTTGCGTACCGTGGTGTCGAGCGTGGCGAACAGCTTGTTCTCGGCAAAGACATCGCTCTTGGCCAACAGGTTCAAGAGGGTCGATTTGCCGACGTTGGTGTAGCCGACGAGCGCTACGCGAACCAGTTTGCCGCGATTCTTGCGCTGTGTGGCCTTCTGACGGTCAATCTGCTCCAACCACTTCTTGCACAATGAGATACGGTCGAGCACGATGCGGCGGTCGGTCTCGATCTGCGTTTCGCCCGGGCCTCGCATGCCGATACCACCTTTCTGTCGTTCGAGGTGGGTCCAAAGGCCGGTCAGACGGGGCAGAAGGTACTGATATTGGGCCAGTTCGACCTGCGTCTTGGCCGTGTCGGTCTGGGCACGTGAGGCGAAGATGTCGAGGATGAGCGACGTGCGGTCCAGAATCTTGCAGCCCAGCTCCTTTTCGAGGATTTGCAGCTGTTTGGGGCCGAGGTCGTCATCGAAGATGACCATGCCGATGCGCGGGTCGGGCGGCAGGGGGATGTCCTGCGCCTCCTTCTTGTTGCGGGCGTTGGCCAATTCAGCCTTGTAGTCGGCCAAATATTCCGCGTATTCGTCTTCGCGCTGCTTGCAGAACTGCTTGATTTCCTCAAGTTTGCCGGGACCGACGTAGGTGGCGTTGTTGGGCGTCTCGAGGCGTTGCACGAAGCGCTTGACGGGCACGGCACCGGCGGTGTCGGCCAGAAATGCAAGTTCGTCGAGGTATTCTTTCGTCTTCTGTTCGTTCTGCGATTTGGTGATAAGTCCGACCAGAACGGCGTTTTCGCTTTTGCTTTGACTAAGTATAAATTCTTTCATAACGCGCAAAGATACAGGCATTCGGAAAAACGTACAAATATTCTTGGCGATTTCTGCTTTTCTTCGTACCTTTGCGCGCGTTAAAAACGGCATACGTATGGCTCAACCCAACATTTTCGATAGCAACATCATCGGTCCGATACACAGTCGCCGCCTCGGCATTTCGCTTGGCGTGAACCTGCTTCCGAAGGATGGAAAAGTCTGTTCGTTCGATTGCCTCTATTGCGAGTGCGGCTGGAATCGCGACCATCGCGGAGGCCATTTCCCCGAGGCCGATGCAGTGATGCAGCAGTTGGAGGAAAAACTCGCGCAGATGAGCCGCGACGGAGATGCATTGGACGTAATCACCTTTGCCGGCAATGGCGAACCGACGCTGCATCCCGACTTCCCGAGCGTCATCGACCGTACAATCCAGCTACGCGACCGCTACTATCCGTCGGCCAAGGTGAGCGTGTTGAGCAATGCCACACAAATCGGAAACCAGCGGGTACACGATGCCCTGCTGAGGGTCGATAACAACATCCTGAAGATTGACGGTGCGTTCGATGCCACAATCCGCCAGATTGACCAGCCCAACGACAGCACCTACAACGTGCGCCGCGTGGTGGATGGAATGAAGGCCTTCAAGGGACAGCTCATCGTTCAGACAATGTTCGTGCGCGGCGAGCATGACGGCCAACGTGTCGATAATACGACCCCGGCCGAAGTCGCCGCATGGTGTGACTTGATGCGTGAGATCCGTCCGCATCAGATTATGGTCTATTCGCTCGACCGTCCGACGCCCGAACCCAATCTGACCCGCGTAGCGAAAGAGGAGATGGCCGAGTTTGTCGCACCGCTGGTCGCCGAAGGCTTTAACGTCTCGATAGCATGAAAAAAATCCTGATATTCTGTCTGGCTCTGATGCCGCTCGTAACCTTTGCCCGCAAGTCAGGCAAGGGTGTTTCGTCTGTAGCCGATGCCCATCGGCCGCAACTCAGTGCCGAGCAGACGCTGCAGTTCGATTCGCTCTATTTCGAAGCGCTGTCGTACAACCTGCAGGGCCGTTCGGGCGAGGCGGTCAACAAGCTCAACGAAGCATTGGCCATTGACAGCCTTTCGGCACCGGCTCGTTTCCTGCGTGGCAAATTGATGTTCGCATCGACGGGCGGCATCCAGCAACAGCACCGCGACAACTGGGTCGCATCGTGCATCCACGACCTTGAAGTCGCATTGGCGGTCGATTCGACAAACTATTGGTACGGAAGCACTTTGGCCGAAATCTATCAGGAGTGCGGACGCTATGATCTGGCCATCCCGTGCTACGAAAGGCTGGCTCGTCTGCACCACAAGAAGCGTGAGCCGCACTACAATTTGGCCGAACTATACTTGCGCGTTGACAGCATCGACAAATGTCTGGCCATGCTCGACCGCATCGAAGAAATCGACGGCATCAATCCGAACCTGACTTTGCAGAAATTCTACATCCTGCGCGAACAGGGCAAGACCGATGCCGCATTTGAGGAGTATGAAAAAATCATCCGCCGCTATCCGTACGACATCTCCTACCGCCTCCAGTTGGGCGACTTGCAGATGAAGTCGGGCATGATTCCGGCGGCAAAGGTGACCTACGACGAGGCCGCAAAAATCGACCCCGACAACGCCTATCTGTGGATTGCGCAGTCGAACTACTACAGCATCACGGGCAATCAGGCTGCGGCCGATTCGTTGGTGCAGAATGCGTTGGTGAACGTCAACCTCGACATCGACACGAAAATCAACATCCTGCGCGAATATCTGAAGACGACGCTGACCAAGGTCGCCAAAGAGAAATCGGCCGCCAACGACACGACCGACATCGACCTGCCAGGTGTCGATTCGCTGTTCCTCACCGTGGCCGCGATGCACCCGACTGCGCCCGAGGTCTATCAGCTCCATTCCAGCTACCTGAGCGCCATCGGCCGCGACAGTCTGGCACTTGTCCAGATGCAGTTTGCCGTCGATTTGAAGCCTTCTGACGAGGACTATTGGGGCCAATTGCTGGCCTGCGCGGGTCAGATCGGCGACTACAATCACGTGCTCGAACTGGTCGATGAGGCGTTGAAGCATCATCCGAAGTCGTCGTCGCTCAACATGTCGCGCGCCTATGCCTTCATACGCCTCGAAAAGAACGACAGCGCGTTGGCCGCCTACAATGCCGCATTGGCCGTGGTCGAACCGAAAGAGGTGCTGCTCATTTCGCGCATCTACGGATTGATGGGCGACCTTTGCCACGAGACCGGCGACAGGGAACAGTGCTACAAATACTACGAGCAGTCGCTCAAATACAACGCCAACAATTTCGCAGTGCTCAACAACTACGCCTACTTCCTCTGCATCGACGGTGGCGACTTGAACAAGGCCGAGAGCATGGCCGCAAAGGTCGTGCAGAAGTTCCCCGACGAGCCGACCTATCTCGACACGTATGCGTGGATTTTCTATTTGCAGGGCAGCTACGCTTTGGCCAAATTCTACCAGCAGCAGGCGATGGACAAGGTGGGCGACAATCCGCCGGGCGAGATGGTCCAGCACTATGAAGCAATTCTAAAAGCCAACAACGAATGAAAAAGTTTTTCCTATATTTTGCGGTGTGTGCGATGGCTCTGTCGCTGAGCGGATGCCGTTCGTCAAAACAGGTGGCCGGCGGTCTCGACAAAGAGCAGTTGAGCGCGGCCAAAGAACGCTACGCGGCTGTCATCGACCGTAATTTTGACTTCCAATATCTGCAAGCCAAGGTGAGATATTCGCTTGACGGCGGCAAATCGTTGAGCGGCAAACTCTACGTCGAACATGGCCAACGCATCTGCATGACCGTCGCCGTGCTCGGAATCGAGATGGCGCGCATCGAGGCCAACCGCGATGAGGTGATGGTGATCGACAAAGTTGACAAAGTCTATTCCAGGACTTCTGTGGCCGATGCCGCTACGCGACTCGGTTTGGAGAATGAGGCGCAGCTTGAGGCCGTTGAAGCACTTCTGCTGGGTCGGATCTATGTGCCGGGACGCGGCATTGCCTCAAAGGAAGATTTCGGCCGATTGACGTGGTATCCGATGGAAAACAACGAACTTCAGGCCGACTACGTGACAGAAAAATATCAGTTGTCGTATGTCATTGACGGCGAAAATCGCGTAGTGGCCACGCAGATCAACGTGCCGGAGAAGAATTCCGGTTTCGTGTGGGAATATGCCGAGCCGACAGCCGTCGAGAACGGTTGGATGCCGACGCAGGAGTCACTGTCGGCCACAGGAAAAAGTCCGCTGAACGCACATCTGGCGTTGAGTAACCCGTCGGTGGGTAGGTCGTGGACGTCGTTCACGCCGTCGGCCAACTATCGGGAAGTGACTTTTGCCGAACTGATTGAAATTGTGAAAAAACTGAAGAACTGACCAAACGAATTGTCCGCCGATGATGAAATTCCTCCGTTTCCTTTTGATTGTTTTGCTTGCTGCTGCGCCGTTGGCGGAGCCGTCGGCCATCGCCCAGACGAAAAAAAAGACAACAACGACGGTAACGAAGAAGTCGGCATCGACGAAAAAGTCATTGGCCAAGAAACCGGCGGCATCGGCCAAGAAACGCACGACCACAACGGCGGCGAAGAAAAAGCCATCGGCCACAACGCAACCAAAGCAGACTGCACCGAAACGTCCGCTCACCCGTGCGGAATACGAGCAGCAACAGAAGGAACTGCTCAAGCAGATTGCTGCCACCGAGCGTATGATTTCGGACAACGACAAGTCCGTCCTGAGCCAGAACCGCGACATCAAGCTGCGCGAAGAGGAAATCCGCAAGCGTCAGGCTCTGCTCGAATCGATGCAGGCCGAGATCGAGGCCATCCGCGATGAGGAAGATTCGCTGCGCAGGGTCATCGCCCGTCTGAAAACTGAATATCAGGGCAAGCAGGAGAAGTATGCGGCGGCGGTGAAGCACCTCTACAAGTGGCGCAGTGGCTACGATGAGTGGCTGTTTGTGCTGTCGGCAAAGGATATGGCCGAAAGTATGCGCCGCGTGCGCTATCTGCGTCAGTACAGCCGTTGGCGTGAGCAGGAGGCGCATGTGTTGGCCAAGCAGCGTCGTGCCACGGAATCGGTGCAGGAAAAACTGACTCTGGTGCGTCAGCAGCGCGAGGGTGTGATGAACAATCTGCAACGCGAACGCGACAAGCTGGCCAAGAAACAGATGCAGCAGGAATCGGCCGTGAAGAAGCTGAAATCGCGTCAGCGGGAACTCAAGGCTGCCCTCGCACGCGACCAGAAGCGGCAGAAGGAGATCCAGAACAAAATCACGAAGATGATTGCCGAGGAACGCCGTAAGGCGGAGGCTGCGCAGAAGGGCAAGTCTGGAACATCGGCCAAGAACTCGAAAACGCCTGTCTATACGCCGGCCGAGGTCGCCCAGCTCACGGGTTCGTTCCGCCAGAACAAGGGCAAGATGCCTTATCCGGTCGATTCGAATTTCGCCATCCTGAGCCACTACACGAAGGACGGCAACTACAGCATCACCCTTTCGAGCGATGTCGGAGCTCACGCCTGCGCCATCTTCGAGGGTACGGTGCAGCGCGTCGCCAAGTCGTCGGAAGACTGGACGGTCATCATCAGCCATGGCGACTACATGAGCGTCTATAGCAACCTTTCGGCCTGCCATGTGAGCGAGGGCCAGAAGGTCAAGACGCGCCAAAGCATCGGCAAAATCAAGGAAGATATCGACGGCCATCGCACGGAATTGATGTTCTGGATTTTCGGCAAGACAGAGGCTGAAAACCCTGAATTGTGGCTGCGAAAATGAACTGCCTATTAGATCATGAAAATCGGAAAACTCATAGAACTTTGCAAGATTGTTGACCCGCGCGGAAACCTCACCGTGGCCGAGCAGAACATTGATGTTCCGTTCGACATCAAGCGCGTCTATTGGACATACGACGTGCCGGGCGGAGAGAGCCGTGGCGGTCATGCACATAAGCATCTGTATCAATGCCTTGTCGCTGTAAGCGGTTCGTTTACAGTGACTTTGGACGATGGCCATGACCGACAGACCTACCTGCTGAACCACCCGTGGCAGGGGCTCATCATCGAACCGGGCACGTGGCGCACGTTGGACGACTTTTCAACGGGCGCGGTCTGCCTCGTGTTGGCCAGCGACCTCTACGACGAGGAGGACTACATCCGCGACTACGACGAATTTCTGAAGATTTACGGCCAATGATTTCCGTCAAGCGTTACACTCCAGCCGACCAGCCCGTTTGGGATGCGTCTGTCGATGGTTCCCGTCAGGGCACCTTCCTCTTCCGCCGCGCCTACATGGACTATCACGCCGACCGTTTCGCTGACCATAGCCTGATGTTCTACGATGAAAAACAGCGGCTCATCGCTCAGCTTCCTGCCAATGAATGCGACGGTGTGCTCTACTCGCATCAGGGACTGACCTACGGCGGCCTGCTTACATCGTCCACCGTCACGCAGGTGCAGGTTCTGGCCATCTTCAATGCGCTTTTGGACTATGGCCGATGCCACAATTGGAGCCGAATCGTCTATAAGTCGATGCCCGACATCTATCACCGATGCCCATCGCAGGAGGACGAATACGCACTTTGGCGGCTCGGAGCATCGCTCGAATCGTGTCTGATTTCGTCAACCATCGACCTTCAGGAAGGGGCATTGGCCATCAAGCCGGAATATTGCCGACGCAACACCTTCAACCGCTTGCGCCGCGAGGGCTACACCGTCGATTGGGAAGCTCCATTGGCCGAATTCTGGCCGATTCTGTCCGACAATTTGCAGCAGAAATATGGACTTGTGCCGGTTCATACATTGGCCGAAATGGAGTTGCTTCAAAGTCGTTTTCCCGACGAAATCCTCTGTGTCGTGGTGCGCGATGCCGACGGGCGTGCGCTGGGCGGCGTGGTTATGTTCGACACGGCACAGGTCGCCCATGTGCAATACAGCGCGGCTTCGGCTGAGGGCAAGCAACACGGCGTACTCGACCTCCTTTATCTGTCGCTCGTGCAGAACTACGCGATGCAACAGGAGTTCCGTTATTTCGACATCGGCAACAGCAACGAGGAACATGGCCTTGTGTTGAACGAAAACCTGATTCATTTCAAGGAGAGCCTCGGCGCGCGCGGTGTTGTCTATCGGACATATTGCTTGCGAGTTTGTGGTTAATCCGGCCCAAGAATCTCTTATTTCTTAATTCTTATTTCTTCACTCACTCTGTGATTCCTTACCTCGATTTACATAGCATCAACGCTCCATACGCGGAGCAGATCAAGTCGGCCATGCAGCGTGTGGTCGATTCCGGCTGGTATCTGTTCGGCGGCGAAGTCGCGGCTTTCGAACGGGAGTGGGCTACATATTGTGGCGCGCAGCATTGCACGGCCTGCGCCAACGGTCTGGATGCGTTGCGGTTAGTGCTTCGGGCTTGGATTGAAATGGGGCTATTGCATCGTGGCGACGAGGTTATCGTTCCGGCCAACACGTATATTGCATCTATTTTGGCCGTGAGCGACAGCGGACTGGTTCCCGTTCCGGTCGAGCCTGATCCTGACACCTATTTGATGAGTGCGGCCAATGTCGCATCGGCCATAACTCCACGCACACGAGTGCTGCTTCCTGTCCATCTTTATGGCCAATTGTGCGACATGGATGCGCTGATGTCCATCGCCCGAAGCAATGATCTGCTCGTTTTGGAGGATTGCGCCCAATGCCACGGTGTTGCGCCTTCATATCGCGGCGATGCGCAGGCCTGGAGTTTCTACCCTGGCAAGAATCTCGGAGCGATGGGCGATGCCGGTGCGGTCACGACTTCCGATGCCGGATTGGCCGAGGTTGTCCGTCAATTGGGATATTATGGCAGCGTGCGCAAGTATGTGCATCGATACAAAGGTCTGAATTCGCGAATGGATGAGCTTCAGGCGGCTGTGCTACGCGAAAAAATGCCGGATTTGGATCGTTGCAACCATCGGCGACAGGCAATCGCTGCTCGTTATAATGCGGAGATTTGCAATCCTGCCGTACGGGTGCCATTGGCCAATGCCCCACACGTCTGGCACGTCTATCCGCTGCTTTGTGGCCGACGGGACGAATTGCAGAAATATCTGCTCGACAACGGTGTCCAGACGCAGATTCATTATCCGATTCCGCCGCACCGTCAGGAGGCTTATGCCGAGTGGCGGTCTATGTCGATGCCAATCACCGAAAGCATCGCGGCTCTGGAGCTTTCGTTGCCGTGTCATCCGGCATCGTCCGATGCCGATGTCTCGCAAATCATAGATATCATTAACCATTTTTGAGCTGAGCCTTATGTCTTGCCTTCGAGTCATTCTGTGTATCATATTTCCGCCGTTGGCCGTCATTGACCAAGGTTGCGGTTCCTTCGTCATAACTTTTCTGCTCACTTTGTGCGGATGGGTTCCGGGCGTCATCGCCGCGCTTGTCATTCTCAACCGGAAGGAATAGTTTCGGCAGAAATTCGCGTAGTACGAAAAAAAAAAGACGCCCGAGCAGATTTGCCCGAGCGTTTTCTTGTTTCACTACGCGGATTTTGATTGACACGATGCCGTCAGACTTGTGTCAGATGCCATTTCGCAGCGCTTATTTAAGTTTGAAGCGAACTTGACAGGTGTAGTTCTTGCTGGTTTCCTTGCCATCAAGTCGCAGTTCACATTCGTCGTCGCTGAAAGATGCGGTTGCCGTGCCTCCAAGCAGGTTGTTGCCCATGCTCTCGTCGCACCATGAATATGCGATTGTGCCGGACTTCTGTTTGACGTTAAATTCGGTCCATTCCCAGTTGCCGATGTCTTTCTTGTCTGTGCCTTTATAGTTGATGATGAATGAGTCATTGCCCGTAAAGGTTATGCCCTTGATTATCTTCTTTTCCCCAAGGTCATCCTTTATTCCTGCGCCGTGCTCGTTGTTGGCATAGTCGATAAGGGTCTTTAGGTCGCAAGTCCCGTCGGAGCTTTTTTCCAGAGCTTTACCAACTTGCATTCCGTTTTTTGTGATGAGAATCTGGTAGAAATAAATGGTCCATGTCCGGCATAGGTAGTTAGACAGTTCGTTATCATACTTCGGTGTAGAAATGCTGGCGATAACTTTGAGCGGGGTTGTGCTGCCTTCTGGTGTCAACGTGATTACTGCTTGCGCGTTGCCCGTTTCGATGGTTATTTCTCCGAATCCATTAACCAGAAGTTTTGAGCCGTTTTGTGTGAAATCGTACCAAGACCAGAATTCCTTTGGCTTGGCATCTGCCGTTGAACGTGATGCAGATGCATTTGTGTCAGAGGTGTCTTCTGTATATTTGATTAGAATTCCAGCCTCTTCTGTAACTTCAATTTCTGACATTACAGCCTGCACATTGTCAAAAGTTGCGGTTGCTGCCTGCTCCCCTGCAAGATTCTGTTCGATAGAGTATCTTGCAGCAAGGTTTTTTGTGCTTGGTTCTTTCAAGCTTATATGGTTGCTCGTATTGTCGTCGTCATTATCGCATGATATGCAACCAAATCCTGCGATGACTGCGAGAGCCATCAGACATAAGTACTTTTTCATAGCTTTATGCGTTTATTTGGTTTGAAATTCCTTGATTGACTAATTCATGTATGTCCGCAGAGGTGAGATGTAATGTCGGAATGTGAGTTTGAAATGCGCTTTTCTGTTCGATTTTGTAGTTGGGTTCGTCGTCGGTGGATTTCGCAATTTTTTGCGATAAAGTATGCTCGGGCGCATATTGCCCGAGCATCTTTATACGTAATTCAATCCTTTAGTTTGCAGCCTGAAGCTTGAACTGGATTCCGAAGTCGCTTCCTGTGTATTCGGAATTGTGGCCTGTGCCGGAACCTGTGCCTGAACGGTCTTTGCCGCTGAGTTCAAGGTCTGCTTCGTCTCCGTTGAATTTAACGGTAGCAACGCCGCCAAGCAGGTCGTTACCCATGTCTTCGTTGTACCATGTGTAGCGGAGATAGCCGCTCTTCGCATCTGTGTCCTGCTTAACCCAGCTCCACGCACCGATGTCTTGCAAGTTGGTCCCCTTGTAGTTGATCATGAATGTGCCGATGCCAGAGAAGACGAGGCTTTCGACAATTGTGCGCTCGCCCAAATCTGTGTTGATGCCTGCATTGTGCTCGTCGTTCGCATAATTGATGAGAGTCATCAGGTCGACAGAACCGTCAGCTTCGGCAGCAGTCCACTTGCCAAGCTTTCTTGCGGTGCGGTTTACGCCGTCTTTCGTTTCGCTGTAGTCGAGCACATAGACAAGCGATTTCTTGATTTTCCAGGTGCGGCACAGGTAGTCAGCAAGTTCGCCGGTAATTGTAGGCTCGATGAAGCTTGCCATTACTTCCATCTGTGAAACTCCATCTGGAATCAACGTGATGCGCGAACGCTTGTCGATGCTTGTCGATACGATGATGTCGCCAAATCCGATTACCATGAATTTGTCATCGCCGTCTTTCGTGAATTTGTGCCATCTCCAGAATGAGTTGACAGATTCTGCCGCTTTCGTACCAACTTCTTCGTACTTGAGGATTATGCCGTTGTCTTCGGTTACTTCAAATTCAGTCAATGCAACATTGACGTCGTCGATTACGGTCTGGTAACTCTGGCTCGGGTCTTCGATGGCATACTTTGCGGCTAACTCTTTTGTGGCTGGGGTCGGCAATGAGACATTTACGCTTGAGTCGTCATCATCTTCGCTGCACGATGTGTAAACGAATCCTGCCATGGCAACGAGTGCCATTAAATAGAAATACTTCTTCATAGCTTTTTTTTTAGATTAGGGGGTTATTAAAATATGATTGGTTGAATATGATCTGTTGCGTTGGACGTCGTCTTATGGGCAATTATTTGAAAGGTATTTCGCCCGACTTTCGTCATTTTTTTTGAGTCCGATTCCGACTGTTGTCGAGAGAGTGCCGAAAGTCGGGCGATGTTGTCGTTTTAGGTGTTTGCAGGGTCGATGCAAATGTTACAAATCGTTGTCAGTTTAGAAGGTGCTTTGTCGCTTCGTTATTTGAGCTTGAACTCGATTTGTGTTTCACAGCTCTTCCCGGCCTTGGCCGAGAGTTTCAAGCGACATTCTTCGCCCTTGAATGAAACGGTTGCTACACCACCCAGCAGGTCGTTGCCCATGTTTTCGTCGTACCAGGCGTAGGCAATTGCTCCAGATTTCTTTGTCGCGTCTTGCGATGTCCAATCCCAAGCTCCTTCGTCCATGTCTTCCGAGTCTTTGTACTTGATTTGGAATGTCTCATTGCCGGAGAATGTGATGCTTTCTACGACTTCCTTGTCGCCCAATTCAACATCGAGGTTGGCATTGTGCTTTGTGTTGAGGTCTTCCATAATCTTTTTCAGATTGCAGTTGCCGTCGATTTTTGTCCAACTCGTGCCGACGTTTGTCGCATCGACGTTGGCTATTACGCGGTATGCGTTGATTGTCCATGTGCGGCAGAGGTAGCTCGACAACTCGTCAACGAACTTCGGCTTATAGACGGATGACATAACGTCTTCGATTGTTCCGAAACCTTCTGGAATGAGGCTGATCGGGATGATATCTTCGTCGGTCGTTTTGATAATGATCTTGCCGAAGCCTGCAACTGCGAATTCATCTCCGTCGGCCGTGAATGTATGCCATTTCCAGAATTTCTTCAGTCCTCCGCCTGCGCGGGTCATTGCTGCGTCGGAGCTTCCAGTCTGCTCTTCGTAGGTGAAGATGATGCCGTTGTCCTCTGTCACTTCGATTTCAGACAGAACGGCTGAAACTCCGTCTTCGACAATTTTCACACCGTCCAGACCGTTCAGTTGTGATTTGTCGAGTGAATACTTGGCTGCAAGGTCTTTTGTCGCTGGGTCTGTCAGCTGGACCGTTACGCCGTTTCCAGTCTCGTCTTCCTCGCTGCAGGCGGTCATGAACAGACCGGCAACTGCTGCGAGTGCCATCAGATAGGATAATTTTTTCATCGGTAATATTGCTTAATGTTTTGTTTGTCAGTGTGTAGCGTGTAGTGTCTGTTAGCATGTCTTTAGAAGATTCGTCCGTTGATTCTGAATGAAATCACGGGGCAAACGGTTATTTTCGACATTGTGTCAAAATATTCGTCGGCCGATTCTTCTCCGATATCTTCTTTGGTGATTTTGTGGTATTCTTGTGTGTCAACGTCCCGGCCATAGACTCCGGGATTTCCCCAGAATTGAACACCCATGTCGAACGAGCAGTTGACGCGTTTGCGAGGTACGTGGTGGCCGAATCCGAATCCGACGTAGGGCTTGAACTTGTTGACCTTTATTGCAGCACGTACAATGCCGTCTTCAGAATCAGCTCCCAAGGTGTAGTCGCCGATGATGAGACCTTCGCCAGCTTTGATATCCGGCACTTTGGCTTCGGCTGTAAGCAGTTTGTCTTGGCCGATATATGCTCCGACGGTAAAGTGGAATGCAGAGCGTCGTGCGGGGTAAATGTCAAACAATAATTTGAAGTCCTTCATGTTCAGTTTGAAGTCAGCCTCTGCCTCCTTTTGAACATCCTGATGGTCTTTATATTCGAATCCGTCAGCTGTGTATTTGATTTCTGGCAGGAAAGAGTAGCCCAGGCGTAGCTGCACGAAGTCTGTGATTGGAGTGGCGGCCTCAAATCCGATGCCGTCGAGTATGCCGAATCCAGCGCCGATAGATACGTGCTTGAATATGCCGTAGTTTTCAATTGGCTCGCCTGCTTTGAGCCAAGAGGTCGCGATTAGGGTAGTCGCAACCAATGCAAATAATTTTTTCATAATGTCAGTTATTGTAAGGATGATACTTTTTTATGCGATGGGGTTCGATGTCGTTAGTTGGTATTCGTGGCCAAAGGTATGGAAATAATTTTAAAATTTAATTTTTTTTAGTAAAAAATGAAAAAAAATATAATGGTGTGGCGTTTTCTTTCGCTGGCGTGGATTTTGCACGTCGCTTTCTCTACGTTAGGATTGTGTCTTTATGCTGATGCGGAGCGTCGGGATTATTGTAGCTGTCAACCCTATTGCGAGTACGGCTATGGCCGACCATATCAGGTCGCTCCACAAAAGGCTGACCGGATAGCTGTCGACCACGAAAATGTCGCTGCCGTCGCCCAGCCCGATCAGTCCGAAGTGCTCTTGCAGCAGACAAAGTGCTGCGCCCAGAACGATTCCGACCGCTGCTCCTGTGCCGGAAATTAGGCATCCTTCAAGTGCAAAAATGCGTCTGACCATGCTTTCGTCGGCACCGAGGGCCACAAGCGAATTTATTTCTTGTTCTTTGTCGATGATGAGCATTGAAAGAGCACCGACGATGTTGAACGATGCGATGAGCAGGATGAACAGGACGAGCAGGAATGTCACCCATTTCTCGATTTGGACGATGCGATAGTTGTCGGCTTGCTGCTCGTGGCGGTTGAGCACTTGCAGACCGTGGTCGCGTAGTTTGTCGCCGATTCTATCCAGTGCTGCGTCGATGTTGCAGCCGGCGCGCATTTTAAGTTCGTAGGCCGATGCGAGCGTCGAGTCTTGCAACAGTGTGCGCGCGGCTTTCAGGCTGACCAGACAGAGTGCGTCATCGTAGTCGGCCTGTCGCACTGCAAATTGCCCGGAACAGAAAAATTGGTGTTCGACGAATGCCTCTTCGGGCCGTGTCAGGTCGATTTTCCCTTCGCGACGAGGGCAATAGAATGTCATTGGCCGTAGGAATCCGGGTCGGCATGAAACCAGTTGCGACAGTCCGATGCCCAAAATCGCGTAGTCGGCCACAGGGTCGCACAGCAGATAGTCGCCATTCCACAGGATGCTGTCAACCTGCGTGACTTTTTCGTACAGGCTGTCAACGCCTTTCATTTGCGCCGGAATCTGTCGGCCGCCGTTGACGATGAGCACGGTTTCTTGTAGCGTAGTGCTGACGTATTCTACGTCGTCGCATCCGGCAATTAACTGTCGCAGTTGTGGCGTGTCGTTGAAATATTTCCCTTCGATGGCAACGATTTTCAGTTCCGGGTCGAGTTGCGATGAAAGTTGGCCGACAAGCTTCTCGAAGCCGTTATAGACCGAAAGCACGCAAATCAGTGCTGCCGTGATGATGGCCACGCCGCAAGCAGCCACTATGGTGATGGCGTTGATGGCGTTGTGGCTTTTCTTGGCCAACAGATAGCGGGCCGCGATGGTCAACTCGAGCCGGAAGCGTTTCGGCATATTTTTCCCGTTTTTTTACTTCTTGAGCAGTTGGTCGATGCGCTCCAGATAGTCGAGCGAGTCGTCGATGTCGAAACGCAGCTCTGGGATGATGCGCAGCTGGTGGCGGACGATGTTGCCCAATGCGCCACGGATTCCGCCGACGTTCTTGTTCAGATTGGCAACGATTTCCTTGCCTTTGTCCGATGGGAAAACGCTGACGAAGACCTTCGCGAAACTCAGGTCGGGAGCTGTGCGCACTGCACTCACGCTGACCATCAGGCCGTGGGTCTTGGCCGTTTCGCGCCGGATGATTTCGGCCAACTCTTTTTCAAGCAGGCGGTTGACTTTATCTAATCGGTTGCTTTCCATAATTCTTGTTTCTTAATTTTTGATTTTCAATTATTTCCCCGAATTCCGCTCCCAAAATACGCCGTCGGCAAAGCCCTGTATGCGGTTGTCGGTCTTGGCCAGTGCGATGCGCTTCTCGGTCCAGCAGGCATATTCGGGGTTGAGTTCGATGCCTGTGTAGTGTCGGCCGAGCTTGCAAGCGGTTACAGCCGTCGTGCCGCTTCCCAAGAACGGGTCGGCCACCAATCCTCCCTCTGGACAAGAGGCGAGGATGAGCTTGGCCAGCAGTTTTTCGGGCTTCTGCGTAGGGTGGTCGGTGTTTTCCGGCATCGACCAATACGGAACACTTAAATCGTCCCAGAAGTTGCTCGGGCAGGTGAGCCGGAACTTGCCGTCGGCCGAATCCTCCCAATCTTTTGGCGCGCCGTCGCTGGTGCGGTAGGGGGCAATGACGCGGCGTTTCTGTTTCACGGCATCGACATTGAAATAGAATTTTTTCGGATTTGCAACGCCGTACCAGATGTCTTCCATCCCGTTTTTCCAGTTGTCTTTGGCTCCACGGCCTTTTTCGCGTTGCCATGTGATGCGGTTGCGGATTGTGATGCCGCATCGTTTCATCGCCTTGTAGATGACGGAACTTGACCCCCAGTCGCAGCAGATGTAGATTGAGCCATCGGCCTTCAGCCAACGCACCACGCCGGGCAGCCATCGCATCACGTAGTCGAGATAGTCGTCGTCGCTGCGTCGGGCGGTCTTCATCTCGCCGAACTGCCGTTGCAGGTTGTATGGCGGGTCGATGACGAGCAGGTCGGCAAAGTGCTCGGGCATGAGCGGAATGGCCTCCATCAGGTCCTGGCAGAAGATGCGGTCGGTGATGTCTGTGACATTGGCCGATGTCTCAAGCCTGCACAGCTGCGACATCAGTTGAGCCTCTTCGTCGGGGCTTAGGGTGAGTGTGCGGTTGCGTTCGGCTCGCTGTTTCATAGTTTGCGGATGATGGTAAGTCCGTCGCGCATGGGCAGAATCACCTTTTCTACGCGGTTGTCGCGGGCAATGATGTCGTTGAAAAGTTGCAGTCCGCGCGTCTGCAGGTCGCTCTCTTTGGGCTGAGGGTCGAGCACCTTGCCGTCCCACAGTGTATTGTCGGCCAATATCAATCCGCCACGGCGCACGTAGGGCAAAACTGCCTCGTAATAATCCGCGTAGTGGCGCTTGTCGGCATCGATGAAGACAACGTCCCACGGCTTTCCGACCTCGCGGCTCACCTCGGGGATGAGTTGCAGCGCGTCGCCCAGATGGAGTGTGATTTTTCGGCCGATGTCGCCCGCCCGCCCGAGGTTTTCGCGGATGAAGTCCTCCAGCTCGTCGAACACCTCGATGGTGTGGAGCGTCTCGATGCCGTCTGCCGGGTCGGGCGTCAATGCCTCGGCCATGCTGATGGCGCTGTAGCCGCTGAATGTGCCAAGTTCAAGGATACGATGTGCATTGGCCGTAGCGCAAAGCATTTTCAACATTCTGCCCTGTAGGTGGCCGCTGCACATTCGGGTGTAGGTGAGTCGCAGGTGCGTCAGCCGTTGCACCGTGTGCAAGACTTCCGGTTCGGGGTCAATGTGGCGCAAGACGTATTCGTCCAACGCATCTGCGGTCTCTTCGTAGTTCAATTTATCTGCGATAAAATTTGTCGGTTGTCAGTCAATAACTCGTAACTATTAACTGACAACTAATAACTCTTTCTTTTTAAGAAAGTTATGCCTCTCTCAGGATCTTCTCGGCCGGATTGATTTCGAGCGATGAGATACCCATGTTGGTCGCACCCCAAAGGTATGCCATCAGGTCCTCGGCCTTGACCTTGCCGCTCTGAACGAGCTGCGACAGACCCATGTAGAGGAAGTGGTTGTCCGATGCGGTGACAAGGCTGGGCTGTACGCCGAAACTGAGTCCCAGCAGGCGTACGGCGTGCATGTCGTGGCACAATGCGTAAATCGGACCCTTCGGACGGTAGCTCGACAGCATGCGCGAAGCGTAGCCGCTGTAGTTTTCGGTGATGAAGGCCTTCACGCCGAGGCTTTCCTGGGCGATGGCTGCGTGCTTGCACAGGTAGCTGGCCGTGCTGGGCGACACCTTGCCGAAGTGGCTCGGCATCTTGTACTCCTGGCTGTCCAATTCGGCTTCGGCCTCCATGCAGACCTTGGCCATTGTTTGGACGGCTTCGCGCGGATAGGCACCGTAGGCCGTTTCGCCCGACAGCATGACGGCATCGGTCTCGGCAAATACGGCATTGGCGATGTCAGAAACCTCGGCACGCGTCGGACGTGGATTCTTGATCATAGTGTGCAGCATCTGTGTGGCGACGATGACCGGCTTGTTGCGCAGCGTGCACTTGCGGATCAGCATACGCTGGATGCCAGGAATCTTCTCCTGTGGCACTTCGATACCGAGGTCGCCGCGCGCAACCATCACGCCATAGGCCACGTCCAGAATCTCGTCGATGTTGTCAACTCCCTCCTGATTTTCGATCTTGGCGATTATTTTGATGCCCGACTTCTGGGCGTCGAGAATCTCCTGGATGTCGAGGATGTCCTGCTTTGAGCGGACGAACGAGTGGGCGATGAAGTCGATGTCCTCGCGGATGGCGAGGTCGATGTTGTGGCGGTCCTTGTCGGTGAGCGAAGGCAGCTTGATGCTTACGCCCGGCACGTTGACCGACTTGCGCTGGCCCATTTCACCGTGGTTCTGTGCCTCGGCGATAAGGGCGTTGCCCTCCTTGGCCAGAATCTTGAATGCGATTTCGCCGTCGTCGATAAGGACATTGGCCCCGACCGGCACATCCTTCACGAAATCCGCGTAGTTCATCGAGATTTCGTCGTGTGTCGAAACGCCTTTCGGGTTGCCCACCATGCGCACCTTGTCGCCGGGCTCGAAGATGATGAATTTCTCTGTATAGTCGTCGGGGAAGACCGTCGTGCGGATTTCCGGTCCCTTGGTGTCAATCAGAATCGGAATCATGTCGCTGACGGCGCGTACATTGGCAATCAACTGATGCAGGCCCTCGTCGGTGGCGTGGGCGGTGTTCATGCGTACGACGTTCATTCCGCGGTCGTACAAATCTTGTAAGAATGGGACATCGCAACGGATGTCGCTGATTGTGCAAACAATCTTTGTTTTCTTCATAATCGTTTATAAATTTTCCCTTATAATAACGTTTTTTGTCTGTTTTTGTGGCCAATGGCGTTATCAATCATCCATTGGATTTCCGCAGCAGCCCTTCGATGGCCAATCGGTAGCCGTCGAGCCCGAATCCGACGATGATGCCGGCTGCGGCGGGCGAGATGTAGGAGTGATGGCGGAACTCCTCGCGCTGGTGGACGTTGCTGATGTGCACCTCGATGACCGGAGTCTTGATGGCGCGGATGGCGTCGTGGATGGCCACGCTCGTATGGGTGTAGGCTCCGGCGTTGAGCACAATGCCATCGGCCAAGCCTCCGTTGGGATGCGCCACGCCGTCGCGCAGATTGGCCTCGCTGCCGAACCCTGCTTGGTGCAGCCGGTCAACGATTTCACCCTCAATATTGCTTTGGAAATATTCGATTTCGACTTGCGGATAGGCAGCACGAAGCTGCTCAAGGAATTTTTCAAATGTTTCTGCTCCGTAGATGCCAGGCTCGCGTCGCCCCAACAGATTCAGATTTGGGCCATTGATGATTAGAATTTTCATTTTGTGCTTGCTAATTATCTCCCTTTTTTATATTTTTGCGCCTCGTATGTGAAAAAAACGTTGCAAAGGTACGCAAAAAATAGAAAATGGATGAAAATAACCTTACAAATTATCAATCTTACCTGAAATTTGAACGCAACTTGACCGATAATTCCGTCGAAGCTTACCTGTCGGACATAAAAAAACTGCAAGATTTTGTTCGCCCGAAGGGGCTTTCTTTGTGCGATGTCGGCCAATCGGATGTCGAGGAATTCCTGTACGATTTGCATGAAGTCGGCATCTCTGCAACGTCGCAAAAAAGGATACTTGTGGGAGTGCGCTCCTTCTATAAATTTCTGCGGCTTGAAGGCGTGCTTGAGGTCGATCCGACAGAACTCATCGATGCGCCCAAACTGGGCGAGCATCTGCCGATGGTCCTGTCGCTGCAGGAGGTCGATGCGATGATTGCTGCTACCGACGCTTCGACCTGCGACGGCCAACGCAACCGCGCAATCCTTGAGACGCTCTACAGCTGCGGCCTCCGAGTGTCGGAACTGATCGATTTGCGCATCTCCAATATCTTTGAAAAAGAGCACTATATAATGGTTTTCGGTAAAGGCCGCAAACAGCGCATCGTGCCAATTTCAGAGTCGGCGCTACGCGAAATTCACAACTATTTTCAGTTCCGCTATGAGCTCGACGTGAAGCCCGGATTCCAGGACCACGTATTCCTTAACCGTTTCGGCCGTGCATTGAGCCGCATGATGGTGTTCAACATCGTCAAGCGTTATGCACAGGAGGCCGGCGTGCAGAAGGAGATAAGTCCGCACACGTTGCGCCACACTTTTGCTACCCATTTGCTTGAGGGCGGAGCCAACCTGCGAGCTATCCAGATGATGCTCGGACACGAGCAGATTTCAACCACCGAAATCTACACAAAAGTTGACCGCCAGATGCTGAGAGAAGAGATTTTGACCTATCATCCTCGCAACAAGATTCATAAGATGTGAAAAAAAATGAATAAATCTGGTAAAATTTGGAGTTGGAACAAAATTTTTTTACCTTTGCCGCGTTTTAATAAAATGAGAATCAAATCAAACAACTTTAACATAAACTCTTTAATTCAATTGACACAATGAAGAAGATTTTTTCATTAGTACTTGCAGCCGTCGCAGTTCTTGCTGCAACCTCTTGCAACAAGCTCGAACCCCTGACGAGCGAGAACTTTACTTGTGATCCAAGTCCATTGGTAGAGGTCGGCGGTGCGGTCGATGCAACAATCACCGTTACCTATCCAGAGAAGTATTTCAAGAAAAAGGCTACGGTCGATGTCACTCCTGTGCTTGTCTATGCCAACG
Organism: Bacteroidales bacterium UBA3663; assembly: GCA_002373755.1. Lineage (GTDB taxonomy): Bacteria > Bacteroidota > Bacteroidia > Bacteroidales > UBA3663 > Liminaster. The sequence goes on along the minus strand of DFJU01000079.1, from coordinate 3,468 downwards.
GCGAGGCAAAGTCGGAGACTCTCACCTATCAGGGCGAGAAGGTCAAGGGCAACGACGAGACCGTTTCGTACAAATATGGCGGCACACTGACCTTCAAGGCTCATTTCGACTATGTGCCTGACATGGCCAAGTCTGAGCTCTACATCGAGTATGTCGGCCACATCGGCAAGAAGGACTTCACCTTCGAGCGCATCAAGATTGCCGACGGCGTTGTCGCTACTGAGACAATGGCTACGGCCGATGAGGCTACTCCTGCATACGCTGCTGATCAGTTCGTCAAGGATACCTTCGACAAGTATTTCGCAAAGGTTATCTACCAGTATCAGTCAACCAGCCTGCGCAATTCTGAAACCAACAAGGAGGAGATGAAGAATGTGCAGAACATGATCAAGAACACCAAGAACGAGGAGCGTCGCGAGTTCGAGGGCATCGAGATGATTTCTACCGCATCTCCAGAAGGTGCTGTCAGCCTCAACGAGAAGTTGGCTGCCGGTCGTGAAAAGGCTTCTTCTAACTACCTGCAGAACTTCTTCAAGAAGGCCAAGATGGAAGGCTCTATCACTACAACCCAGATTGCTGAGGATTGGGAAGGCTTCAAGGAGTTGGTTCAGAACTCCAACATCCAGGACAAGCAGCTCGTGCTCAATGTTCTCGGCCGCATCAGCAACCCAGATCAGCGTGAGACCGAAATCAAGAACCTCTCTGCTGCTTACAAGGAGCTGTCGGACGAAATTCTTCCACAGTTGCGTTACTCTAAGGTTGCTGCAACCATCAAGAACATCGGCCACTCTGACGAAGAGATTCTCGGCCTCATCTCAAGCAACCCTGATTCTTTGACCCTTGAGGAGCTGCTCTACGCTGCTACTCTCCAGAAGGAGGACGAGCTGAAGCTGAATGCTTACCGCATCGCAACCAACCGTTTCCCAGAGGATGTCCGCGCTTTGAACAACACTGCCGGCATCTACTTCAACCAGGGCAAGTTCGCTGAGGCAAAGAAGGCTTGGGAAGGCGTTATTGCTAAGGATGCCGCCAATGCGCAGGCAAACCTCAACCTCGGTTTGATTGCTCTTCACGACGGCGATCTCGCTGCTGCTGAGTCTTACTTCGGTAAGGGTGGCTCATGCGAGGAGTACGGTGAGGCATACGGCACTCTCTTGGTTCGTCAGGGCAAGTATGCTCAGGCTATCAAGTCGTTCGGCGACAAGAAGTGCAACAACCTTGCAGTCGCTCAGATCTGCTCTAACAAGTACAGCGACGCTAAGGCCACTTTGGAGGCTGTTGAGGCAAAGAATGCTACAACTTACTACCTTCTCGCTGTCGTAGCAGCCCGCACCAACAATGCAGCTGCTGTCGAGAGCAGCCTGAAGGAGGCTGTCAAGTTGAACGCTGACTTGAAGGCTAAGGCTGCTAACGATGCCGAGTTCGCTAAGTATGCATCGGCTGTTGCTGCACTCTAATTGAACGCAATCAATTCACAGAATAAGCCTCGAAGTTTTGACTTCGGGGCTTTTTTCGTAAGTTTTATGGATGTCTCGTCGCAGTTTGAAATTCATCATTAGAAAGTTTTGTGTAAATTTGTGGCGAAATCATTACAAAGTCCAATTCCATTGAAAAATAAAACAAACACGAAATGAAAAATATCTTTGTCGCAAGCATTGTCGCTTTGGCATTGTCTGCTTCGATGAGAGCTGAAACTATTATCGAAGTCAATGTGGCCGATATCAAGAAATATGAAGCGGTCGAGATTTATAGGTATGAAGGCGGTGTCGGAACTTCCGTTTTTCGTGATTCTGTGCGGAATGGTCGATGTTCATTCCTCTACAAATGCGAAAACTTTACGGAAGACATTTATTATGGTATATGCCTTTCCAAGCGTTATGTAAGCCGGCTGCGGGATGTTTATATTCTGCCGGACACCAAGGCGGTAGTGACGGGCTCGGGCGATTATCCGAACTATTGGACTGTTACGAGCCAGCATCCTCGTCAGGAATATTCGAACAGGAAAAATGAGTTTTTGAAGGAACTTGGAGCTGAATATCAGGATAATGACACGGCAACGACCATGGAGGGCATGATTGCGCAGATGCCTCGTTTGCGGGAAGTAATTAGGAAGCGAGAAGCCCAAGATTTGGTGGCGATGCGCGAAATGCCGGTTGATGAGTATTGGCTAATGGACTATGAGTGGTCCACCAGAATTGTATCCTCAAAAAGTAAGGACGATCCGGAGCGTGTCGCAATTCAGGAATTGTACGACAAACTGTCGGAAAGCGACAAGGCGACTCCCATCGGCAGGCGTATCACTGAAAATCTTTTCGGTGAATTGCATGTGCCAGATGTCGGCGACAAATTCAAGGACTATGACATGTACGATGCAGCTGGCAACGTGCACCATCTGGCCGACTATGATGGCAAATGGCGCATTGTCGATTTCGGCAGCTATTATTGTGGCCCGTGCCGGATGATTTTGCCCATCGTGAGGTATCTTTATCAACGAGGCATCGACAAAAAACTCGAAATCATCACTGTGACAAAAGACACTCGGAAGCAGTTTGAAGAGATGGCGGCCAATGAGAGTTACGTCAGTCCGCTGTGGAACGACCACGAAGGTGAGGATGGCATATTCTCCGAGTATCGGATTGACGGTTTCCCGAGTTTCTTTGTTATCAAGCCCGATGGAACAATCGCGAAAAAGTGGAAAGGAGCCAATGAAATACGTATTCTTAACGTAGTGAAGGAAGCCTATGCTTTTCCTGAACCAGTATTCAAGACGGAAAATGGCGTTACGAAGATTGTCAGCCCGGCATTTGCCGATTTTCATGGAATCCTTGTCGATGAAATTGAAATCCATCGCGATTCGGTTGTGCTCTATTGCACCGTTCCACGTACTTTGACAAAGTATAATATAGCTTCCACATTCGGCCTGTATGTCAACGGCCTATGCGTCAGCAGAATCATCGGGTCGAGCATTGGCCTTGACAAGACTGTGAGTGTGCCGATGGGGGAACTCGGCCATTGTCGCCTCACGTTCGAACCGTTGCCGTCGGGGACAATCTTGTTCGATTTCATTGAGTCGCAGAGCGATACCGCGTTTCGTGTCATCGGCCTGAACGTCGCGGAATGATAGAATCAAAAAAATGGTGCGACATCCGTTGTGGATGCCGCACCATTCGACTTTTAAGATGCTTTAAGAAATTGTGATTGCTTTGGAAACCTTAGCCTTCTGCTCCATCTTTGGCAGGTTGATGGTCAACACACCGTCTTCGACTTTGGCCGAAATCTTGTCTTTTTCCACATCGTCGGGCAGCGTGTAGTTCTGCTCGTAGTTGGAATAAGAGAATTCGCGGCGCAGGTAGTGCTGACCCTTGTCTTCGTGTTTGTGTTCAAACTTGTTTTCAATGGCGACCGACAGATTGCCGTCGTCGTTGATGCTCACGCGGCAATACTCTTTCTTGATGCCTGGAGCTGCAA
>DFJU01000118.1:1221-14461 GCA_002373755.1 Bacteroidales bacterium UBA3663 | reverse complement strand
TGAACAATTCGACCCGCGACGGTATCGATGCATCCCTGTTCCTTGACGGACTGGAGGGCAACACCTACGTTCGCAAGACGGGCAACGCCGACCAAAAGGCCAACGAAAGCGACGAAGCTGGCATTGAAATCAATGATGCCATCATCAAGGTTTCCATTCCATCGTCTGGCTCCTACGGCAAACTGACGCTCAAGACCAATCGTGCCGCCAACCTTGGAGTTCTCTATGTTGTTGATCAGACCAAGTCGCAGCAGGTTCTACTTTCTGCGTCTCGTTGCCCCGACAATTTGATTTACACACACGTTGCAAGCCTCAACGTACAGCCTGGCCACACTTACTACGTAATGGGTTCAGAGAAAATGTCAATCGAGCTTTACGCCATTGAATATGATATTTGCTCAGCAGACGACTATGAGACTATGGCCTCGGACGAAAACTCAACTTCTCTTTGGACTACCGCCGAAATCAACAACAATCAGAAATTTGCTTCGGCCGAAGAGGCCGTTGCCGCTGGGTATCTCACCATGTGGGGATCAACCGACTACATCGGAATTCCTGCCAAAGATTTGATTAACAACGAAGAAATTGTCGTTTCGCTGGCTTGTCCCTACAATTTTGCATACAAAGGCAACGGCAATGGTTCTGGCTACAATGACTATGCCTACAAACTCACATTAGGTATGAACAATTCGACCCGCGACGGTATTGATCCATCTCTGTTCCTTGATGGCCTTGAGGGCAATACCTACGTTCGCAAGACGGGCAACGCCGACCAGAAGGCCAACGAAAGCGACGAAGCCGGCATCGAAATCAACGATGCCATCATCAAAATTGTCGTACCTGAAAATGGAACTTACGGCCGCGTTATCCTCAACACGAACCGCGCAGCAAACCTCGGCGTTCTTTACGTTATAGACCAGACCAAGTCGCAGCAGATTCTGCTTTCCGCATCTCGCTGTCCCGATGATGTCATTAAGACTCATGCCGCCATCTTCAATGTTCAACCAGGTCACACCTACTACGTAATGGGTTCAGAGAAGATGTCAATTGAACTTTATGCTATCGGCTATTGCTCTGCTGCCTCAGAGAAGTATGATGCACTGAACAACAGCACTTCAGGCATCGCAGCCATCAGCGACAAGGCCACAATCGGCAACAGCCAGACATTCGACCTCAATGGTCGCGTAGCCGGCAACGCCAAGGGCTTCAGCATCAAGAACGGCAAGGTTATCTTCGTGAAGTAAGCAAACTTCCTTCGCAAGAAGTAAAGCACATTTTAGGGCGGCGAGTTTTCGCTGCCCTTTTTTTCGTGCCACAGCAAGAGCATCAAGCGGCATCGAACATAAAGGACATTCACGATTTCAGCAACTTTTCCTTCCCAGACGGAAAAATTTTGGCAAAAGTTTCCTTCCCAGACGGAAAGATTTTGATAAAAGTTTCCTTTTCAGACGGAAACTAGACAATCCACCAAACCGCAAAAAACACGCTACGCGAATTGCATTGACAGCTTCAAAACCCGCGTAACGGATTTTTTTGCCGGCAAAGGTCGAAAAACTCCACACTTTTGCGTTTCTTTGCAGGCTAAACAAAACCAAATTTTCATATATGAAGCATTTACTTTCTCTCATTCTCATGCTCTCGGCCACCATTTTCTGCAAGGCCGAATCGCAACCTCTCGCCTTCCCAACCGCCGACGGCTATGCCCGCCACATCACGGGCGGACGCGGCGGCAAGGTCTATTACGTCACATCGCTCGACGACTGCACCGACGACAACCTCGTGCCGGGCACACTGCGCTGGGCCTTGCGCACGGGCGATGACACTCCGCGCACCATCCTCTTTGCGGTGAACGGCACAATCTACCTGAACAGCAAGCTGAAGACGAACCACGCCAACGTCTCCATCCTGGGTCAGTCGGCTCCGGGCGGCGGCGTGTGCATCACGGGCTATCCGATGGTCATCAACAGCCGCAACTACATCGTGCGCTACGTGCGTTTCCGCGCCGGCGACATTCCGGCTCAGCAGTCGAGCGGCAACGAAAGCTTCTCCGGCCTCGACATCGAAAATGCCGCCGAGGTCATCCTCGACCACTGCTCAGTGACATGGAGCATGGAGGAGTGCCTCACGATGTTCGACAACGACACGACAACGGTGCAGTACTGCATCATCGGCGAAGGGCTATACCACAGCTACAACGTCAAGACCACGGGCGACGATTCGGGCCGCGCATTTGCCATGCAGTGGGGCGGCGACCACTCGAACATGCACCACACGCTCATCACCAACTGCAACGGCCGTGCGCCGCGCTTCAACGGCGTGCGCGAGGCCAACGCCTGGCTTGAGGGCAAGGATGGCAAGCAGTATGCCCACGACTGCCACATCGACGGCGACTTTGCCAACAACGTGCTCTACAACTGGGGCGGCGGCCACCTGTCGTACTACGGCGGCGAGTTCTACGCGAGCTATTTTGCCGATGCGCCGGCCGGCCTCGACCCCTACAACCGCGTCTATATGCGCAACAACTACTTCCGACCCGGCCCATCGACCAAGGTGAACGGCGGCAGCTACCGCCACTTCTTCCATCCGTCGGGCGACACGGAAAGTCAGGTCGGCCAATGGTATCTGGCGGGCAACAAGTTCGAGCTGTCGAGCTACTATGCGCCATCGGGCACCTATTGGACAGACGCCGCACTCCAGACGGTCAACGACGACAATCTGGCCGGATTCGGCACATCGGCCACAGCCCTCGACATGAGCGTGAACTACGCGAGCCACATCATGAGCGAGATTCCGTACGAGCTGTCGGGCTACGAACCCACATCGGCCGACGAAGCCTACACCGCCGTGACCGACGCCTCGCGCGGAGCCGGTGCCAACCTGCCGCGATATGACGAGGTTGACCAGCGTCTGGTCGATGAGGCTGGCGGCCGACGTGACGGCGTGACACCGTTCAAGGGCAGCAGGGCAACGGGAGCCAGCAAGCGTCCGGGTATCATCGACACGCCATCGGACATCGTGTTGGCCAACGGCTCCGACCAAGTGACCGTGGGCGGCGTGACCTACAGTTGCTATCCGACTCTGGCTCTGCGCGACGGCGAACGCTACGCGGTTGACAGCGACGGCGACGGTATGCCCGATGCCTACGAATCGGCCATCGGACTTGACCCAAACGATGCGGCCGACGGTGCTGCATCGGCCACGAACGGCTACACGAACCTCGAAATTTATCTGAACGGACTGGCAGACTTCTCGTTGAACAACGCCGACTACCAGACAAGCGATAGCTACGTGACTCCCGGCCTCGCTACGCGACCGCAGAGCGTGACAATCTCGTTCGCCAACAAAGACGACGACGTGACAGGAGCGATGCCGTCGGCTCTCACCATCGGCTATGGCGACGCAGTGACCTTCACGAAGCCGTTCTCAATCTACAAGGAGGGCTACACCATGACGGGCTGGACCGACGGCAACATGACCTACCAGTTCGACACGGAATACAGCGGAATGTTCATCGAAGACGTCACCCTCACGCCATCGTTCACCAAAAACAGCACAAGCATTGCCGAACGCTCGGACGACGTGACCGTCGCTTGGGACTTCACCATCGGACAGGCTCCCGCATTGGCCAATGGCAAGAGCGGAATCTTCGTGGCCGAAACCCGCATCGACGATGCCACAATCGACGTGCCGCTACGCTACGACGGACTGACCATCACACTGCCTGCCGAAGCAGGAAGCGTGGCCACTGTGACCTACAGCAACAACCTCACCCAGGAATTTGCCGCCATCGGCTCGTCGCTCGACATCACGTTGCAGAACGCACAAGTCGCCCGCATCGAACTGCTCATCCCCTACGTGTTCGACCCGACGGGAATCGAGTTCCACACACCAGCCGTCGGAACAGTGTGCGTAGGCACTGCAACATACACGACCGTCGAGAACGGCGTTGAACGCACATGGGACTACCAGACCAACCTGACACATTCGGCTGCGTTCAATGCGGCATCGGCCACCGACCACCAACTCGTCTATGGCAATCTGGCCACCGTCAAGACCCTGGCGTGGATGGAGACCATCGGACAAGAGCGTGATGCCTACCGCAACTGCATCGACCCAGTGAAAGACAATGGCACATATAGCGACGACGGGGCAACGACCGCTGCGCTCTACGGCTTCATCGTGGGACAAAGCAGCTCATCGACCTACAAGCTCGTCGCCTATGTGAAGGATTGTGCCCGTGTGCGCACATACGTGAGCGGCTCAAACTCGGCAGGCGACCAAGTGCAACTGAAAGCCATTCCGGCCGACGGAAGCGATGCCATCGTGGGCAACAACAACCACACGCTGAGCAAGAGCGCACACCTGTCCGAATCGTTCGACATGGAACTTGACCCGACCCAATCGTACAAGTTGGTGTGGAGCAGCGTGGGCGGCAACGACATGATGGTGGGCGCAATCAAGTTGTTCGACGCGACAGCAGCCAGCGCAAACAGCGGAACGGCCTCAGCACTTTGGACATGGAGTTCACTGGAAAGCGATGGTTCAATACAGACAGCCGCCACCACCGATCCGGCCAAAGCATTCGCAGCCACAACGGCGACGGCGGCCAGCGGCTGGGTGCTGCGCGACGTCTTCAACGAGGGTGTCGCCCACCGTCCGGATGCGGCCATCGGAAGCACACGCGACGCCAACTACGCGATTCGATTCAGCGTCAAGCCTGCCGCCGGATTCCAATTCAAGCCGACACGCGTAAGCTTCTACGCATCGATGAGCGGCAGCTGCAAACTCGACGTCGATGTGCAGCAGGGCAACAACACAGCCATCCAGCTCAAACAGGCCGAAAGCCTCACGCCGACACTCACCAAATTCACCTACGACGTGGCCGATGCCAGCTACGCGAACGACAGCTGCCACCTCATCTTCTACCCATACGCCAGCGCTACCGCGAGTGCAACTGCACGGCGCTTCACAATGCACACAATCATCATCGAAGGCGAATATGAAAGTCACGTAGTGAAGCACTCAATCACCACCGCCGTCACTCCGGCCAATGCCGGTGTCGTCACGCAGAGTCCGAAGGGCAAGTCGTTTGCCGAAGGTGCCGAAGTGACATTCAGCGCGACGGCGGTCAACGGCTACCTGTTCCAGCATTGGACCAACTCGGCTGGCGAAGTGCTGTCGGCCGATGCCAAGTTCATCTACACCGTAGGCGCGTCTGACGACGTCGTCACCGCCCACTTCAAGGATTTGAGCCAGAGCGACATCTTCCGCGACGGGCCGTTCCAGGCCATCGTAAGCAATGCCGACGAACTGGCTGAAGCATTGGCCGCAGCCCAACAGAGCACCGCCGCACGCTACCGCATCTTCATGCGCAACGGCGACTACGACTTCGGCTCGTCGGCCATGACCGCAGTTCCGCAACGCACCTCGCTCATCGGCGAAAGCAGCGACGGCGTGTGCATCTTCAACTGCCCGTCGGCCGACGTCACGAAATATCAGGACGAGACGCCGGTGCTCTACATCGCGCCCGACCAGAACGACGTCTATATGCAGGACATCACCGTGCGCCAGACGCGCGACTGGGCCGACAAGACCTCACGCGGACAGGCACTCGCCATCCGTCAGCGCGGCAAACGTGCCATCTACCGCAACGTCACCATCCAGGGCGTGCAAGACACCTACTATCTGAACAAGGCCGATGCGACAGCCTACATGGAGGAATGCACCGTGGCCGGCGAAGTCGATTTCATCTACGGCGACGGCACAGCCTACTTCAACCGCTGCACGCTGCAACCCGTCTCCAGCGGAGCCTACATCACCGCGCCCAACACGCAGGCCGGACAGATCGGCTTCGTCTTCGACAGCTGCACCATTGCCCGACCTGCCGATGCCAAGGATGCCGTCACCGGCTACCGGCTTGGCCGACCTTGGGGCGACTCGCCATCGGCCACCTTCATCAACACCACGATGCAGGTGCTTCCGGCCGACGCTGGCTGGGGCAGCATGACATCCGGCCTGGTTGTCCGCTTCCACGAATTCGGTTCGGTTGCGGCCGATGGCTCCCAGCTCGACCTCTCGTCGCGTTCGATTGCAGCCTGCAATGCGGCCGACGGCAGCGATACGCCCGTGCTCACAGCCGCCCAAGCCACCGACTACGCGATTGACAAAGTCTTCACCGACTGGTCGCCGGCCGACAGCGCAGCCCAACTCTCCGCACCCGCATTGACCGTGGCCGACGGCATCCTCACATGGCCTGCCGTGGCCGATGCGCTCTGCTACGCTATTGTGTGCGATGGCCGCGTCATCGACTTCACCACAGCCACAAGCTACGGCTGCCCGACGCTCGGCCAATATGCCATCCGCGTAGCGAACCGTATGGGCGGACTCGGCACAGCGAGCAACACGGTTGCGGCCGATGCGGTCGGTCTCGGTTCAATCCACGAGCTCGTGTCCGATGCCCCTGCCGCCACCTACAACATCGTCGGCCAACGCGTGAATGGCACGGCCAACGGCTTCGTCATAACACGTGGCAAGAAGGCAGTTGTAAAATGAATTGTGGCAAGTTCTAAAATCAAGAATTTGAGAATTACAGACTTCCTGCAAAAGTAGTTTATAGAAACGCCCTTGTGTGAATATACTTTTTAAGCCGTCCGAGATGTACGGACGGCTTTCTTTTTTTAAAAATTCGCGTAGTGACTTTCATTTTCACACAAAAATGCACTAACTTCGCACGCGCACCACAAGACGACAAATCTTGTCCATCGCTTCAACGTGGATGATTGAAAACCTTCACTATATCACTTAATCACTTAATTCCTAACAGTATGAAAAAAAGTCTAACTTCTTTTGGGCTGACCCTGTTGTGCTTTGCATTGGGGTCAAATGCCGTCTGTGCCAAGACTGCGGCCGATTCGGTCTCTGTGACCGATGAATTGGCCATCACCACCTTCGGTTCTCCGACATCCTACAGCGACGTTTCGGGCATCAAAGCCGAGTCTGGAGCTGTCTATGCCGGCAATATGAGCGGCGGCAGCAAAAACTACATCCAGCTGAGAGCCACCAAACCGTCGGGCATCGTTTCGACCAACAGCGGCGGCGCGGCCAAGTCTGTTCGTATCGTTTGGAATGATGCCACCACAAACGCGACACGCACTGTGGATGTGTATGGCAAGAACGAAGCATACGCCACAGGAGAAGACCTCTATTCGAACGACGCGCAAGGCACGAAAATCGCATCTTTCACGAAATCGGACGGTAATCAGACACTCGCTTTGACTGGCGACTACAAGTACATCGGCATCCGCTCGAACAACGGCGCACTGTATCTGGACAGCATCAAAATCGTGTGGAAGGATGCCGTTTCGTCCATCGAAAAACCTGAAATTTCGGGCGAGACCCCAGTCAAGGATGCCGCACAGGTGACCATCACGGCCGAAGAGGGCGCAACCATCTACTACACCATCGATGGCACAGAGCCATCGGCCGCAAGCACAGCCTATAGCGCACCGTTCACGCTCAACGAATCGGCCACAGTGAAGGCCATCGCCGTGAAGGATGGCGCAACGAGCGGCGAATCAGAAAAGGTATTCACCGTGCAGCAGGGCGTAGCCTCATTGGCCGAGCTGAGCGCATTGGCCGACGGCACGAACTTCTACTTCAAGGGCAACGCCTACGTGACTTTCAAGAACGGCAGCAACACCTATCTGGCCGACGGCACGGGCTACACCATGATGTACGGCACAGCCAACGTAGTGAAAGGCAACACGTTGACTCCAGAATGGACCGGCAAGGTGAGCATGTACAACGGCCTGTTTGAGGTTGTGCCCACATCGACCATCAGCGCAGTGGAGGGCGGCGACGTGACCGTGACCTACGACGAAGGCACTTTTGCCGACACCACGACACAGAACAAGATAATCGTGATGAAAGGCGTGACCTACACCGACCCAGGCACCGGCAAGTCGCTCAAAATCGTGTCGGGCAACGACTCCGTTCCGGCCTACAACAACCTCGGACTCACCATCGAGGCTCCACGCGAAGGCTCGACCTACACCATCTTGGCTGCTGTGGGCTTCAGCAAGGTGGCTCAGTTCAACCCGATTTCCATCACGCTCGAGGCAGCTGTGGTGGCCGTCAACATCGCACCTGAAGACGGCGACATCAGCGAGGCTCTGAGCAATGCCATCAAGGCCATCGAAGACAATGGCAATCAGGCTGGCAACATCACTATCAACCTGAAGAATGGCGTGACCTACTCGATCACGAAGCCGATTGTGGCTCCAGCAGCAGTGGCCATCTACGGCAACGGCGCAACCATCGCTGCGGCCGACACCATGTCAACCCCAATCATCAAGATGTCGGCAACTCCAGCCATCGAGGCCAACGCCGACGGCTACTACGTGATTCCGTCAATCGACATCAAGCAGGTCAACATAGTGGGCGTTAACAAGCAGTTCTTCTACTGCAACAAGACGAAATATCTGATCAACGAATTCCACGTTGACAGCACCTACATCAATGTGAACAGCGGCAACTCGACAATCTTCGACTTCAATGGCGGCGGCGTTGTCGGTATGTTTGAAATCAACAACTCGACCATCGCAAGCCCCGATAGTGCACACACCGGACAGCTGTTCAGCACCCAAAGCAGCCAAAAGGTGGTCGATGAGGCCAAACTGTCGGGCAAGACGATTTCCATCCAGAACTCGACATTCTACAAAATCGCATACGGTGTGAAGACTTGCGCCCTGCGGCAGAACAACCAGACATGGCTCTCGTTCATCGTGAAGCGCAACAACGTAGTGAACTGCGGCAAGAAGGGTCAGTTCCTGCGCGGCTTGAACGGCGGCACGGGCGGCGCGGCTCCGACTTGGGACGTCGAGGGCAATGCCTTCACCTACAACGGCGAAGATGTATCCGACGAGGAGATTGACGGCGACAAGGACGAGCCCGTGCGCGACAACGTGAAGGGCATCATGCTCTTTGCCGACCCTCTGGCCGGACTCTTCTACGGCAACTTCCAGCTTGACGCGACGATGGCCAGCGCACCTGCAACATTGGGCGACCCACGTTGGTCTGAATCCATCACCTACACATACTTGCCGGCCAACATCGCATTGACACTCGAATCGGGCAAGGACATCAGCAAGGCTGTGGCCGACACCGTCAAGACCTTCACCGAGGCAGGCAAAGTCGTCAACGACATCACAATCAACCTCGCCAAAGAGGGCAGCTACACAGTCAGTGCTTCAATCACCACTCCTGCAAGCGTGACCATCAACGGCAACGGCGCGACAATCGATGCATCGTCTTTGGCCGCCAACTTCATCGAGATGGCCACTGTAGAGAACCCAACCGAGTGGACAGAAGCCAACGTAACCATCAAGGGCGTTACCGTGAAGGGTCTTACAAAAGCACTGTTCTACAGCAACTGCAAGAACTACTTTGGCGATGTCGTTGTTGACAAGTGTGTCGTTGAGCTGGCTGCCGATGCCACCACCTTCGACTACACGAAGGGCAGCACGGCGGTTAATTTCACCGTAACGAACTCTACGTTCTATGCTCCTACGGCAACTGCGAAGTCGTTCTACAGTTCACAGAGCGGACAGAAGACTACGGAGTACAAGGAGGATGCTACGCAGACCTTCACGTTCACTAACAACACCATGTACAACTTGGCTCCGACCAAGAACTTCTTCTCACATCGCCAGGCCAACCAGACATGGCTTGCCTACAATGTGCAGAACAACATCTTCGTGAACTGCGGCAAGAGCGGACAGGTCATCAAGGGCATGAATGGCGGCCAGAACGGTGCTAATCCGACTTGGAACATCAGCGGCAACGTCTTCAACTTCGACGGCAAAGACACCAGTGCCGACGAAAGCACCGGCGATGACGCAGAACCTGTCCAGAACAGCATCGCAGGCATCGTCGCATTTACCGATGCAGCCAACGGCGACCTGAACGGCACGTTCACCTATCCATTCGGCACGACCGCGCCCGAAAGCATCGGCGGCGACCCACGCTGGACCATCTCCGTTGTCGAAGGCAACGACACCGGCATCAGCAACATCGCCGCTTCTGTGGCCGATGGCGCAACCTTCAACCTTTACGGCCAACGCACCAACGCCTCATTCAAGGGCTTCGGCATCAAGGCCGGCAAGGTCATCTTCCAGAAGTAATTCCGTCATACACAAAAATTTGCGAGCCGTCCGAAATGAATCGGACGGCTCTTTTTTTGTGCTTGACTTTATTTCGTCACAACGGCAAAGAGGACGAAAAAAACATTTTGCGATTCTTGTCCAATGTCCTACTCCACGCTACAGACGGCGCGAACCATCTGGCTTGTTTCACGAAGAGAACCGCCTTCAATACTCACATTCAAGCAATCCAGAAACATGCTTCGGGCACGACACGGACGATACACCCAAAGCGAACTTGACCAATAACAACCTTTTGTTGCCTGCGAGTAAACACCGACCGTCGGCAGAAAGATGTGTGCATCATCGGCCACAAAATAACAAGCCGTTGCTGGAGTCTTATCAAGTTCGTATAGCTTTTTCCCCTTATCGGCATCAGCCTTGACCTTGAAGACAACCCAACCGCGCGCACCTTGTCCCCGATAATCGCTGCACCACTCCCAATAACAGTTCCGTTCCAATTCCTGCCACTCCGCACAAGTCGGCATACGCCATTGGCCGCCCCACTTGACCGCAGCGACATCATCGGTCAACTCAAGCGTTGTCTTGTTGTCAACCACGCCATCATCTTCCCCAAAATCATTCCAGTCATTTTCGCCATCACAATAATACTTCGTGATTGTTCTATTGCGGCCATGCCGTTCTATATACTTATAAGGGACGTTCTTACAAGGATCGACGGCGCTGGTCTCACCCCACTTGTAAAAATTGCCGAAATCGTACGGACTGTTGGTGCCGATGTTTACCGTCGCCCACTTGACGCTCAGGCCGAGATCGACATAAACGTGTGCATTGTGGATACCGCGCCAAGCCGGGATTCTGTCCTTGGCACTTTTGCTACAGCCCGTCAGGAAAAAAACGATGGCCGATGCAAAAAGCACCGACCACTGTAAGACATTGTTTTTCATAATGGTATCATAAAAAGATAATTGTTTCAGAATTTCGTGTTGTGCATATCGCCGCTCTTCATGAACTCCTCGTGGAAGGCGAACGCGTGATGCAGCGAGAGTGGGGTGTGACCGCCCTGACCGTCCATGAGGTGCAGATATTCGCGTAGCAGGGGGCGGTAGGACGGATGAGCGCAGTTTTCAATGATGCACTCGGCGCGCTGGCGTGGTGACTTGCCGCGCAGGTCGGCGATGCCCTGTTCGGTGATGATGATCATGACCGAGTGTTCCGAGCTGTCGATGTGCGATGCATAGGGCACAATGGCCGATATGTTGCCGCCCTTGGCCACACTCGGGCAGATGAAAACCGAGATGTAGGCATTGCGTGCAAAATCGGCCGCACCGCCCACGCCGTTCATCATCTTGGTGCCGAGCACGTGGGTCGAATTGACGTTGCCGAAGATGTCGGCCTCCAATGCCGTGTTGATGGCCACGATGCCCAGTCGGCGCACGATTTCCGGATGGTTCGAGATTTCATACGGACGGAGCACAATGTGCTGCTTGTAGAAGTCGATGTTGGCCATAACCTTGTCATAGACCTCATCGCTCAGGGCCAATGCTCCGGACGACGCGAAGGTGCATCGGCCAAGGTCAATCAGGTCGATCACCTGGTCCTGCAGCACCTCGGTGTAGAGCTTGAACGGCGGAATCTCGTCGGCCTCCTGAAGTTCGTGGAGGATGGCATTGGACACGTTGCCCACGCCGCTCTGCAGGGGAAGGAATTCGGGCGGGATGCGTCCAGCCTGAAGCTCCTCGGTCAGGAAACGCGCCACGTTGCGGCCGAGCTGCGCCGTTGTGGCATCGATAGGCGAAAACGGCTTCACGCCGTAGCGGTAGTTACATTCGACGACGGCCACCACCTTCTTCGGATCGACCTTCAGGACGGGCGAACCGATGCGGTCCTGCGGCTCGTAGATCGGAATCTCGCGGCGGTGAGGCGGCGTGGCTGGCGTATAGATGTCGTGCAGGCCACGGATTCGGGTGTCGTAGGCCGAGTTGAGTTCGACGATAATCTTGTCGGCCATCTGCGAATAGGTATCGACACATCCGATGCCGCCCGAGAGGACAATCTCGCCCTCGTCGTTGATGTCGAGTGCCTCGATGATGCAGAAGTCGATCTTGCCCAAGAAGCCGTAGCGCACATACTGGCCGACCACGCTCAAGTGCATGTCGAAATAGTTGATTTCGCCGCTGTTGATGCCCGCGCGCATGGCTGGAGAGCCTTGGAACGGCATTCTTCGGTCGATAGCGTGAGCCTTGGCCAATGCCTCATCGACACACTCGTTGGTCAATGCTCCGGTGAACAGGTTTATCTTGAACGGACGGCCTTCGGCGTGCTCCTTTTCGGCTTTCACGGCCAATGCCTCAGTCACTACGCGAGGTGTACCGGCGGCCGTAAAACCACTGACGCTGATGGTCGCTCCGTGGTTGATAAGAGCCGCTGCCTCGTCGGCCGACATTTTGGTATAAATCATGCTGAATCTTGTTTTTGATGCAGAATCTGCGTATCTTTGCGGCCGCAAATGTAAGCATTTTTTGGCTTCAACGGCAATCTTGCAAGGGGAAAAGAAAAAGCAGGTTGTGAAAATAACAAAAGCAAGGAAAGCGAACAATCATGAAACATCTCTACATCGAGACATACGGCTGCCAGATGAATGTGGCCGACAGTGAAGTCGTGGCCAGCATAATGCAGATGGCCGGCTACGATTTGTGCGACAGTATCGACACGGCCGATGCCGTCTTCGTCAACACCTGCTCGGTGCGCGACAACGCCGAACAGAAAATCTATTCACGTCTGCAATTCTTCCAGAGCCTGCGCAACAAGGGCCGCAGGCTCATCGTCGGCATACTCGGGTGCATGGCCGAACGTGTGCGCGAGGAACTCGTCGAACGTGGCGCTAACCTCGTGGCCGGTCCCGACTCCTACCTCGACCTGCCAAACCTCATCGCCGCAGCCGAACGTGGCGAGAAGGCCGTCAACGTCGAACTATCGACCACCGAGACCTACCGCGACATCATCCCGCAGCGCATCGGCCACAGCCGCATCTCGGGCTACATCTCCATCATGCGCGGCTGCAACAATTTCTGCACCTA
>DFJU01000118.1:0-1157 GCA_002373755.1 Bacteroidales bacterium UBA3663 | reverse complement strand
CTGCACCTACTGCATCGTGCCCTACACCCGTGGCCGCGAACGCAGCCGCAGCGTTGACAGCATCCTGAACGAACTACGCGACCTGGAGGCCAAGGGTTTCAAGGAGGTCACCCTGCTCGGCCAGAACGTCAACAGCTACAACTGCGACGGCACCGATTTCGCCGATCTTTTGGCCATTGTGGCCGATGCCGCTCCCTCGATGCGCATCCGCTTCTCGACATCCAATCCGCACGACCTCACCGACAAGATCATCGAGGCAATGGCATCGCACAAGAACATCTGCAACCACCTGCACTTGTGCGTCCAGAGCGGCTCGAACGTCGTCCTGAAGCGCATGAACCGCAAATACACGCGCGAATGGTATCTGGACCGCATCGCCACGCTGCGCCGCTACATCCCCGACTGCGGCATCTCGACCGACGTCTTCTGCGGATTCTGCGGCGAGACATTGGCCGACCATGCCGACACCCTCAGCCTGATGCGCGAAGTGGGCTACGACAGCGCCTTCATGTTCAAGTATTCCGAGCGGCCCGGCACCTACGCCGCACGCCATTTTGAGGACGACGTGCCTGAAGAGGAGAAAATCCGCCGTCTGAACGAAATCATCGCGCTCCAGAACGAACTGTCGCTCGAAAGCAACCGCCGCGACGTGGGCAAGACGTTCGAGGTGCTCGTCGAGGGATACTCCAAACGCAGCCGCGAACAGATGTGCGGCCGCAGCCAGCAGAACAAAATGATCGTCTTCCCCAAGGGCGACTGCAAGCCGGGCGACCTCGTCATGGTCAAGGTCACGGAGGCATCATCGGCCACACTGATTGGAGAGATAGTCTGAAACAAAAAAACGACCCCTCCCCGACCCTCCCGAGGGAGGGAGAATCCAGCCGACACAAAGACATATGCGGCGAAATATCTGTTAATCAAGAATTAGAGATTTCATTTCAAGCAACCCTTTGAAATCGCCATAAGTAACGTCCCTTTCACTCCCCTTTTACTCCTTTTTCACTTCCCTTAATATCCCTTAAAATAATGCGCAAATTCCTCATTTCTCTCCTTTTAGGCAGCATTTTTACGGCCAATGCCGACGATGCAAAACCCTGGACATTCTGGTATTGGATGAACGGAGCCGTCACCCGCGAAGGCATCACCGCCGACCTTGA
>DFJU01000132.1:10134-14616 GCA_002373755.1 Bacteroidales bacterium UBA3663 | reverse complement strand
CATCTGCAAACTGCTGAAGGAGCGCACCTTCCAGCTCCAAGTGGCGTGGGAAGGCGAGAAGAATGCCAGCCGCGTCGCTGTGGTGAAGGCCGCCAAACTCGACTATACCACCGAGAACGGACTGTCCTTTGGCGACAACCTCACACAGGCCGGCAAGAACAGCAAGAGCTCCTTTGCCACACTGGAAGCAGCCATTGCCCAGATTCTGAGCAACGACGAGGGCAGCTGCTTCGGCATCTGCAACGAGGTGGGAACGGCAAAGATTGCCAACCCCTTCGCCAACGCCGACATCGCATACGTGGAGTCGCCCTACAGCTATAACTCCATCACCGACTTCAGCGACAACATCCGCTCCATCCGAAACATCTGGCTCGGCTCCACCGACAAGAAGGCCAGCGCCTACAGTTTCCACACATTCTTTGCCAGCGTCAGGAACGATGCCGTGAACAATGCCGTGGAGAAAGCCTACGTGGACGCCATTGCCGGCATCAGCAAGATGCCGTCGCCCTTCGTAAAATACTGCAGCGTGGTGTGGGGAAAGAGCTTCGACGACCCCGACAACTGGGAATCTATCACCGAGGAATAGACCGCAGCTGAAGTCCCCGACGGGGAAAGAGTTGCAGGAGTTCAGAAAGTTCAGAAGCCTGAGACATCGTCTGAAACTCCTGCAACTCCCGCGCTTCTGCGGTTCCATATACAAAACATTGTGCCATCTCTAATCAATAACAATTATCATGAAGACCATCCATCTCTCAAGAACAACGCTGGCGGCACTGCTCATGGTGTCGCTCTTCAGCGCATGTAGGGACGACAACGGCGACCCGAACGAAGGTCTGGGTCCACTGACTCCCTCGGAAAACGTATTCGGAAAAGCCAACGACACCTTCTCGGCCGAGGAATGGTATCCCGGCGGCGAGCTGGGAACCACCGACAAGGCCAGCTATTCAGCGGCCGCTCCTGCCGTAGAAAGGGTGCCTGGCATGGAGAACGACTTCAACGTGGGTGAAGATTTCTTCGAGCATCTCTACACCTTTGAACAGCAGCCCCGAAAAGGTCTCGGTCCGGCATGGGTGAGAAACAGCTGCATCGCCTGCCATCCTTCCTACGGGCATGGGAAGCGACAGACCGAGTATCGCGCCAATACCATCGGCAACGGCTACCTGCTTGTGGTCTACCATCCCAACGAAGCCTTCACCTCAGATGGCGTGCGCTACACCGTTGCTCCGTCGTCCTACATCTCTGAAGTGACCGGCATGCCGCAGACAGCCGCCATGAATCCCTTCAAGGCTCCGATAGACGAGAAGCAGATAAGCATTGAATGGAAGAACGTAAACTCCATGCCCAGCGGACTCGCCATGGCGTTTCCCGACGGCGAGAAATACGAGCTTATCTACCCCGAGGTGAACATTCCCGTGTCGGCTTTCAACACCAATCCGAAGCCAACGAACTATGAGGTGCGACTGGAGTCGACCATCGGACTCTACGGAACCGGCCTCATCGACGCCATCAGCGACGAAGACATGCGCGAGCAATACCGGGCAGAGGCCGCCGCAGGCGTACAGCTGAACCCGGCCATGTGGGACAAAGCCGCCAACGACTTTGCGCCGACAGCCTACTACAGTGCCCCCTACAACGACCTGGGAACCTTCCGCGGAAGCCACGGACCGGTGAAGAAGTTCACCTATGCCATGACGCGCGGCTCGCTGCAAGACGGAGCCGGCGCCAACGCTATATGGAA
The DNA here is from genome assembly GCA_002373755.1 of Bacteroidales bacterium UBA3663. GTDB lineage: Bacteria > Bacteroidota > Bacteroidia > Bacteroidales > UBA3663 > Liminaster. The sequence continues at coordinate 12,878 of DFJU01000132.1, read as the reverse complement.
TATCACCAACGTGACCCGCAGCGACCGCCGCTATCACTACCTCGATCTTGCAGGCAAGTTCTACGCACAGCAGTCGATGAACGATGCCGACGTGCAGGCTGCCTTCCCCGCATGGATTGAGCAGATTGACCCCGACCACAACCATCCGACGTGGCACACCGAGGATGTCGCCCAGAACATCTGGAACTACCTGACCTCGACCGAACTCGACGTCGAGATGGACGATGCCCACTACACCGACTTCATGGTCTGGCACCGTGGCCTCGCCGTTCCTGCCGCGCGCGACCTCGACGATCCCGACGTGCAGCTGGGCCACGACCTGTTCCGCTCCATCGGCTGTGCGCAGTGCCATCGGCCATCATGGACCACCGGCGACGACCACATCCAGGATCCGAACAAGTTCTTCACCAGCGACGACCAGATGCCACGCTATCCGCACCAGAAGATTTGGCCCTACACCGACTTCGTACAGCATAAGCTCTTTATGGTCAATGATATCCGCACAGGCTGGTGCCGTACCACTCCGCTGTGGGGTCGCGGCCTCTGCAAGTTGACCGAGGGCTGCGAAGACCGTCTGCACGACTGCCGCGCACGCAACACGCTCGAAGCCATCATGTGGCACGGTGCTGCCGAATCGGACGCACGCTCGGCTGTCGAGAAGTTCCGCGAACTGACCAAGGAGGAGCGCGAAGCTGTCGTCAAGTTCGTCGATGCAATCTGATGACCACACCGCCCCCTCCCGACTTTCCACGGGGGAGGGGAGTGGTTTGCTCCATCGGCCATAAAATAAACAACGGAATTTTTCGTTTTACCAGTCAAATGATTTCATCCGTCTCCTCCCCTCGGGGAGGTTGGGAGGGGGTCGTCTTCCTTTTTTATGAAACAACTCAAATACACAACTTTCTCTATGCTTGCCGTCGTCATCGTCGTGATGGTGGCGGCAACCTTCGTTGAAAAAATGACCGGCTCGGCCACCGGAATCTATGGCTCGTGGTGGTTCGCCGCCTTGTGGGCGCTGTTGGCGGCATCGGGCTTGGCCTACGTCTTTGCACGTCGGATGCTGCATAGGCCGTTCCTGCTCCTGCTGCACGTCTCGCTGGTCATCATCCTGGCCGGCGCGCTCATCACCCACGTGTGGGGGCGGCAGGGCGAACTGCATCTGCGCATGGATCAGCCCGGCGTGTCGGCGTTCTTGGCCGATGGAGGTCGCGTAGCCGACTTTCCGTTCACCGTGCGGCTGATGAGCTTCGAGGTGGCCAACTATCCCGGCACATCGACCCCGATGGACTACATCTCGCGCATCGGCATCTCTGGCCCGTCAGCCGCCGAGACCGAGTGCCAGATTTCGATGAACAACATCGGCCAACATCAGGGCTACCGCTTCTATCAGGCGGCCTACGACCCCGACCTACAGGGCACGACGCTCTCTGTGGCCTACGACCCGTGGGGCATCGGCGTGACCTATGTCGGCTACGGCCTGCTCTTCCTTTCGATGATTATCCTGCTCATCCATCCGCGCGAGGGTTTCCGTCAGGCACTGCGCCGGCTCCGGGCGTTGGCCGTCATCGCATTATTGTCATGGCCGATGGCTCACGCGCGCCCGTCGGCCGACGGACTGAAGGTTCTGTCCGACACGTTGGCCAACCAGTTCTGCGACCTCTACGCCTACTACAACGGACGCATCTGTCCGCTCCAGACCGTGGCCTACGACTTCACGTCCAAGCTCTACGGCAAGCCGCGCTACGCGGGTTACACGGCCGAACAGGTCTTCACCGGCTGGCTTTTCTTCCCGACCAAATGGATGGAGCAGCCTCTCAAGAAGGCCAAGAACAAGGCTGCGGCCGATGAACAGCAAGCCATCATCCAGATGCTCCATGCCGGCCGCTTCATGCGCATCTATCCCTATCGTGTGGCATCGGCCAACGACACGACCTCGACGACGTCGCTCACGTGGTTCAGCCAGTCGGACAACCTGCCGCTCGACATGGACGAGCCGTCGTGGTATTTCGTCAAGAAGTCGATGAACTACGTGGCCGAGCTCGCCGTCATGCAGCAGTACGACAAGATGAGCTACACCGTGGGCAAGATTCGCAAGTTCCAGATGGAGCAGGCGGCCGATGTGCTGCCGTCCGACGCCCATTTCCGCGCCGAGAAGCTCTACAATTCGTGCAACGCTACGCGACCGTTGGCTATGGCCTTCGCCACACTCGGCATCGTGCTGTTCGCCTTCTACCTCCGTTTCTGGCTGAAGGGACGCCGCCTGCCCCGATGGTCGGTCGTTGCAGTCAATGCGGTCATGGCATTGGCCTTGATCTACCAGATTGTTTTTCTGGGTGTCCGATGGTACGTCTCCGGCCATCTGCCGCTCACCAACGGCCACGAGACGATGCAGTTCCTCGCCGTCGTCGTGATGTCGTTCACATTGGCCCTGCAACGCCGCTTCGTGCTCATCATGCCGTTCGGCTACCTGCTGTCGGGGCTGACGCTGCTCGTCTCGATGATGGGGCAGTCCAACCCGCAGATCACGCCGCTCATGCCGGTGCTCTCGTCACCGCTGCTGTCGAGCCACGTCTGCATCATCATGGTGGCCTATGCGCTGTTGGCCTTCACCTTCCTGAACGGTCTGACCTCGCTCTTCGTGCGCGACGAGGCGAAGCTGGTCCAGTTGCAGGACATTTCGCGCGTGCTGCTCTATCCGGCGCTCTTCTGCATGGCGGGTGGCATCTTCATCGGAGCCATCTGGG
>DFJU01000132.1:0-10080 GCA_002373755.1 Bacteroidales bacterium UBA3663 | reverse complement strand
CATCTGGGCCAATGTCTCGTGGGGACGCTACTGGGGCTGGGACCCGAAAGAGGTCTGGGCGCTCATCACGCTGCTGTTCTACAGTTTCGCGCTCCACAGCCAGAGCCTGCCGCAGTTCCGTCGGCCGCGGTTCTTCCACGCCTTCATGGTCATCGCCTTCCTCACCGTGCTGATGACCTACTTCGGCGTGAACTTCCTGTTGGGCGGAATGCACAGCTACGCGAACGGGTGAAGTAGAAATCGTGGTTCCGTCGGCCGTAAAAATCGCGTAACAGGTTGCCGATGAGCATCGCAGATGCCGTCCGACAGACCTGAATTGACCGAAAATTGGGAATTTCAGGTGACAACATCCATCGCCCGTTGGCCATCGGACTTGACATTCAGAATCGGCCATGACGGTTAATATTTGCAAATTTATATGTTTTTAAACATACAAATGCAAAAAATGAGGGTTGTGCAACCGTTTTCCCAAATAAAAAAATTTGCCCGCTTTCACAGATGGGCCTATCTTTGCAACACCTTAAAGACACAACCATAACACATACCTTAAAAAAACGTCAAAAATATTACCTTAAGTCTAATGCCAGAAAAACGGGAATCAGAAATGCTGATTCAAAAAATAAGCTGAACAGAGGTTCAGCTTATTTTTTTGCCCTTCCGCACGTAGCTACAAATTGAATGTGAAATTTGGCGGATTGCGCAGAAAAACGTACATTTGCGGCCATGAAAAGCATTTTCCAACTCCGTCTTGTCAGCCTTTTGTTTCCACTGGTTTTGGTCTCGTGCACAGACTCGAAACTGCGTGTGGCAGAAGGCTCTCCTTATACATTGTCGGGCATCATCATGCAGGCCGACAGTGCTGCTGCCGACAGTTTCGTGACGTTGCTCATCGACCGCCACGAGATTTCGTCGTCGGTGATGGGCGACACGCTTGCCGCCTGCGAGGTCGTGCAATTGCCCGTGGTCGATGGTGCATTCTCATATCAGGGGCACACGCCGCTCGATGCCGACGAACTTTGTCTGTACGACGGCCGAGGTCACGTAGCGCGGCTTTACGGACTGTCGGGCGCGAAATTGAATGTGCAACTGCTGGCCAACGGCGACGTCGTGCAGGATGCGGTCGATACCACCGACATACTCCGCACGCTGCTGCTACGCGACTCGATTGGCATCATTTCCGATTCGCTCTATGTGCGCCGCCGACTGGGCGGTCTGCCCGAAAGCGCACGTCCGGCGTGGCTCATGCAGTCGATCAACCAGATGCTCGACCGCAAGTCGCAGGCGTTGGGCAAGGCGACACGTCTGCCGCGCGTCGATGTCCAGACATCCGACACCGTATTCCAGCTGTTGAGCAACCGGCCGGAGTCGCTGCTGCTGATTTTCTGGTCGATGGAGGACAGCCTGTCGCGCGACTCGTTGCAGGTGATGAAGGCCATCGCACGCGACTACGGCCTGTACGACCACGCAGCGACTTTTGCCACCGAGAAGTCGGCCACGCGCCGTCCGAAGGCTCACCGCATCGAACTGATGTCGGTGTGTATGCATTGCGACGACAGCGCGGCATGGCGGTCGGCCGTCAAGGGTCTGCCCGGACATCATGCAATCCTGCCCGGCGGCTATGCGCATCCGTTGGCCATGAGCTGCCAGATTGAACATCTGCCGTGGATGGTGCTGGTCGATAGGTTCGGCAACTACCAGAAGCACAACATGGCGGGCGACGAACTGTATGAATGGCTCGACAAGACACCGCTCAACAGCACGGTGAACAACAAGCTGAAGAAGTAATATCCCCCATACCTTTCCGCTTCGTCTTCACGCTGAAAGATTGTCAATCTATCCTTTCGCTGCGAGGACCACAAAATGGGGAGGAGTTGAATTCTCTCATAACCTTAAAACCTAACAACCTCAAAACCTTAAATCCCATGGTTGTACAAACGATTTCAGCAGCCCTGCAAGGCATTGATGCGACGCCGGTCTATTGCGAGACAGCCACGTCGCCCGGATGCCGCGTGCTCATCATCGGCCTGCCCGATGCCGCCGTCAAGGAGAGCCGCGACCGCATGGAGAGCGCACTACGCGAATCGGGCTTCCACACGCCCCGCAAACAGATAGTCATCAACCTCGCTCCGGCCGATGTGCGCAAGGAGGGTTCGATGTACGACGTGCCAATTGCCGTTGCCGTGCTGGCCGCCGGCGAAGAGATTCCGGCCAACAAGCTGTCGCAATATATGATGGTGGGCGAGTTGTCGCTCGACGGCAAGGTGAAACCCGTGTCGGGCTGTCTGCCGTTTGCAATCCTGGCACGTCAGATGAAGCTGAAGGGCATCATCGTGCCGCGCGAGAATGCGCGCGAGGCGGCTGTGGTCAACAATTTGCAGGTGCTTGCGGCCGATACGCTTCTTCAGGTGGTCAACTTCTTGAGCGACAAGGGCGAACTGGACGAGGTGACGGTCAACACGCGCGAGATCTTTGCCAGTGCCGAGCGCATCTTTCCGGCCGATTTCGCCGATGTGAAAGGGCAGGAGCAGGTCAAGCGAGCATTCGCCATCGCGGCATCGGGCGGCCACAACCTCATCATGGTGGGTCCTCCGGGTGCAGGCAAGAGCATGATGGCCAAGTGTCTGCCAAGCATTCTGCCACCGCTCTCGCTGAGTGAGGCATTGGAGACAACCAAAATCCACAGCGTGGCCGGAATGCGTGCCGCCACGGGGCTCATCACGCAGCGACCGTTCCGCGCGCCGCACCACACGATTTCGAGCGTTGCGCTCATCGGCGGCGGGTCGAATCCGATGCCCGGCGAAGTCTCATTGGCCCACAACGGCGTGCTCTACCTCGACGAGCTGCCCGAGTTCCGCCGCGAGGTGCTCGAAGTGCTTCGCCAGCCGCTTGAAGACCGCGTGATTACCATCGCCCGTGCAAAGAACACCGTGACCTACCCGTCGGGCGTGATGCTGGTGGCCTCGATGAATCCGTGCCCGTGCGGCTACTACAACCATCCGACGCGCGACTGCACGTGCAGCGAGGGGCAGGTCAGGAAATATTTGAGCCGCATCTCCGGCCCGTTGCTCGACCGCATCGACCTGCAGATTGAAATCCGTCCGTTGTCGTTCGAAGAGATGTCGCGCACTCACGTAGCGGAGTCGTCGGCCTCAATCCGCGAACGGGTGCTCAAGGCGCGCCGGATTCAGGAGGAGCGTTTCGGCTCGATTCCGGTGGAGGAGGGGCAGCGCACCATTCACTGCAACGCGCAGATGACGCCGTCGCTGATGCGCCAGTTCTGCCAGCTGGACGACCGTTCGCTGCGGATGCTCCAGAATGCCATGTCGAAACTCGACCTCTCGGCCCGCGCCTACGACCGCATCCTCCGCGTGGCCCGCACCATTGCCGACTATGAGGGCGCAGAAAACATCGCCTCAACTCACGTAGCGGAGGCCATCAGCTACCGCAATCTGGACAGGAGCAGCTGGGGACAGCAATGATAGGAACCATAAATAATTGGTAATGCGATATGAACAAAATATCACCCAAGGCAAAACAATTATACGACGAAGCAGAACTGGCATTTCGAGAATACGCAGATAGTTGTGTATGGGATATGCTGGATAATTATTATGATTTCTTATTGGCATGTGACGACGATTTCCTTGATTTGTTTTACATTACATACCATACTGAAATCGAAACAGAGAAGGATGAGAATGAAAATGATTATACGAGTTATGTGTCGCCAGAAATTGTATTAACGCCCAAAGCTCCACACAAATTTGAGCCACTTTATGTAATGGTCGTTGGATTTGTTTTACCCCGAAATGTGTTTTATAACGGATTTGGCATCCAATGCGATGTCATCAAAGATAATCAAGAGCAAGGTAGACAATGTGTTAAAATGATGAAGGAACTATTGGGCGTCTAATTATGTCCCTCCCCATCCGCAAGACGCCGCGTGCACGATGGCACAGATACAATAGTGCAGAATATTTCGTCACCACAAGGACGTGTGCATTATTTCGGTGAGGTGCGCAACGGACTGATGCAATTGACGGAGGTGGGGACAGTTTGTCACCCCCCTTTCATTGCAGACAGCTGGCGGTCGGCAACGGGTGAATTGTGCTTTACAAGAAGGTATTTCCCGCATTATCCAATCCATTCCATCGCCCAAGGCTGAACCGTTCAAGGTGTGGATGGCTGAGGTGGCAACGTAGCGCGCTCCGCCCGTCTCGAACTGGAAAAACAGCTGGGTCATTCGGTCGTCACATCGCTCAATGCGCAAGAATATCTGAATCAGGTTGAATCGGCTGAAGAAAAAGGTTGAACAAAAAACTGTATCATCCATAATATGAGGAGCAGCTGGGGGCAACAGTAAGGAAATCTTTTCTCATCATCGCCTATTGCATCGGCCGTAATTTTAGCAAAAAAACAGTCTGATAGCGAAAACACATAGCGCCGCAACCCGTCATTATTGTGAAAAAACGGGTTGCGGCGTTGACGTTGTCTGCTTTGGCGGACGGATAGATTTCACCCCGATTGCCAATGATTTTGCCGTCGTAATTGGCTAACGTGAATGACAATGCCAATCGATTGGCAGCATTGTGAGGCATATTTATGGTCGATGCCAATATATTTTTTGTCAATGCCAACTTTTTGAAAACGCCTGACAACTATCTTTGCAACCGATTATTGAGCATTATGGGCATCTTATATTTATTTTACGTAACAAATGCTGTTGCTGTGCTGATCAGCTGGCTGCTTGCCATTCCGATTGCGATGGTGGCCGTCCGCTATCGTGACAATCCGCAATCAGTCTGTTGCCGTTTCTATCCTTTTTCCCTATTCCTGCTCGGAGCCTACAAGTTGAGCACGTGTTTCATCGTGTCGGACGAAGGCATCGAGATTTTACCCACCCAGGCGCTGGGCCTCTGTGCCGCCTGTTTCCAGGTCTTTGCGATGGCCGCCTGTGCCTTCCTGCGCCGTGGGCACTACCGCATTGTCGCCAATTGGATGATGTTGCTCACCCCGTCGGTCATGCTGCTTTTCGTCAATCAGCTGATGGTGCGCTTCGGCTATTATCGTCAGATTTTCTCCTACGATATGTTGGGCGAGTTCCGCAACAGTGCGCCGCTCGTCTTCTTCGGCCGCATCATCTTTCTGGCACTGTTGGCCATATCGGTGATTTTCGCATTGTGTCTGTTGGCCGATGCCATTTTCCTCGACCGCTGGCGAATTGGCAACCGTCCGACTGATGTCGATATCCGAATCCATAAGTCGCAGATTCGGATTACGCTCATTTGGACCATCCTGCTCCTGACCGGATTCCTGCCGTTGTGCTTCGGTAGCATGTGGCTGCACATCTTTTTCAACATCCTTTATATTGCCACACTTGTGCTTTCGGCCTTTATCTATCGTGTGGGCGCCGAAGAGTTGCGTTCCGTGGTGGCCAAAGAGGACCCCTCGACGCTCATCAACATGCGTCTGCCCCAGCTGCTCAGCATGGAGCGTGGCGGACAGACGCCGTGGGGTACCGATGTGACGAGCAACCCTTTCTTTTGCGGCAAGGCACGCATTGAGGATGTTGCGGCTGCGCTTGGCGTGAGTGTCGATGCGGTTTCGGCCTTTGTCACGGCGCGCGGCAGCAATATGGTGGCGTGGATGAGCGAGCAACGTCTGCTGCATTGCGCCCAGATGCTTTCGGAAGACGACCGCAAGATTGTCGAGATTGCGCTCTCGTGCGGCTACAACGACCTGCCATCGTTCACCCGAGCCTTCAAGCGGCAGTTCGGTGTGACTCCGAGTGAATACCGCACCAAGTCGAAGAAATGAAAAAAAAAGAAGATGTGCCGGACACATCTTCATGGGAAAATCACTTCGAGTAGTGGAATCGCATTGCGAGAACATAGACGTATATCATGCCATCGCTCACGGAGTAAACCAGACGATGTTCGTCGGTGATGCGGCGACTCCACAATCCGTGCAAATCGCCTTTTAGCGGTTCTGGTTTGCCGATGCCGGAAAACGGGTGCTGCTGAATATCTTCCAGCAGTTCGCTGATGCGCTTCATGACGCGTTTGTTGCCAGTCCGTTTCCAATAATCACGGTCTTTCAAGGCTTGGGGAGTGAAGATTATTTCCATAAATCTTCCACTTTGATGGCCTTACCACGGCCGTTTTCGATGTCTTTCTGTCCTTGTCGGATGACTTCGGCCATAGGGGAAGAGGACAACAGATATTCGGTATCGTCGGCCGGTTGTGATGGTGCTGCGATTTTCTTAGCGTACTTGATGAGGCGTTTCATTGCCTCTTCGCTGTCGAGCAAGGGATTCAGTTCGCGGAACAGTTCCTCCCGCAGTTGCATGGTTGTCATAACGGAATGATTTTTAGAAATGAATCGTTTTCGTGTGCAAAGGTTACGAAAAATAGATATAAAAACAAAAAATAAACATAAAAAATGAAGAGACATTTGAACTCAAAAGGAAGTTTGAAATCTTTCCTGCCGTCGTTCACGCGCGCCTTCAAGCGGCAGTTCGGCGTGACTCCGAGTGAATACCGCACCAAGTCGAAGAAATGAAATAATGAATTGGTTAAGAATAATATATACAAAACAAATTTAACAACAAAAACAAAACACTAAAAATGAAGAGACGAAAATTCTCAATTGAGGGCGTAACCTCTTTCCTGCGAATGGCGTTAGTGCTGCTCGCAATGTCACTCACGGCGGCAACGGCGTGGGCTGCCAGTACTTTCAGTGGTGGCAAAGGTACGCAGAATGACCCTTACAAGATTGCCAACACCACGGACCTTAACCAGTTGGCTACAGATGTGAACAATGGCAATTCCTACTCTTCGTCATTCTTCGTGCTGACAGCCGACATCACGTACGACAAGACGGTCGAGGATAACTACACGGCCATTGGCGGTCGGACGAATAAGTTCAAGGGAACGTTCGACGGCATGGGATGGACCATCAGCGGCATCAACATCAGTCAGGCTTCCACCGATTATCAGGGTCTCTTCGGCCAGCTCGGCAAGGATGCGGTCGTCAAGAATGTCAAATTGGTCAATTCGTTCATCTTGGGCAGGAACGGATGCGGCGGCATCGCTGGCTGGAATGATGAAGGTACGATCAGTGGCTGTACGGTCGCATCTGACGTGCAGGTTCATGCAACAAATTCTAGTGCTTGGTATCATGGTGGCATTGCAGGCTTTAACGGCTACGGTACAATCACAAATTGTGTTAGTTCTGTCAAACTTACTACTAGCATTTCATCAAATATAAGTTATTATGGTGGCATTGCGGGTTACACATGGGTAGATGAAGGTTTGATAAGCGACAATTTTGTCATTGGCGCCGAAGTGCCGAGTATTTATTCCTATTATGGAGCTATTCTCGGATATGGATGGGGTAAAACGTCTGTGACCAACAATTACTATTATAATTGCACGGTGGCTGGCAATGCTGTTTCCGATGCTTACATCATCACTTTCAATAACGGTGTTAAGACGACTACAACGGCAAGCATGATCTACAACGGCACAAGTTATTATGCCAAAAGTTTGAAAATTGAATTGAGTGGTCTGGTTACAGCTGCGGCCAATGAGCTTCGTTGGTACACCGTGAACGGCAGCAAGATTGAGGGCAGCTCGTTCACGATGCCGGCACAGAACACGACGGTGAGCACGGCCAAAGAGACGCTCTACACCATTACGTTGGGCAACGGCGTCACCGCAACGGGCACAGTTGCCAAGACAGCCAACGGCACGAACTATTATGCCAATGGCACAACTGTCGAACTCAGCTACAGCGGCACTGTCCCCGAAGGTTATGTCTTCAGCGGCTACAAGGTGAACGGCGAGGCCATCGAGGGCAACACCTTCACGATGCCGGCAGGCAATGTCACCGTCACCGCAACATTTGAGGATGTTTGGGGCGTTACGGCCAATGCCGATGGTTCGGCAGATCATCCCTACATCATCACCACGACGGCAGGCCTTGACCTGTTGGCTGAAAAGGTGAATGCCGGCAACAACTACGCTAACACGTATTTCCAGCTGGGTGCAAACATCACGTACGACAAGGCGGTCGAGAACAACTATACCGCCATCGGTAAAAATTCCTCTAATTCGTTCAAGGGTTCGTTCGATGGCAAGGAGTGGACCATCAGCGGCATCAACATCAGTCAGGCTTCCACCTATTATCAGGGCCTCTTCGGCTATCTTGACGTGGGTGCTGTTGTCAAGGATGTCAACCTGACCAATTCTGTCGTTTTGGGCTATAACAATAGCGGCGGCATCGTGGGTCAAAATAACGGCGGTACGGTGAGCGGCTGTACGGTCGCATCTACCGTGCAGGTTCAGGCAACAGAATCTGCCGATTATTATCATGGCGGTATCGTCGGCTATAACGGCGGCGGCATAGTTTCCGGCTGCACAAGCTCGGCCCAGCTTACCAGTGCGTCGGGCTGGAGCTATGGTGGTATTGTGGGTCTAAATTACGGCGGTACGGTGAGCAACAACTTCGTCATCGGGGCTACAGTGCCTTCAGAGGCCAATTGTTTCGGAGCTATTTTAGGATATGAAGACGAAGGTACCCTTTCCAACAACTACTATTATAACTGCACGGTGGCAGGTGTAAGCAATGCGACTGGCATTGGCTGCAAAGGTTCAGATGTCACCGAAAACAACGGCGCGGTCTCTGTCCACACCATCACTTTGGGCGAGGGTGTCGCGGTTGCGTCATCGGCCAGCAAGGCCTACAACGGCACGAACTACTATGCACAGGGGACGACAGTCGAACTGGGTGGTCTGAGCGTGAATGGCAATGAACTTGGCTGGTACACCGTGAACGGCAGCAAGATTGAGGGCAGCTCGTTCACGATGCCGGCACAGAACACGACGGTGGGCACGGCCAAGGAACCGCTCTACACCATCACGTTGGGCAACGGCATTTCGGTCACGACATCGGCCACCAAGACAGCCTACGGCACGAACTACTACGCGAGCGGCATGCAGGTCACGCTGAGTTTCGCCGCGAGTGCTCTGGCTGACGGCAACGCGCTTGACGGCTACAAGGTGAACGGCGAGGCCATCGAGGGCAATACGTTCACAATGCCGGCAGGCGATGTCACCGTCACCGCAACATTTGAGGATGTTTGGGGCGTTACGGCCAATGCCGATGGTTCGGCAGATCATCCCTACATCATCACCACGACGGCAGAACTTGACCTGTTGGCTGAAAAGGTGAATGCCGGTAACGACTACGCTAACACGTATTTCCAGCTGGGTGCCGACATCACGTACGACAAGACGGTCGAGAACAACTATACCGCCATCGGTAAAGGTTCCTCTATTTCGTTCAAGGGAACGTTCGACGGCATGGGATGGACCATCAGCGGCATCAACATCAGCAAGGCTTCCACCAATTATCAAGGTCTCTTCGGCTATCTTGGCGAGGGTGCGGTTGTCAAGGATGTCAATCTCGCCAACTCGGTCATCTTGGGCCATTTCTATAGCGGCGGCATCGCTGGCTATAACGTCAATGGCACGGTCAGTGGCTGTACGGTAGCATCCACTGTGCAGGTTCAGGCAACAAACTCTAACGCTTATTATCATGGTGGCATTGTGGCCTTTAACTACGGCACAGTTTCCGGCTGCACAAGCTCGGCCCAGCTTACCTGTGCGTCGGGCAGGTACTATGGTGGTATTGTGGGCTATAATCGTGGAATGGTAAGCAACAACTTCGTCATCGGGGTTACAGTGCCGTCAGTGGATAGATACGGAGCCATTGTCGGATATAATAATAGCAAAGGTTCCCTTTCCAACAACTATTATTATAACTGCACGATGGCAGGCCAGAGCAATGCGACTGGCGTGGGTTGCCAAGGTGCGGATGTCACCGACAATAACGGCGCTGTTTCTGTCCACACCATCACCCTCGCGCAGGGCGTATCGACCTCGACATCGGCCAGCAAGACCTACAACGGCACGAGCTATTATGCCAATGGCACAACTGTCGAACTCAGCTACAGCGGCACTGCCCCCGAAGGTTATGTCTTCGGCGGCTATAAGGTGAACGGCGAGGCCATCGAGG
>DFJU01000092.1 GCA_002373755.1 Bacteroidales bacterium UBA3663 | reverse complement strand
TTCCGAGCAGCAGAATCTTCATGATCTTTTTTGTTGAATTTTGTTTGTTTTAGCCCCTTGGAAGGGCGATTTTGCTGAAAATCAGCCGCGAAGATAGCGCATATTTCCCACATGGGCAAAATAAAGCCGTAGATTCACCACGAAAATTCCTGTTTGTCGGGTGGAAAGGATGCTCCGGTTGCTGTTTGGCGATGCTTCATCATCGGCAAAAGGAAGATCAGTAAAGCAGTCCGAACATCCAAAGCGGGATGCGTTAAATCGCTTTTTGAAAAGTGGTTTTTCGCCAATTTTTCGCTTTTTGAAAAGTGAATTGCGAGATTTTGTGCCTCTTATGCAAATGATTTTGGCCTTAAATTTGTGTCGCATTTCCAAAGTTGGCCGGATTTCATTTCCAAAGTTGGCCGATTTTTATTTCCAAAGTTGGCTGATTTTTATTTCCAAAGTTGGCCGGATTTTGTTTCCAAAGTTGGCCGGATTTTGTTTCCAAAAGTTGGCCGAAAAAATCCCGAAGGGTTGACGTGGCTGCGTCTTTCCTTCGGGAAATCGTTTCTATGATGGATTCGTGGTTTTACCGCTGTTCGTACTCATCCCAGTCGCTGCGACGGCGGGCAGCATCGGCCGTACCGACACCGCCGATGGGGATTTCGCCGCCGCCCGGGATGCTGTTGGCAATCACGCCCTCGGTCGAGATTTCATAGACCTCGATGGCCGGTTTCTTGTAGGCTCGTCTCATCGTACAAACAGTTTTTTGTGGTTCTTGACATACAGGCCCGACTTCAGCGCATCCGTACCGTTCACCCTGCGGCCGTCGAGCATATAGACCTCGTCCTGTTTTTGGCCGATGGCGTTCACCTCGCTGATGGCCGTCACATTCTCTTCAATCTCGATGCCGTCGATGGTGATGCGCATCTGTGCGGCAAGTGATTCCGCCGGCGAACCGTCCTTGTTCTCCACCGCCAGATACCAGCGCTGCGGTTTCAGCCCGCTGTCGGCGTTGGCCATGCGCACCAGCGCGCCGCCGCCCATCGCGTAGTAGTTGTTGGCGTACATCACCGCGCCCGAAATGCCTGCATAGGTGCCTCGAATCTTGAATACAGCTCGCGTAGTGGAGCATTCGATTTCGGTCTCTTCCGTCGCCTTCACCTCGACATCGGTCATGGCCAATGTCACATCTCCGGCCGATGCCGACTTGATGAGATATGGATAGTTCGGCTGGGTCGCACCGCGCTTCAGGTAAAGGAATTCCAGCGTCGTCTGGTCGAACTCGCCGTCCTCGTTGGTGTCGTACATGTGCGTATCGTTCAGCTCGGCCACCTCCAATCCATTGGCAGTCAGCGTCTCGACTGGAATGCTGAAAGGCAAGTAGAGTGCCTGCCATTTGCCTGCTGCCGAGAATGTTCGACTATAGTTGACCTCGTCGTAGGTCTTTGCTTGAGCTATGTTCAATGTCTCACCATCTGTCACGTCGAAGGTCAGGCGTCCGATAGAGGCCGACAGGTTGTAACGCAGCACCTCGAACGGATTTTCGGCCGATGCAGATTCCATGGTGATGTTGCGTATCACGATCTGATGCACACCGTTGGGCGCATCGTCTGCCACCTTCAGTGCAATGGTGGCAATCTCCCCACCCGTGCCAGAGAATGTGTAGGTGGTTCGTGTGGCTGTCGTGTAGATATGGATAGAGCCGTCGCTCTCCAAGTCACCATAGATAGCGTGTTTTCTTGCGGTCGTTCTGTCCGTTGAAATGGTGACAATCGGGAACTCGTCTTCGTCAAGCACGGGCGTAATTCCCTCTGGCAGATACAGATAGAAGTCGATGTCCTTGATGTCTCCTGCTATTTGGTTCTTCAACAGGATAGGCACATCCACCTCGTCGCCCAGTTCGGCAGCAAAGCTCTCCATATACACCACATTGTCGAAGTCCGCAGGATCAGAGTCTTGCGTATTTGATACCTTGATGGTGCACGTAGCGGATGTTTCGCTGCCATCCTGTGCCGTGACGGTGATGGTAGCAGTGCCTTCGGCGATGGCTGTGACTACGCCGTCGGCAACCGTGACAATGTTCTCGTCCGACGACTCCCATACCAATTCCTTGTTGTCGGCATCCAGCGGTGTGATGTTTGTCTCGATGGTCATTGTTTCGCCCAGGGTCATGTTGGCGGTCGTCTTGCTCAATGCAATAGCGCTGATACGCTTCTCCCACTGGAGATAGGGGAGGGTCTTGCCGTTATTGATGGTCCAAGTGTCTGTGAAGTTCCAACCCAAGCCGATGTAGGTATTGATGTTCTTCAACGCGGTAAGGCTGACGCCCGTTCCGTTCAACTCATCGTCATTGACGGTTGTTTCCGAGCCATTCAACATGATGACGCACTTGCCGTAAGCACGGTTGCCTTGCTGAGATCCGGTGGCTCCGATAGTACCATCGGATTCTTTATAACCACAGACTCTTCCATACCTTTTTGTTGAGGACGTATTGCTGATGGAAAGGGTATCGCCTATCGCGAAATTAGAAGTCACTGTACCTCTATATAGATATCCGACGATACCTCCTACATAATCCTTTCCGCTGATGGACGAACGGCAATAGCAGCTTGTTATGGATCCTCCATTATAGTTGTCCGCTAATTCCCCTACTATACCGCCTACATATTGAGTGCCAATTACAGCACCAGTTGTATAACAATCGGAAACAGAAATAATACTTGAACTAAATGTAAAAACATGAGGACTATAATTAGAATAAAAATATCCTTGTGATTTGCCCATTATTCCTCCGGCATAGTTAGTTCCAGAAATACGTCCATTAACCTGGCATTTCCTTATAGTAGTAGGATAATTTTTACCGCCATCATTTTGGAAATACAATCGACCGACTATTCCGCCCACTTGTTCTGAGCCTGTAATGTCGCCATTGTGAGAACAATTTTCAATGATGGGTGTATCTGTATTTGGAGTAAGATTTCCAATTACCCCTCCCACATAGTTCTTGCCCGAGATGATTCCCAAATGTTTGCATCCAGACATCGTCACGTTGTAATTCGCTTGCCCAATGATGCCGCCCACATTTCCATTATTGGAGTTTTGGATGTCACATTGGCCAACGCAGTTCGTAAATGTGGAATTTTCTGACCATCCCACCAGTCCACCTGTGCAATTGTACGAACCTTTCACTTTGCCGTTGAATAAGCAATCCGTAATTGTTGACTGATAGAAACGGCCAACAATACCACCTGTGTTTTCGCGCCCAGAAACACCAGTAGTGGCGTCGATGGTAACATGGCAGTTGGAGAAAGTCGATGCCTCTGCAACATAGCCTACCAATCCTCCCGTATGGTTTTGTCCAGTAACACCGCTTCCCGTTACATATAGGTTACTGATATTTACTGATGCGACATAACCAAAGATTCCTACATAATCCGTAGTGGGACGATTGATATACAATCCGCTGATAATGTGATAGCCTCCATCGAAATTACCATAGAACGAGGCACTCGATACACCAATAGGATTCCATCCGTTGGTCGGATTGTTCTCCGCAATCCACTCCGTCAAGTCGATGTCATTCATCAACTCAAAACAGGTTCCGGCATGGCTATCGCCCAAGAAATAGGCCATTTCTGCCAACTCGTCCGCCGTCGTAATCTGATACGGATCTTCACTTGTGCCGCTACCGGCACCGCTAAACTGTGCTCGCGCCGTAAATACGGTCAAGGCACAGCAAAAAATCATAAGAAACTTTTTCATTGGTCGTGTTGTTTACTTTCGGTTCAAGTTCATGTCTTTAAATGTAGCATCCATTTTTTTTGTTTCTTCGAGTAAAATACTGATAAATGTACTTCTGTATTTATTAAATATTTTATTTAAGTCGAATGGAATCTGATTCCATGCAAAAGCGCAAAAATTGGCCACATTTTTCCTGTCAAAATTAATAGTCTGATTATTTAATCCGACAGACAAAATTTTGCCTGATACTAATCGAGAACAGCATTCATCCATTTTATTAGTGTTCTCTCTCGCGTCTGAAGAATCTTTTGAAAACAAAATCGTTTCTCCATTTGAAAATCTTACTTCCATTTTAGTAAAAAATTCCCCGACAGCCCTCCCCAGATTCGGTATTAGTTTAAAAAGAAAGACGCGGGCGGCTGTACTTGCTCGCTTCCGCATCTAGAGGCCTACCACAGCCCGCATCTTCAGAATCGAGCAGTTGGCAGAGACCCACGTCATAAGTATGTAATGTTCCACACGCCGCACTTATGGCCGGCATTGGCCATAAAAACGAACGAAGTGGAGACAAGATATACTTATCCCATAGGACATCTACTTCTGCTTTGATTCTTGAAAGATTTTGGAGGTGGTAGTTCCTAGATGTCAAGAACAAACGTAAGTAAACGTCTTCCATAAATACCCCGCGACGACGGTGCCCCGAGCGGGCATGATCATCGGGAGTCAACCCTCCCGGAGAAACCCAAGTGAGTCTCTGCCAAGAGAATTGCGGCGCAAAGATAGCATTATTTTGCGATTGCGTTAAAAAAATGTTTCCGGATTGTTTGAAAAAGGTGCTAAAAATCAGGATGAAAGAAAAAGCATGGTAGGTTGGCGACAAGCTCCGGATTATTAAACACGTCTTGCACCATCGGCGTGTGAGCCGCAATTTTTTTCTATCGCATTTTTAGGAATAATCGGCAAAATGCTCTACTTTTGCTCCGGTTTTACGACACTTCACAACTATTAAGACATGAAACTGAACTTCGAGATTGAATATCGCACACGTTGGGGCGAGTCGGTCGGCGTCAATTTTGGCGGCAACGATTCGGCTCCAGTGTTTCTGAATACGGCCGATGGCGTCATGTGGCACGGCTCGGCCGAAGTCGAACTGCCCGCCGGATGCGTGCCGCTGCTCTATCGCTACAGCATCTGGGTGGATGGCCGATGCACCCGCCGCGAACTGGCATCGTTGCCGCACGTCATCAACTCGTGCATGGTGCGCAACGACGACACGCTACGCGACCACTGGAACGACGAAAAGCGCGTAGCTGGCGTGGCCGTGCCGGTCTTCTCGCTGCGCAGCGAGGGCAGCTTCGGCGTGGGCGACCTCGGCGACCTGCGGGCGATGATCGACTGGGCGGCATCGGTGGGCATGAAGGCGGTGCAGATCCTGCCCATCAACGACACGACGAGCACCTACACGTGTACGGACTCGTATCCGTACAACGCCATCTCGGTCTATGCCTACCATCCGCAGTACATCGACCTGCGCCAGCTCCCTGCCTTGCTCGATGCGGAAAAGGCATCGGCCTACGAACAGCGGCGGCGCGAACTGAACGCATTGGACAAGATCGACTACGTGGCTGTGAACGATGCCAAGCGCGCCTATTTGCGCGACATCTTCGAACAGGAGGGCGCAAAGGTGCTGGCCAGCGCGGGATATGAGGTGTTTGCGCGCAACAACAGCGACTGGCTGCTGCCCTACGCGGCTTTTTCCGTGCTACGCGACCTCTATGGCTCGTCCGACTATCGCCGTTGGCCGCAATTCTCGACCTACGATGCATCGGCCGTAAAGCGGTTTGCCGCCAAGAATGAGATTGCCCCCAAGGTGCGTTTCTACTGCTATCTGCAATACGTCCTGCACCGCCAGCTGTTGTCCGTCAGCCACTACGCGCGCCAGAAGGAGGTCATCCTGAAGGGCGACATCCCGATCGGCGTGAACCGTTCGTCGGTCGAGACGTGGACCGAGCCGGAGTGCTTCAACATGACGGGACAGACGGGTGCGCCGCCCGATGCCTTCTCGGTGAACGGCCAGAACTGGGGCTTCCCGACCTACAACTGGGAGCGGATGCTGTGCGACGGGCTGCGCTGGTGGAAGAACCGTTTCAGGCGCATGTCGGCCTATTTTTCGGCCTACCGCATCGACCACATTCTGGGCTTTTTCCGCATCTGGGAGATTCCGTCCGATGCCGTCCACGGACTGTTGGGGCAGTTCTCGCCGGCCATTCCGATGTCGGTGGAGGAGATCGAGAGCTACGGCCTGCCGTTCCAGAAGGAGTTCATGACGCGGCCGTTCATCAACGACGACCTGCTGGAACGCACGTTCGGTCCGCTGCGCAGGTTCATCGGCCAAGAAAAAGAGGGCGAATCGCCGGCCTACGAGGGGAAGGACCCCGTGCAGTTCGTCAAGGAGACGTTCCTCGACTGGCAGCACGACGACATCTGGGCGATGAAGCCGCAGTTTGACACGCAGCGCAAGGTGGAACTGTTCTATAGCGGGAAGCGCAAGGAGCGGAATCTGGCGATGCGCGACGGCCTGTATGCCCTCATCAGCAACGTGCTTTTCCTGCCCGACCACAGGAATCCGGAGCTGTACCATCCGCGCATCATGGCCATGAACGACTACCTCTTCACGCGCCTGCAGCAGTGGGAGAAGGATGCGTTCTGCCGCCTGCACGAAGATTTCTTCTACCACCGCCACAACCAGTACTGGTACGAGCAGGCGATGCGCAAGCTGCCGCAGCTGGTCAATGCCACGCAGATGATCGTGTGCGGCGAAGACCTCGGCATGGTGCCGGAATGTGTGCCGTGGGTGATGAAGCAACTCAACATCCTGACGCTCGAAATCCAGCGTATGCCGAAGAGCCTCGAATCGCGTTTCGGCCACGTAGCGGACTATCCGGCGCTCAGCGTCTGCACGACGGGCAGCCACGACACCGAGACGCTGCGCCAATGGTGGGCGATGGACCGTGAGCAGACGCAGGCCTACTGGACCGACGAACTGGGCATGACGGGCGATGCGCCGCTTGAAGCCACGCCGGAGGTGTGCGAGAGAATCATCGGCCAACATCTTGAATGTCCGTCGCTGCTGTGCATCATCCCGTTGCAGGACTGGCTCGCATTGGACAGCACCCTGCGCCACCCCGATGCCGACGCCG
>DFJU01000007.1:795-14216 GCA_002373755.1 Bacteroidales bacterium UBA3663 | reverse complement strand
TAGAGCGTGCGGCGATAGTCGGTCGAGTCGGGCAGGGCTGCGCCGGAATAGTCGCGGTGGTAGAACTGTTTGGGATAGGCAAAACCATCCAAAAGCATCATCCTGTCTCTCCATATTGTCCGACTTGCATTGTCGGGAAATGGAACAATGTCGAACCAGACATCAGGACTGGTTTCCTTGTCACTTTTCCCGATGCCGTCCCGCATGTTGTAGTCACTATATACCTTCACTTTCCAGATGTTGCATGGGAGCAGCCTGTTTCTTAGCGCAACTGGTGTCATCCTGACGCCAACGAAACGGTCGGCGAGTCTGCATGTGTATATCTTAAGGAAATCGTGGCCTTGTACCGAAGCCCGAACTTTTATGCCGCGATTTGGAGTGTTCATGTTTCCGAATAGGGAACTGCTGACTTGTCCCCAAAAAAGAAAACCATTGAAAGCCCCCCAATACAGGCCATCGTCAGTAACCCGATTGATCAAATCAAGGAAATCGATGACCATGAGCGGCTTGTCCTTATTGAAGACATGTCTTCTCCGTTTGGATTGTACCAGCACATTGTCCAAGACCTTATCCGCCTCGTGTTTTGTCACGTTTTGGTCGTCTTCGGGATAATGCGTCTGCCTCCAGTCGTATGGTCTTGAATAGTGGGGATAAAAGTTATCCCTTTTGATGTAATAATATGGGCTGAACAGCGGATTCAATTTGTGGGAATCCGACCTGCTTGCCAAGCAGAAATGTGTGGAATCGGACAATTCGTAGGCAGTCATGAACAGAGAGGCTTCATTGAAAAAGCTTGGAATTTGAAAGGCGAATTTTTGGCAGCTGTCCAAATCCATAGCGATAGAGGCGATGTCCTTTCCTTTGCAGATTTCGGATTCAATCCGCAGTTTTGTCCTGCCTTCCTGGCTTGATGTAACGGGCTTCTTGATTGGTATCAAATCCTGCCTTAGTGTATATCTGTCCGGATTACCAAAAAAACAGGGATTATTCTTGTCTGAACAATTGTCATGGATCAAATCCTGCAAATCCGGCGTCATGTATGGCGATTTTATCTCAAATACTTCACCTTCAAATAAAAAGTTTTTTTCGGGCAGAAATTCAAGCGATTCTAAAGGCGAATACCTCTCCCATCCTTGAATCATCATCAGCAGATTCAGTCTGTTTTTATGCTCAAAATCGTCCGATTCAAAATAGTAGGAGGGATGGGCTACAAATCCCCGTAAATCGCTTTCAAGCAATAGATTTGTCATCATATTCCCGTCGTCATACGATTGGATGTCGCCTCTGTCGTCACATACAGAGACGCTTATGGATTTGATGTCCGAATTGTCACTCCCGACATTAAATGTCTGCAATTTGAAAGGAGCAACATCCATTTCCAATCTGTCTTTATGTCCCTTGACCTTTAATTTTTGAGTGCAGTCATTGTGATTGATGAAGATATGCCGCTTTGCAAGAATTTGTGAGTTTTCGTCATAAAGCGTGATTTCATTGACGCCTGTGGGCAAATTGGAAATGCCGATTGCACTGTCTCCACACAATCTGTCAAACGATACCAATCTACCACGACACATCGCTGCGACGGCACCCAATCGAACCCCTTTCGACTGGATTGTGACGCTATCTTTTACGATGTCGTAGATTATGATGCCTCCAGCTGGAATCGGTTGCGGGAGCAGAAAACTGTATTCTTCGCCTTGATATGAGAATGAAGCCTTTATTGGCAAGCAGTTTGTTGGAGATACAACCATCATGCCGCGTCCATCTTCGTCGCTTCTCAACCTTGTCCCATCTTCCAGCATCCCGTCAACCATCAGCGGTTTGCCTTGTTTGTCAAGCACTTCAAATGCAACATTGTTTTTCAGTCTGGAAACGATGTTGCCGCCCTCCGGGTAGAATTTTACATCTATTCCGTTTTTGTCCTTCCTGATGATGCGTCTTAGCGGACGATTCCGAATCCAACGGTCAACGTAATTTCCTGGAGTCCGAGGCTTCTCATATATTGGAATTACCCGACTGAACAGCCCATCGTAATCCCGAAAGTAGATACTGGCCATTTTCGGATTGAAAAAGCACATATCATCTATGTGGCCGTGTGGTTTTTCTGTATGATTGAAATTGAGCTGCCAACGGGTGTAGGCGCGCAACTCGTAGTAGCCAGAATAAAGGGTGTCTGGAATGATGAATTGCCCACAACCGCCTATTTCTCCTTCAACGATTATTTTTTGCCTCTCAACGAGATAGCCGTCGGAAGTCAACAATTCAACATAGGCTATTTTGCTTATGTCCGTATTCTTGTGGTCGTCGGCGCGCAGCACGTAAGCCTTGTACCAGATCGTGTCGCCCACGAAATAGCTGTTGTTGTCGGTATGGATGTAGATTTTCTCCTGGATCGGGCAGTTGCGCAGACGTATTTCGAGCGAGTCGATGGCATCGGCAAAAAGGCTTTGCGCCGAGAGGAGGAGGATTGGAAGAAAAACGTGTTTTGAGAAATATTTCATTTTTCGGTCGGTGTTCTCTCGCATGGCGGGTGGTGTTTTCGCAAGGCAAGAGATGGTTTTGAGCGACGGACAACCACGGAAGATTGTACCCTCTATTTTGGCCAATTTGGACGGCAAAGTGATTTCGGACAGACTCTTGCAATTTATAGTTTGCACCCTTTCACATTGACGAAGAAGTCCCGGACGTCCGCAATGAAACGCTCTCTGTCGAATTGCTTGCGTATCTTGGTCGGTGCATTTTGCGATTCCAGAACTTTCAGCAAAGCCTTGGCCATATAAGTAGGCCTGTCCTCATCGCTTACTTGAACAAACTCATTTTCTGGCATGGGAATCTCAAAGAAAAGTGTCATGACCGTATAAATATATGGATTCATTCGGTCTGCTGTAGCTCTATAAGATGGACGAACTCGGCATTTCATGCCTTGTGTGTTAATAAATATAAGTACAATTTCATCTAATTTCAAGTTTGTTACGTAACTTTTTCCCGAAAGATATTCGTTAAGTTCTTTACCAATTTTTTTTGCACTATCTATTTGATCTTTATAAAGGTCATAATAGTACGGTTGAAAACGAAAACTTAATTCCATAATTATATTTTTGTTTGGTAATTATTTCCCGGAGAAGGCATCTTCACTCTATAGCCTGAATGTCTAAGCGTTTATGATATTATCTGTTTAAATCATGGCCAAAATGTTGTGTCGTCGCAAAGATACATCAAGTCCAGCAAAACTTGGAGAAATATTCTTCAAAAACTCAAATTTACTCATTTGCGCTCTGCCAGAGGCAATAAAATCGCTTTCAAATGTGATGAATCCCCCCGAAACGAAATGCGGTTGCCATAATGTGACAGCCCTGCGTGCGTCGGCAAAATCCAATTCCGATTGATTTCAGCTTGTGGAGGAAATCCTCGTCGTTCAAACGGCATTTAAACGACGTTCAAACGGGGAAAAATCCGCGTGGCAAGGGTATTGTCAGCCTATTATTAGGGTATTATTAGAGTATTATTAGAGTATTATTCGGGTATTATAAGGGGATGCGCATCGGACATAAACCAGAATTCGATTCCCTTAATGACACTCATGACACACATTTTTTTGAACGAAATCGCCAAGAAAAAGCGTGTCACGAATGTCATTAAGCAGGCGATTTCTAAAAATTTATTGAAAAGAAGTCTCAAATTCTCAACAATTCTCATTTTCAATAAAATGGAAATTCTAAAATTCTCTAATTCTTGATTTTTAGAGCATTCCAGCGTTTTTGATTTCCTTCGACGAGGGTTCAGACGTTCGACAAAAATGTGGGCCTGAATCGCGACTGAAAATCCGCGTAGCGCAAAACGAAACAATCCCCGTGCGCCACTTTAATTGCGCATCGAGGATTGTTCAATGTTTAATGTTGGTCGATTTATTTATGGCCGATGCTTTATTCCTGCGCACCGTTGTTTGTCGGGCGGGTAGGTTTTCGGCTGGCCTTGCGCTTGTAGCGGCGCTTCTGGTTGCGGCGATGGTTGCGGTCGGCCTTGATTTGCTCCGGCGAACGTGTGTCGGCCGCGCGCGAACGTTTGGCGGCACGCTTTTCGTTGTCTTCGTCGTAGAGCAGCTGGTACGGCACCTGGCATTGCGGAGCCAGACCGTGGTTGAGGGCGCGCACCATGCGGCGGAATTCCGTCTTGTGCGAGTTGATGGCGGTGAGGAAGTGGGGCAGGACGCGCGGTCGTGCCACGTAGTTGCCGCCGTCGAACATTGCACGGAAGCGCAGGTACATCTGGATGTTGTGGACGATGGAGGCGATGCGCTCCTTGCCGATCTGCGCGCTGATGAGCACCTGCGTGGCGGCCTGTATGCCGTGCATGTCGGCCACGTCGAGCACGAGGATGGTCAGTTTGGTCATCGTCTCGCTGTGCGAGTGTTCGCGGCCGAGCACGTGCAGAGCCTTGCGGGTGTGTTCCCAGAGCGTGGTGACGCCGTCGCCGTTGGGCAGCGGGGTCGGGTCGGCGATGAATTGCGGCAGAGCCGGAATCACGTAGTCGAGCAGGCCGCTCGCGTAGAGGTCGTGGATGCCTTCGCCGAAGCTGCGCGCCTTGAGCATCTTGTTCAGTTCGTCGCGCAGGCGTTTGGGCGATGCCTTCTGCATCTCGTCGTGCTGCTGGATGATGGCCTGCCAGGCGTCGTCGGCCAACGAGAATCCCTTCTGGTGCTTGAAGCGGATGCCTCGCAGCATACGCACGGGATCCTGGCGGAAGATGAGGTTCGGCTCGGCCGGAGTGCGCAGCAGCTTGTGACGCAGGTCGTCGATGCCACGGCCCGTCGGGTCAAGTATCTCGCCTGTGGAGAGGTTCTTGTAGAGCGCGTTGCAGGTGTAGTCGCGGCGCATGGCATCCTCCTCGAGTGTGCAGAAGCGCGTTTCGAGCAGGGTGACGCCGTCCGTGTCGTACGATTCGATGTGGGGTTCGACACATTCCACGAGGGTGACTGTGCCGTCGATTTCGACATCCATCGCGGTGGTGCCGTAGCGTTGGTAATAGAATGGCCCTTTGCACACATTTGGATATGTCTGGCACATGTGTTCGACGAACTCCTTCTGTCCGTTGGGCAGGTTGATGAGCAGGTCAAGGTCGGAGTATCGTTCGCCCAGAAGTTCGTCACGTACACAGCCTCCTACGAGGAAAATCTTTCCGTAGAAGGGCGATTCGGGCTGAATCTTGTCGCTGATGAAGCGTAGTGATTTCTCGAATTTGTTCATTTGGCCTTTATAAAGCGGGCGCAAAGTTAAAATTTTTTCGTCGAAAAAGCAAATCGGTGTGCAATCAATTGTGAAAAGACAGGCGCACGCCGCACAGCAGCTGGCTCTGCCACCATGTGTTGCTGATTTGCAGCGATGTGGCATTGCCCACGTCGGTGTTGCGCACGTTGGCCGTCACGCCGTAGTAGAACCGCTTGTGGAACTTTATGGCCGACAGCCGCATCACGGTGATGAAGCGCGGAAACTGGTATTTCATCGACGAGCTTTGTTGTGTCGACTCCACTCCGTCGCTCACCGTCCAGTCGGAGCGGCTCTTGGCATAGACTATCAGCTCGGGGATGATGGAGTAGTGCAGCAGCCACTTGTGGCGGGTGATGATGTTGCGTCCGTAGCCGGCTCCGATGGCGACGTGGATCAGCCGGGTGCGGTTGAAGAGCGACAGCACGGTGTCGTTCACCTGCGTCTGCCAGTCGATGTTGAGGCGGTTGTCGAGCAACGAGGCCCCGAGCAGCAGGCTTCCCGCCGTCTTGTGCTGTATGCGCGACACGTTGAACGCGGCAGGGTAGGAGAAGCGCCTGTGGTTGAACACGTAGTAGCCGTCAACCTGCGCCAGACGTTGCGTGAACATGCCGCGAGGGATTTCCACCTCGTTGAGCTTTGTGGCCGATGCCGAGTCGTTCGCCATCTGGGTGAGTCCGGGCACCAGGGCCGACAGGATGGCGGTGCTGACGTCGGTTGACGGCTCTTTGTCGAGCTGGTAGGCCGAGCCCTTGAAGGTGTCGGTTGCGCGGAATAGGAGGCTGAAGCCCAAGCGGTTGCCATAGTTGGCGAGCGAAAATTCCATGTCGGTGTCGCCTTGTCCGAGCACGCCTGCAGGCACCACGGTAAAGCCGACCGAGAGGTCGCGGTAGCTGATGCCGAGGCTCATGGCGGTGCGCAGGCCGGAGTTGAGTTCCATGCGGCTTGTGCGCGAGCTGTCGGCGGGCGAAGTGGTCGTCACGTTGATGCCCGAAAATTCGGCGTTGAGTTGCAGGCGCAGCCTTTCGGACGGCATGGTCACGTAGGCCGTGTCGAGGCAGGCGTTGCCGTCCATCTGCCGCTTGCTGAGCACGGAATCGACGCGGTGCATCAGGCGTCCGGCAGAGGTGCGGGGTCCGTCGGCGGCATGTATGGCAGAGGCATCGGCCAAAACGGAAAGCGCAAGCAGTGCGACGAGGCGGTGAAATGTATGTAGCGTGTTGTTTCTTAGCATCTTATTGGTTGCTGCGTGCGATGAAATTCGCGTAGCGCGGCGCAAAGGTAGGAAAAAACGCCCGAAATCGTGCAAAACCGCGTAGCGGAGGGCTTTGTGTCGCTTCGCATCGGCCGCGACCCGAAAAATGCCGCTTGTGTGCATCATTTCGCGAAAAATTTGTAGATTTGCAGCCGATTTTCCAAACTATCTAACCTAATTTTTTATCCAAAATTCTCATCGAATGAAAAAAGTGAAATTTTTGTGCGTACTGCTCACGTGCATCGTTTTGGGATTGTTGCCCCGTGCGACGTTTGCCCAGAACTTCTTCTCTCAGAGTGACCTTCAGTGGATTGCTGTGCCCGACCACGCCGACTGGCTCTACAAGGTGGGCGAAAAGGCGACCGTCAACCTCCAGCTGCTTTGGCACGGACAACCGCTGCCGGGCGTTGAGGTGAGCTATGCCATCGGCCAGGACGAACTCGCCGACGAGACCCAGGGCAAGGTTGTGACCGACGCCAAGGGCTGTGCCGTGATCCGAATGGCATCGGCCAAGAAACCGAGTTTCCGCGACTGCCGCATGGCGTGCGACGTGGAGGGAAAATCGTTCAAGAACCACATCAAGGTCGGTTTTTCGGCCAATGAAATCCAGCCCTACACCCAGATGCCGAGCGACTTCTGCGAGTTCTGGGACGGCGTGCTCGAACGCCAGAAGCAGCTGCCGATGGAGGTGGCCGTGGCCGATGCGCCTGAATTCAGTTCGGACAAGGTCGATTGCTATCTGGTCAAGATCCGCACATGGCGGCGTGAGACGCGCGCCTACGTCTATGGCTACCTGTCGGTTCCGAAGGGCGGCAAGGGCAAATATCCCATCGTCGTGTCGCCTCCGGGTGCCGGCGTGAAGCCGATGACACCGTCGAAGACGCAGTTCTACGCGACCGACGGCCAATGTATGCGCTTCGAGATGGAGATTCACGGCATCGACCCCAGCCTGTCGGCCGCGACCTACGGCGACATCACACGCGCATTCGGCGACCATTTCGCTGCCGGCTACCTCTCGAACGGCATCAGCGACCGCGACACATACTACATGCAGAAGGTTTATGCCTCGCTTGTGCGCGCCGTCGATTACCTCACTACGCGACCTGAATGGGACGGCATGAACGTCTTCGTGCAGGGCAACAGCCAGGGCGGCGGCCTCGGCCTCGTCTTGGCGGCATTGGATCCGCGCGTAACGGCATTGGCCATAGCCCATCCGGCCATCAGCGACATGGCTGCATACGCCGAGAAGGGTCGCACGGGCGGCTATCCGCACTTCCAGAACAAGTACCAGGACGTGAAGTTGACGGCCGATGTGATTCGCACGCTGCAATACTACGACGCAGTGAATTTCGCCCGTCTGGTGAAGTGTCCGACCTTCGTGACGTGGGGCTACAACGACAATGTCTGTCCCCCGACGACGAGCTACGCGGTCTGGAACACGCTGACCTGCCCGAAGGAGTGCTACATCACGCCCATCAACGAGCATTGGATCAGCACCGAGACGCGCTACCGCCAGATGCGATTCCTGTTGAAGAATAAGAAGTAAAGGAGGAACGACCCCAATAAAAAGTAGGGAAGGGCTGAAAAAAGGAGTAAAAAGGGAGTAAAAGGGACGACAGAATCGGTCTCAAAGACTCCCGTCGGCCACCGCAATCGCTTTTGCTCCTTTTCAAGGCTTTTTGTCCAATCTTTGCCCCATCGGATAGCTTATATTTTGCTGAAAATGAGAAAGATATTGATTTTCTTGCTTGCAATGACAAGCCTTGGTCTTCGGGCCGATGAAGTACGTCGCGTCTATTCGCTCGAAAGTGGATGGCGTGCCGTTTGTGTGCCGGAAGATACGGCGCGCTATGGCAGTCGCATTGTGGCCGATGATGTCAGTCTGCCGCATAATTTCGACGACTACTACGGCGCAAGGCAGCGTCTGCACGGCAACCTGCACGGCACGGCGACCTACGACATCGCATTCCGCATCATGCCGCCGCATTGTCCCTACGACGTCTATCATCGGCTGCGCATCGAGGGCGCCGGCAGCTACGTGACTGTGGTGCTCGACGGCGACACACTCTGCCAGCGACGTCCGGCAGGTCGCGTAGTGACCACCCTGCCGCTGCCCAAGGCGTTGTCGTTCACGCAGGAACATCATCTGCGTATCATCTGCCACCATCCGTCGCGCATCACCGACATGCCGTGGGTCTGCGGCGGATGCAGCAGCGAGTGGGGCTTCAGCGAGGGCAGTGCGCCGTTGGGTCTGTTCCGTGGTGTGAGCATCGAGGAGCTGTCTGGCCTGCACGTGCAGCCGTTCGGCGTGTATGTGCGCAACAATTCGGCGTGCGACACCCTTTTTGTCGAGACCGAGGTCGAGAATCTGGCCGAGCCGGGTGCGCATCGGCTGCAACTGGAAACGACATTGGCCACCTTCGCGGGCGGAAATATCGTCGCCCGTCAGAGCCAGAAGATCGACGTTAAGCGCGGCCGCAGCGGCATCGTCCGTCAGGCCATCCCGATTGACACGGCCGTGGTGCATTGGTCGCCGAAGAATCCGGTGCTCTATCAGGTGCGGACGCGGCTTTCGTGCTACGACGTCGAGTTGGGCGAGCGCCGCGTGTGCGACGAACTGACCACCGAATACGGCTTCCGCAACATCGAGTGGGGGCGGCAGTTCAAGATTGATGGCAAGCCTGTATTCCTGAACGGCATCTGCGAATACGAACACGCGTTCGGGCATAGTCATGCATTGGCCGAAAAGGAAATCGACCACCGCTGCATCTTGGTCAAGACGTTGGGCTACAATGCTTTCCGCGATGCACATCAGCCGCACAACCTGCGCTATCAACGCAACTGGAACAGGTTGGGAATCGTCTGCTGGGCGCAATTTTCGGCGCATATCTGGTACGACACGCCGGCCTTCCGCGAGAACTTCAAGACCTTGCTGCGACAGTGGGTCAAGGAGCGCCGCAACGAGCCGTCGGTCGTGCTGTGGGGACTGCAAAATGAATCGACCCTGCCGACCGATTTTGCAGCGGAGTGTACGGCCATCATCAAGGAGCTTGACCCGAACAGCGGCCGACTTGTGACCACCTGCAACGGCGGCACGGGCACCGACTGGAACGTCGTGCAGAACTGGAGCGGCACCTATGGCGGCAAGCTCGAGAACTACGCGGCCGAGCTGAAGCAGGACAACCAGCTGCTGAACGGCGAATATGGCGCGTGGAGAACCATCGGCCTGCATGACACATTGACCGTGTTCAACCCGAAGGCACCGCACAGCGAAGAGAAGTTCGCGATGCTGCTCAAGAGCAAGATGTTGCAGGCGTGGTCGGTGCGCGACAGTGTCTGCGGCCAATATCTTTGGCTGATGTATTCGCACGATAATCCCGGCCGCTACCAGCCCGACGAGGCCCTACGCCTCATCGACAAGGTCGGCCCGTTCAACTACAAAGGTCTGTTCACCAACTGGGGGCAGCCGACCGCATTCGCCCGCACCCTGCTACGCGACAGCATCGGCCAAACCGTTGAAAATGATAGCTCTGCGCTGCTTTTACGCGGCATTCCCGACATGACCTACCTCTACCGCTACAACTGCGGCGGCGACAGCGTGACCGACTCGTGGGGGCAGCTCTGGATGGGCGACGACACCCGTTTCTCTCATTCGTGGGCGCAGCGTGAGTCGTTTGCGGCCGACAGCCTCTGTCCCGTCCTCGCTTCGCAGGGAGTGGCCGACGGCCCTGTCAGCGTCGCCTTCCCGACCGGATTGCCGCGGCTCATGCCATCGGCCGACCAAGCCATCGCGCGCACTTTCCGTTGGGGCCGTCACGAACTGAAATTCCGCTTCCCGGTCGAGCCGCAGCGGCCGTATAACGTCGAAATCTACGCCATCGAACCGTGGTTGGCCATGACCGATGCGCGCCTTTTCGACATCGCGGTCAACGGAGTGACATTGGCCAAGAATATCGACGTAGCGGCCGTCAGCCAAGGCCGTAACCGATTGGTGCGCACCACGTTGAACGCATCGAGCGGCGACCGCGACTATCTGGAAATCAGTTTCCCGAGGGTCGAGTGCGGACAGGCCGTCGTGTGCGCCATCGCCATTTCGACGCCGTCGGCCGTGGCTGAGGGTATGTCGTTGCCTGCCATCGGCCAAGAGAAGGGCTATCCCTACAGCGCAGGGTTGACGTGGGCCGCGCTCGACACGATGACATTGGCCGTCACCCCGAAGGGCTATTTCCCGACCTACGACGCCAACCAGAATCAGGAGACCAAGGCGCAGGCTGAGGTTGCGGCCGATGGCACTGTGCGGTTCGGCTTCTCGACCGGATTGGCGCACGAATACATCCTGCGGTTCCGCTACAAGAACGTGACGGGCGACGCGGTCGGTTCGCGGTGGGAACTGCGCAGCAATGCGGACAACCGCATCATCGCGCAAGGCACATTGGCCTTCCCCGTCACGCCGGCCAAATGGAAACCGGTCAGCACCACGACAGGCAGCATGATCAACGCCGGCAGCTACACGCTCGTGCTCAAGACCGACGTGCCGCTCGAATTCGACTATCTGACGGTGGAGTGACGAGATTGTCTCATTGAACGTAAATTGCTGAATATGATACGAAAAGCTGAAAAATCGGATATCAATCGAATCCTTGCGCTGCTGCATCAGGTCAACATGGTGCACTACGCGATTCGCCCCGACCTTTTCAAGCCGCACACCACAAAATATGACGCGCAGGAGCTTGAAGCATTGTTCGACGACGAAAGCCGGCCGGTGTTCGTGTTCGACGAGGGCGACGGCGTGTTGGGCTATGCCTTTTGCCAGGTCAGCGAGGTGCGCGGCGACCTGCTGCTGTGCGACAACCGGACGCTCTACATCGACGACATCTGCGTTGACGAAACAGCGCGCGGCCGACACATCGGCAAATCGTTGTTCGAATACGTGCGAAATTATGCACAAACGATTGGTTGCCATAATGTTACGTTGAATGTTTGGGAGGGCAACGATGCCGCCTTGTCGTTCTATCGCAACATGGGAATGAAGGTGCAGAAGACGACAATGGAAATCGTATTCTGACGATTGCCGGTCCACTACGCGAATTTTTTCAACACCCGGATTTTATGTCACGTAAAATTCGGGAATTTTTTGTACCTTTGCAGCCACTTCGTGCTCGGAGGAACAACGGCCGGACAGAATCGGTTTTGCTACGCGATTTTTTTCGGCGTTGATGGCCGACATTCCACGAAAAATCCGCGTAGCAGGGCATCGGAGCCGCATCATCGCACGTAAAAACACTCACAGGAAAGTAAAATTGAACAACAGCACAGATAATGGAACCTTTTGCACACCTTCACGTTCACACTGAATATTCGCTGCTCGACGGGCAGTGCAAGATTGCGCGGCTCTGGGACAAGGCTGCGAACGACAATATGCCGGGATTCGCCATCACCGACCACGGCAACATGTTCGGAATCAAGGAGTTCTTCGACATCGCCAAGGGCAACAACAAGAAGCGCAAGGAGGCCGGACTGCCGCCCATCAAGCCGATTTTCGGATGCGAGGTCTATGTGGCGCGTCGCTCGTTGGACAAGAAGGAGGGCAAGCAGGACAGCTCGGGTTGGCACCTTATCCTGTTGGCCAAGAACAAGGCCGGCTACCAGAACCTTATCAAGGCGGTGTCGATCGGCTGGGTCGATGGCTACTACATGCGTCCGCGTATCGACCACAACGTGCTTGAAAAATACCACGAGAACCTGATCTGCTGTTCGGCGTGCATCGGTGGCGAGGTGGCCAAGAAGTTCGAGTCGGGCGACATTGCAGCTGCCGAGATGGCTATCCTGTGGCATAAGAACCTGTTCGGCGACGACTACTATCTGGAACTCCAGCGCCACATCTCGAAGGATCCGCTCTACAATCCAGAGTGCTACGAGAAGCAGAAACCGTACAACGAGTTCCTCATCGAGATGTCGAAGAAGCACGGCGTCAAGCTCATCTGCTCCAACGACGTACACTTCGTGGACGAGGAGAACGGCGATGCCCATGACCACCTGATCTGCTTGAATACGGGCAAGGATTTGGACGACCCGAACCGAATGCGCTACACCAAGCAGGAGTGGTTCAAGACGACGGCCGAGATGAACGAACTTTTCGCCGATGTGCCTGAGGCTCTGCGCAATACGATAGAAATTGTCGATAAGTGCGACGAATATTACAACATCGAGAACGACCCGATCATGCCGAACTTCGAGATTCCGGCATCGTTCGGCCTTGAGGAGGAATATCGGCAAAGGTTCACCCGCGAAATGCTCTTCGACGAGATGACGCGCGACGAGAACGGCAACGTCGTGTTGAGCGAGGAGGAGGCTGAAAAGAAGTTCAAGAAACTGGGCGGCGGCGACCTGAACAAGGTGGTGCGCATCAAGTTCGAGGCAGACTACTTGCGTCACCTCACGCTACGCGGCGCGCGCGACCAGCACTACCTCATTCCCGAATACGGCTACGAGGGCGACCCGATGGCCCAAGAGATGACCGACGACGAAATCATCGCCGCCCTGCGCCCCGACGTGTGGGAGCGCATCAAGTTCGAGCTGCACATCATGAAGACGATGGGCTTTCCGGGTTACTTCTTGATCGTGTCCGACTTCATCCGTGCCTGTCGTGAGGAATTGGGCGTTTCGGTAGGCCCTGGTCGTGGTTCGGCTGCCGGTTCGGCGGTTGCTTATTGCTTGGGAATCACCAAGATTGACCCTATCAAGTACGACCTGCTGTTCGAACGTTTCCTGAACCCCGACCGTATCTCTCTGCCTGATATCGATACCGACTTCGACGATGACGGTCGTCCGCGAGTCATCGAGTGGGTGCAGAACAAGTACGGAGCCGACCGCGTGTCGCACATCATCACCTACGGCACGATGGC
>DFJU01000007.1:426-749 GCA_002373755.1 Bacteroidales bacterium UBA3663 | reverse complement strand
ACCTACGGCACGATGGCCACCAAGATGGTAATCAAGGATATGGCCCGCGTCGAGAAGGTGCCGATCCCTATTGCCAACCATCTGGCCAGCCTTGTGCCCGACCGTATGCCCGAAGAGAACGGCAAGGCGCTGAAGTGCAACCTGAAGAACTGCATCAAGGTCGTCCCAGAGTTGAAGGAAGCCTGCGACAGTCCGGATCCGGCCATCCGCAATGTGATGCGCCTCGGCCAGATGCTGGAGGGCAACGTGCGCGGCACCGGCGTCCACGCTTGCGGCATGATCATCGGCCGTGACCCGATTGACACCGTCGTGCCGGTTTCCGT
>DFJU01000007.1:0-313 GCA_002373755.1 Bacteroidales bacterium UBA3663 | reverse complement strand
CAGTATGATGGCCACGTCATCGAATCGACTGGCCTCATCAAGATGGACTTTCTCGGCCTGAAGACGTTGGGCATCATCAACGAGGCATTGGACAACATCAAGGAGACCACGGGCGAGGTGATCGACATCGACCATATCCCGATTGACGACAAGCTGACCTACGAGCTTTTCTCGTCCGGCCGCACGGTGGGCACCTTCCAGTTCGAATCGCCCGGTATGCAGAAGTACCTCAAGGAGCTGCATCCGGACTGCATCGGCGACATCGTGGCCATGAACGCACTCTATCGTCCGGGTCCGATGGACTACATTCCGG
>DFJU01000044.1 GCA_002373755.1 Bacteroidales bacterium UBA3663 | reverse complement strand
CCCCCCCTGTATTTTGCTATCTATAGTTTGAGAAATGGGTTCTTTTGGCCTCAAATGAGAGTCGAAATGTGTGGGCGCTTATGGTATGTTTACAAATAACCGACATCAGAAATAGTATTCTCCCGTCTCTGATGTCGGTATCTTATGTTGTCTGAAAATCGCGTAGCAGCTACTTGTTGCTGTCTTTTTCGCGGATTTCTACGCGACGGATTTTGCCGGAAATAGTCTTTGGCAGTTCATCGACAAATTCGATGACGCGCGGATATTTGTAGGGCGCAGTCTCGTGCTTGACGTGGTTTTGCAGTTCCTTGACGAGGGCATCGCCCGCCTTGCTTTTCCACTCGTTGCCCAGCACGATGGTCGCCTTGACCACTTGGCCGCGGATTTCGTCAGGCACGCCTGTGATGGCACATTCTACGACGGCAGGATGGCTCATCAGCGCAGATTCAACCTCGAATGGGCCGATGCGGTAGCCGCTCGACTTGATGACATCGTCGGCGCGCGATACGAACCAATAGTAGCCCTGTTCGTCGTAATAGACCACATCGCCCGTGTAGTAAATGTTGTTGCAGTGTGCCTTTGCGGTCAATTCCGGGTGACGATAGTACTCTTTGAACAGACCCAATGGCTTGTGCATGGGTTGTCCGTTTTCGCCGATGGCTCCTGAAATCCGGTCGGTGTGGATGACGAGTTGGCCATGTTCGCCGGGCTTGCACCGTTGACCGTCGGCATTGAGCACATCGACTTGGAATTGTGGATTAGGAACGCCCATTGCTCCTGGGTTTGGCTTGACGTATGGATAGGTTCCGAGCACGAGGGTCGTTTCTGTTTGGCCGTACGACTCGTAGATCATGATGCCGGTCTTCTTTTTCCACTGCATGAAGACGTTCGGGTTGAGTGCCTCGCCCGCTGTGGTGCAGTATTCGAGCGACGAGAGGTCGTATTTGTCGAGGTCTTCGCGAATCATGAAGCGATAGACGGTGGGCGGCGCGCAGAACGATGTGACATGGAAATCGGACATGACCTTGAGCATGGCCTGTGGTTCGAATCGGCCTTCAAAATCATAGACGAAAACGGTTGCTCCGGCAATCATCTGTCCATAGAATTTGCCCCAGACGGCCTTGCCCCAGCCCGTATCGGCCACGGTGAGATGCAAGCTGCCGTCGTGCACGTTGTGCCAATATTTCGCGGTCAGAATGTGCGCCAACGGATATGTGTAGTCGTGCATCACCATTTTCGGCTCACCACTTGTGCCGCTGGTAAAGTACATCAGGAAATTGTCGTCGTTGTCGTTCTGACCTTTTTGGCTGATGAATTCCGGTGCAGATGCTAATCCGTCCCAAAAATTGTCCCATCCTTGAGGAACGTCCGGGCCGATGGAAATGCAGTGCTTTAACGTCGGACAAAATGCACGTGCGGCATATACATTGCGCAGAATCAGGTCGTCGCCCACAGCAATGATGGCCTTGATGTCGGCCTCATGGCAGCGGTAGATGATGTCTTTGTCGGTGAGCAGGTGTGTTGCCGGGATGGCTACGGCACCGATTTTGTGCAGGGCGACCATCGAAATCCACCATTCGATGCGACGCTTCAGGATGAGCATCACGCAGTCGCCGCGCTCGATGCCCAACGAGAGCAGGTAGCTGGCAGCTTGGTCTGAGAGACGTTTGTAATCCGCGTAGTTGAGATGTTTCACATCGCCACGGTCGTTGGTCCAGAGGATGGCCTCCTTGTCAGGGTCGGTTGCGGCGTATGCATCGACCACATCGTAGCCGAAGTTGAAATGTTCGGGCACGATGACTTGATAGTTTTGCATGAAATCCTCGTAGGAGGAAAAATCTGTCTGTTTGAGGAAGCGGTCCAACAAAGCCATAATAGTACGTGTTTCAATTTTGTATTGCAAAGATAGTCCATTTCGGTGGCAGAATGAAGGGCATCGGACGTTTCGCTCCTTTTTTTAGTCATCTTTATAGGACCAGAATATCGTTTTTCGGCTATTAGTGGCGAATTTTAACAAAAAATAACAATTGGACACTCCGTTTTGTTCGGAATGCCCAATTTGCTATGTGAGATTGTGAAAAAATCTGAATTCTTTTAACAATCAGAAGAAAATTAGCTGCACGATGATGTAGATCGGCAGGCAGATGATGAGCGAGAACTTGCCCATGTAGCCGAAGAATGACGGCATCTTGATGCCCGACTGCTCGGCAATCGACTTGACCATGAAGTTCGGGCCGTTGCCGATGTAGGTCAGCGCGCCGAAGAATACGGCACCCATTGAAATCGCCTTGAGCAGGATTTCGCTGATTCCGGCCACCAGTGTGGTGCCTTCGGCAACTGGCAATGTCGTCGCCGTAGCGTGGAAGACCATCGCAGTCGGTGCGTTGTCGAGGAAGGCCGACAGCACGCCGGTGCAATAGACGAACTGCCAGGGTTCGGTCACGGGCAATGGATTCTGCTGCAGGAAGAGCAGGGCAGGGGTCATCGTGGCGAAGATGCCGCAGAAGACGCAGGCGACCTCCAGAATCGGCGTCCACGAGAAGTTGTTCTCCACGCGGGTCTGCTTCTTGGTCGTCACCATGCTCAGCACGATGATTGCGATGAAGGCCCACTCGCGTAGCAGCTTGATGTAGAACGGAGCGTCGTGCTCGCCAATTGCCGGGATGTACTTCGGATTGATGAACATCGTCGAACAGATGACGCACAGCAGCCAGAAGACGTTGATCAGACCGCCGAACGAGATGGATGAGGTCTCGGAATTGTCCTTGGCCAAGTTCTCCTGTGGCTCCTTTTTATAATAATAGGTGTCCATGCAGAAGTAGGTGGCCAACAGCAGCACGCCGGTAACGAACCATTCGGGCGTGAGGTTGAGGAACCAGGTGAAGTCGGCACCCTTCTGGAAGAGCAGGAACAGCGGCGGGTCGCCCAGTGGGGTGAGCAGACCGCCGCAGTTGGCGACAATGGCGATGAAGAAGAGGATGGTGTGTGCCTTGTGCTTGCGCTCGCTGATGGTCTGGATCAGCAGACGGATGAGCAGCATTGCGGCGCCTGTCGTGCCCATGAACGATGCCAATACCCAGCCGATGGCCAGGATGCAGGTGTTGGTGACAGGTTTGGCCTTGAGGTCACCCTTGATGCGGATGCCACCCGTGGTGACGAACAGAGCCATGAGCAGCAGGATGAACGGCACGTAGTCGTAGATCATCTGATGTTCGAGGTCGTGGCTCATGCCGTTCATGCAGAGCCAGATGCCCACCGGGATGCCCAGGATGAGCGAGACATACAGTTTGTGCAGGTTGTGCTCCCACCATTCTTCGGCCTTGGTGAGCGGCAGAATGGCGATACAGAGCAGCTGAACCACGAAGGGAATCAGCATCCAGCCTGGAATTTGTGTGACTGTTTCCATAGCGTTTTAGTTTTTATTGATTATTAAGATGACTTTCGGGTTTGTGGCCAATGCCATTTCTCCGCATCTGGGACATCGGCCATAATCGCCAATGCTCTTGTAGGAGAAAATCTCCTCCCCTCGGGGAGGTTGAGTAGGCGTCAATCCAGCTTGAGCACAGCGAGGAATGCCGTCTGGGGCACCTCGACCTTGCCAATCTGCTTCATGCGCTTCTTGCCTCGCTTCTGGGCCTCGAGCAGCTTGCGCTTACGGGACACGTCGCCGCCGTAGCACTTGGCCGTCACATCCTTGCGCACCTGCTTGATGGTTTCGCGGGCGATGATTTTTGCTCCGATGGCGGCCTGCACGGCAACGTCGAACTGCTGACGCGGAATCAGCTCCTTCAACTTTTCGCACATCCGTCGGCCGAAACGCTCCGCATTATCGACGTGCGTCAGCGTGCTCAGCGCATCGACCTGTTCGCCGTTGAGCAGGATGTCCAGCTTGACGAGCTTCGACGGACGGAAGTCGTGGATGTAGTAGTCGAACGAGGC
Organism: Bacteroidales bacterium UBA3663; assembly: GCA_002373755.1. Lineage (GTDB taxonomy): Bacteria > Bacteroidota > Bacteroidia > Bacteroidales > UBA3663 > Liminaster. The sequence goes on along the minus strand of DFJU01000044.1, from coordinate 35 downwards.
ATAGCCCTTCGAGATGCTCTTCAGCTTGTCGTAGA
>DFJU01000010.1:23200-26490 GCA_002373755.1 Bacteroidales bacterium UBA3663 | reverse complement strand
ATGTCCAGTCGCTTTGCCATCTTCTTGCGCAAGTCTTTCAGGATGTTGAAGAGGGTTTCGTCGGCCGCAGCGCAAGTGGCTGTTCCGCCCTTGATTTCTGTCTCTTCCTCCTCTTCGATTTCGTCTTCGTCCACCTCCATCACAATGCTGAACGGCTTCGGGTTGGATAGGAAGCGTTTGCCGGCGGCCGTGACTTTCAGCTGGCCGTATGTGTCGATGTCGCGCACAAGGTATTTGGCCACGATGGCCTGACGGATGACGGCGTTCCATACGCTTGCCTTCTCGTCGTTGCCCGAACCGAAACATTCGAGCGAATCGTGTCCGTAGCTGACAACCTCGTCGGTGCGTGTGCCCAACAGGATTGTGACGACATATTCCGGCTTGAATTTCTCTTTAAGTGCAAGTACGGCTTCGATGACGGCACACAGCAACTCTTTGGCATCCATGTGCTTGTGTGGCTTCCTGCAGTTGTCGCAGTTGCCGCATGAATCCTCCTTGTAGTCTTCGCCAAAGTAGTGCAGCAGTGCTTTGCGACGGCACATCGAGGTCTCGGCGTATGCCTGCGTTTCCTTTATGAGCAGTCGGCCGATTTCCTGTTCGGCGATTGGTTTGCCGGTCATGAATTTCTCCAGTCGGAGCAGGTCGCGGTCACTGTAGAAGGCAATACATTCGCCCTCGCCGCCGTCGCGTCCTGCACGACCGGTCTCCTGATAGTAGCCCTCCAGGCTCTTCGGCATGTCGTAGTGAATCACGTAGCGCACATCCGGTTTGTCGATACCCATACCGAATGCGATTGTGGCAACGATGACATCGACGTCTTCCTTCAGGAAAGCGTCTTGATTTTCGCTGCGCTGCTGGCTTTCCATGCCTGCATGGTAGGGCAGTGCCTTGATTTGGTTGGCGCGCAACACTTCGGCCAGTTCCTCGACTTTCTTGCGGCTCAGGCAATAGATGATGCCCGACTTGCCGGGGTGCTGCTTGATGTACTTGATGATGTCGCGGTCAATGTTGTCGGTCTTCTGGCGTACTTCGTAGTAGAGGTTCGGCCGGTTGAACGATGTCTTGAAGATTTTCGTGGTCTTCTTGCTGATTCCCAGGCTCTTCATGATGTCATTCTGCACCTTTACCGTAGCAGTTGCTGTGAGTGCGATGACGGGGTGTTGGCCGATTTCGTTGATGATGGGTCGGATGCGGCGGTATTCCGGACGGAAGTCGTGGCCCCATTCGGAAATGCAGTGTGCCTCATCGACCGCAAAGAATGAAATCTTGACGGTGCGCAGAAAGTCGATGTTCTCTTGCTTTGTGAGCGATTCCGGAGCCACGTAGAGCAGTTTGCAATGACCCTTCTGTATGTCTTCCTTGACTTGATCGATGGCCGTCTTGGTGAGCGAGGAGTTGATGAAGTGTGCCACGGCTTCCTCTTCGCTGAAGTTGCGCATGGCGTCCACTTGATTTTTCATCAGTGCGATGAGCGGCGAAATGACGATAGCAGTGCCGTCCATAAGCAGCGAGGGAAGTTGGTAGCAAAGTGATTTGCCGCCGCCAGTAGGCATCAGCACGAATGTGTCGTTGCCCTCCATAAGATTTTCGATTATGGCCTCTTGGCTGCCTTTGAAATTATCGAATCCGAAGTGTTGTTTCAGACTTTGCAACAAAAAGTTCTTGTCCATATAGCTTGTTTTCTTAGCGCGAAAGTATATAGAGTTTTTGATATACGCAAGAGTTCAGCGGAAAATTTTGACATTTATTTGGGATAATTATTTTTATTTTAGCGTGAATTTTTGTTTTCCCTTTTCACGCGCCTGTAATCGCTCGCGTAGCGCATAAAAAAGTGTTCGCACACACGCGCGAACACCTTTCTTCTTGTCGATTGGCCGAAGTGACGTGGCCTTATTGTCCGATGCGGATGTCTGGCCGGATTGCGTAAGAAATTGGATTTTAGGTTGATTCCAGTTCTTCTGTGGCCGACATCCATTGCTCCGTTGCCACATCCAGCTGCTTCTTGAGGTCGGCGTGCTGGAGATAGAGCTTTTGGTCTTGGCTGCCTTCGGCGGTGGCCATCCGGCTTTCAAGTTCGGCAATTTTTTTTTCCAGTTCTGCCACTTTCGTCTCGGCCTGTTTAACGGCTTTTTCAAGGCGCGAACGACGCTGTTTGGCCGCTTTTTGGTCTTCAAACGACATTTTTGCGGCTGGGGCAGGGGCGGTTTCGGTCTTCTTGTCCGATGGCTTTTCTTTCGTTTCGAGCATCTGGAGCGACTCGATGTTCTTCGACTTCAGATAGTCGTAGATACCGCCCAAGTGTTCCTGCACGCGGCCGTGCCCGAATTCATAGACTTTCGAGACAAGTCCGTCGAGGAAGTCGCGGTCGTGCGACACGAGGATGACCGTACCGTCGAACGCCTGAATCGCCTTTTTCAACACGTCTTTCGATGCGATGTCGAGGTGGTTGGTCGGCTCGTCGAGGATGAGCAGGTTGACCGGTTCGAGCAGCAGTCTGATCATGGCCAATCGGGAGCGTTCGCCGCCCGAAAGCACCTTGACAGGCTTGTCCGATGCCTCGCCGCCGAACATGAACGCGCCCAGAATGTCCTTGATGCGGGTGCGGATGTCGCCGACGGCTACGCGGTCTATTGTGTCGAACACAGACAGGTTCTCGTCCAGCAGTTGTGCCTGATTCTGAGCAAAATAGCCGATTTTGACGCCGTAGCCGACTTTCAGTTCTCCGTCGAACGGAATCTGACCCATGATGCACTTCACGAGCGTCGATTTGCCCTCGCCGTTGCGGCCCACGAAGGCCACTTTTTCGCCGCGTTTGATGGTGAGCGTCACATTGTCGAAGATGACGCGGTCGTACTCCTTGCGCACGTCGTTGCAGATGACCGGATAGTCGCCCGAACGTGGTGCAGGCGGGAATTTGAGGTTCAATCGTGAGTTATCGACCTCGTCAATCTCGATGGGTACGATTTTTTCAAGCTGCTTGATGCGGCTCTGCACCTGAATGGCCTTGGTGGCCTGATAGCGGAAACGCTCGATGAAGTCCTTCGTGTCTTGGATCATCTTCTGCTGGTTCTCGTAGGCGCGGCGTTGTTGTTCGATGCGCTCGGCGTGCAGGACGACATATTTCGAGTAGCTGACGTTGTAGTCGTGGATCGTGCCGCACGTAATCTCGATTGTTCGCGTAGTGACGTTGTCGAGGAAGGCGCGGTCGTGGCTGATTAGCACGAGTGTGCTTTTTCCATTGGCCAAGAACTTCTCCAGCCACTGGATTGACTCGATGTCGAGGTGGTTGG
>DFJU01000010.1:22298-23142 GCA_002373755.1 Bacteroidales bacterium UBA3663 | reverse complement strand
CGTCGAGCAGCAGCACGTCGGGTCGTTGCAGCAGGATTTTGGCCAATTCGATACGCATACGCCAGCCGCCGGAGAATTCTGATGTCGGGCGGTCGAGGTCGCGCCGTTCAAAGCCGAGGCCGAGCAGGGTGCGTTCGATTTCGGCATCGCGGTTCTGGCTGTTGATGACGGTCAACTGCTCGTTCAGGTCGGTCATCTGTTCGATAAGCTCCTGATATTCCGCACTTTCGTAGTCTGTCCTGTCGGCCAATTCCTGATTCAAACGGGCCAGAAGCTCCTCCTGCTGGACGGTGTTGGCGAATGCCTTTTCGGTTTCCTGCCGCACGGTGAGGCTGTCGGTCAGAATCATGACCTGAGGCAGGTAGCCGATGGTGATATCCTTGGGTTTGCCGATGCGGCCGCGTGTCGGATTCTGTATTCCGGCGATGATTTTGAGCATGGTGCTCTTTCCGGCTCCGTTTTTGCCGACAAGGGCGATGCGGTCGTGGCGGTTGATGACATAATTAACGTCGGTGAAGAGAGGCTTCACACCAAACTCCACCGACAGGTTTTCTATTGAAATCATTTATTTGCTTGAAATCATTTAGAATTTTGACATTGAAGACATCAGCAACTCTTCGTTGTTGCGTGTGTTCATGAGCAGTTTCTGCAATTCCTCCATTGCCTCGACTGGCATGTGCTCGGCCAAGTGACGGCGCAGAATCCACATGCGGCGCAGGATGGCGTCGTCGAGCAACAGGTCGTCGCGGCGGGTCGATGAGGCGAGCAGATCGACGGCCGGCCAGATGCGCTTGTTGGCAATCTTGCGGTCGAGGACGAGTTCCATGTTGCCCGTGCCCTTGAA
>DFJU01000010.1:0-22247 GCA_002373755.1 Bacteroidales bacterium UBA3663 | reverse complement strand
CCCGTGCCCTTGAACTCCTCGAAGATGACTTCATCCATCTTGCTGCCTGTCTCGATGAGCGATGTGGCGATGATGGTGAGCGAGCCGCCGTTTTCAATTTTGCGGGCTGCACCGAAGAATCGTTTGGGTTTCTGAAGTGCATTGGCCTCAACACCGCCCGAGAGCACCTTGCCCGACGATGGCGAAACCGTGTTGTAGGCGCGGGCCAATCGGGTAATCGAGTCGAGCAGGATGACGACGTCGTGGCCACATTCGGTGAGTCGTTTGGCCTTTTCGATGACCATGTCGGCCACCTTGACGTGACGGTCGGCCGGCTCGTCGAATGTCGATGCGATGACTTCTGCGTTGACGCTGCGCTGCATATCGGTGACCTCCTCGGGTCGTTCGTCGATAAGCAGGATGATCATATAGACCTCGGGGTGGTTGTAGGCGATGGCATTGGCTACCTCCTTGAGCAATACGGTCTTACCTGCTTTTGGCGGTGCGACGATGAGTGCGCGCTGACCTTTGCCGATAGGTGCAAACATGTCGATGACGCGGCATGAAAGGCTGTCGTCATGACCTTTGCAGAGCTTGAATTTCTCGTTCGGGAAGAGTGGCGTGAGGTGCTCGAACGGAACGCGGTCGCGTGCAAAATCGACGCTTCGACCGTTTATGCTTTCGATGCTGACCAGCGGGTAGTTGTGTTCGCCCTCGTGTGGCGGACGGATTGGGCCGCGCACCACGTCGCCCTGCTTCAAGTTGTAGAATTTGATCTGCTGCTGGGTGACAAAAATATCGTCGGGCGATGCAAAATAGTTATAGTCCGATGAGCGGAGGAAGCCGAAGCCGTCGGGCATGATCTCCAATACGCCTTCGCCGGTCAGAACGCCTGAAAACTCTTCGCGAGCCATCGGAGCAATCATATTTGCTTCCAGGTCAGGTTCTTCAGCTATGCTTTGCTGCTGTTTTGCGGCTGCCTGCTGCTGTTGCTGTTGTTGTTTTTGTAGCTGTTTTTGCTGTTGCTTCTGTTTCTTGAGCATCTTTTGTTGCTTGCGCTCATTATGCCCTTTGGAAATGAAGCCGAATATTTCGTTGAATGCGTTGTCGTTGTCCAGAAATCTTTTTTGTTGACCGTCCTGCTGGACTTCTGGCATCGTGTTTTCCTGGAATTGTTGTGGATTTTCTTCGGCGTTGATTTCGTAATTCTGTCCATCGTAATTCGGATCAAAATTATCGTCGCCCATATAGTCGCCTTCAAAATTCCCTTGTCCGCCGTCGTCGTAATTCGGGTCATATTGCCCTTCATTCGCGTAGTCGGCATCGAACTGTTCTTGTCCGTCGTATTCGCCGTCATCGGCATAGCCGTCTTCGTACTGGAAATTTCCGTCGGCGTCGATGTTTTCGTCCTGCATGGCGGCATCGTCGGCCATTCCTTCCGTCGGAGTGTCTTGCGCTACGTTGCCATTCTGATTTGTTTTGTTGGCCAATGTTTCATCCAATGCGGCTAAGGCGTTTTCTGCGTTGATTTGGGCGATGGATTTTCGGCCGCGACGTTTTTCCGCGGTCAAGTCTATACATTCCTGCAATGCACCAAGCATCTGTTCAATTCCTTGTTCGCGGGACTGAAATTTGCGTGCATCAAGGTTGAGGAGCTGTGCGATGTGCAGGAGCTCCATATCGTTCAATAAACTAAGTTGTTCGGGAGTGTACATAATGCGTACTTACACAATAAGTGAAATAGTCGTAATCCAAAAATAATAAGAAAATTGGGGGGGGATTGTCTTGCAGAACTCGCTAAGACGCTGCAAAATTAAAAAAAAGACTTTTTTTGGAGAAATGCGGCGTTGAAAAAATCATTTATTTCGGGAAAAAAGTCTTTTTTGTAATCTATTGTTTGCGTTTCAGCAGGTCGAGGAGGTTCTTGAAGTCCTTCCTCAAAATTATTCCGATGCCTTGCGTCGTGAGGGCATTGTTGATTGAGTAGTCGCGTTCGTTGTAGTGACTATAAGCCTTCGCACGGACGGTGCCTCGTGTGTTGATGAGAAATTCGACATCAAAATCGCCGATGAACGTGGTGTTCGTGTTGTTGAGTCCGATGGAATTGGCCGGGTCGCGGTAGCCGAGGTTGCCAGTCATGAGCAGGCGGTCGTTGAGCAGTCGCGTAGAGACGGACACGTCCATCTCCATGTCCGAAAAGTCGCCCTTGTCGCTGCGGAAATTCGTGCCCAACGTGAAGTTGTCGCTCATGTGGCCGAGCAGGTTGTTGAGCTGCGATGTGAGCGACGAGCTGGCGAACGATGTCAGTTCCGAGCCGGTCTGACGCTGCGACGTCGAGGCGTATTCCGGAGTGTAGAATTTCGAAAAGAGCAGCAGGTAAAGCACCTCGCGGTTGAGCATTTCCTGTGTGCCGATGATGTTGTGGACAAGTGCCTGGACGTCGTCGGACGTGTTTTTGACCTCCAGGTCGAATGCAATTTGCGGCGCGGTGATCATGCCGGTTACGTTCAATTTGCAGTCAACGGGCAACGTGGTGCGGCTCAGACTGGCGACCGACGCGAAACTCTCGTCGAGGTCTTTGAGGTTGGCTGACGGGATGTTGTAGATGGCCTTCAAGTCAAGTTCTGCCTCGCTTGGCGACCCCGGGAACGAAATGCGGCTTCCGGGCTGCAGCTGGAATGCCTTGGTCATGACATCGCCCTTCATCGTGACGGTGTAGGAGCCCGACGTGATGCCGTAATTGCCCGTCAGGTTGATGTCGTGGAATGGGTCGTAGTGCAGCGAAAGGTCGCCGTTGCCCTTGCATATCAGCCGGTCTTCGGCCAACGGATCCATCTGCACAAACACTTGGCATCGCTCGTTGGCGTGGATGAGCAGGTCGGCTTCGACGTACGATGATTCCTCTTTTTTCTCATTATTTAAACGCGACAGGGTGAGGATGCGGCGATTCTCCTGCTCTTCGGTCTGCCGATACAGGTCTTTGTCGCGGAAGGTGAGGAAATTGTAGGCATTTTCGGTGAAGTTCTCTTCGCCAGGCGACAGGTAAAATACGCTTCGTCCGGCAGGAGCCATCTGAAGGCTTATGCGATGATGGGTGTAGTTGCCGTGCATCTGACAACGTCCTGTGGCCCAGAGCCTTCCCCAAAAAAGTGCGCCGTCTTTTTGCGTCGGGTGGTCGAACACGAGCACGCCGTTCGGAGTCTCAGGAATGTCGATGTCGACGCCATATTCAAGGTCGTGCAGATGGTCGTGTTCAAGGTCGAGCGTGAGCACAGCTTTCTGCCCGTTGACGTCGGTCACAGTGGCGTTGTTGAGGCCGACGTAGCCTTTGTGCGATGCGCTGTCAGTCGTCAGAGTAAGTGAGTCGGTCACGTAGAACCGCGCGCCGAGCACGCTGTTCGTGAAGTTGACATTCTGGAGCAGTGGCCGTCCTGCCAGATTGAGCGAATCGACATCGCCGTACACCCGCACATCGCCCGACGCGTGTCCGTGCAAGTCTTCAAGAGCGCCGCCAATCCAATAGTGCAGAAAGTCGATCGGCAGCGAATCGATTTTGAATTTGAGGTCGATGGTGTCGTGGACTTCGTGCAATTGGACGTCGCAGTCGATGTGGCTGTTGCGCTCAGGAGCACTCTGTATGTCGGCCGAGAGCAAAAGATGGCTTCTGTCGGCATCGAACGAAAACGAAATCTGACCTTCGCGCAGCTGTGTGCCGATGTAGGTGAGTGTGTCAACTTGCACCGACTGTGCCTGAAAAAGCAATGTCGGTTTCGACGAAATTTGAAAATCGCCAGTCGCGTAGCCGCCAAAATCGAGGTAGCCCTTTCGCAACATGCCAAGGAAGAAGTCGAGCTGCCAATTGTCGGCATGGACTTGCATGTCGATGCCATCTTCGTTGCTGAAACTGCCTGAGATCGCAAGCCTCTGATTTTTGTCGGCAATGTGCAGATTCTCAAACAGATAATTTCCGCTATCGCCTTCGCGTATCACGGCGTTTGAGGTGCTGAATCGTTTGCCATCGACGCTCAATGAAGATGGTTTCAACTTGATTTGCAACGGTTCTGGCTCGTAGGTCGCGGCCAAGTTACTTTCCAATCTGTGACTTTGGTTATTGTATTCAAAAAGGATGTCGGTCTCGAGGTTCAATGGCCGTGGACTTTCGGCCGATGTCGGGCCTTTTGCTGTCAACATCAGACTGCAACTATCTTCGCCGTTCGCCCATTTCGGGATGTCTATCTTTGCTGAGATGAAATGCTGCACGGTGTCCCATTCTGCCTGAAATGTTGCATCGTAGATCAATGTGCCTGACAGTTTTAAGATTTGGGCAAATCGTGGGTTGACCGGTATGAAACCGATGGTAGATGTAGGCGTGGCGACTATGTTCGCAATCGGCGAAATCAGGGCTATGACCGATGTGTTTTGTTCTTTTTGGTGTGTCAGTTGGAAGGCACCGAGATGCAAATGTTCGTCTGCGCGATGTATCGTGAGCGAATCGATTCGGATTGCTCCGGTCGGAATTCCGTTGAACAGATTTTTGCTCGCTCTTGCTTTGCGCTTATTGTCATTTTCATGCGAATTGTCTATCGCTATGTCAACATTGGAGAATCCTTCGAAAGTGACGCCATCGATGTTGGAAATGTCGGTAAGACGCATGGCTGTCGGATCGATGTTTCGAATGTGCGTTTGTCCGTTGATCAACGTAGCGGTGTCTGTCAGTTGCACGACGGCGTTGCCCTTCACGTTGCAAATCGGGTCGAGACAACTGAAACTGCATTGAATGCGTCGCTTTTCGTAGCTTCCGTCGATGCTGATGTCGTGGTACAGGTGATTGTCGTATTTGACCGATGCGATGTCTCCGTTAAGTTCAATTTCCAATGAATCGATGCAATTCTGTCGATTGCTGATGTGCGCTGAAAATTTGCTGTTGAGCAATCCTTCAGTCTTTATGTTTCCATCATATTCGATTGATCCATTTGAATTTATAGTGGCAAGGCCATTCCATCGTAAGGCTGAAATTTGGTCTATGTAGGGGCAGGCTGCCATCGGCCATGTAAAGCCGAATTCTTGCATGATGGCATCTGCTGTTTGGCGAGTCAGTCGGCTTGGAAGAAATTCGGTTTGTCCGCAAATTTTCGACAGCGAGTCAAGTGGAATGATGAGGGCGGAGCGAGCGTGCATGTCGCCCCAAATTCCAGCCTCAATGTCGATGCTGTTCAATTGCAGATTTGCCGTATTGTCGGTCAATGAAATTTCACCTTTTGCGCTGAGCAGTGCATTTTGTCCGTTTGACAACTCTTTTGAAAGCTGCAGAGATAAATTCTTGGCCGAAAAGTTGGTGCCAGACAGTGCTGCTTTTCCATGAAATTCGCGTAGCGTGAATCCGCTTTTTTCGGTCAACGACATTCTTTTCAGCGTCATCTCCATTCCGGTTTGATGGTTGACGTTTAGCGACAATACAGCGCTTATATTGTTGAAAAACAGATGGTTTTTGTCCGGGACGATGGCTTGTGTATGGCGTGGTTCGCTTGCTACGTCGTATGAAATTTGTCCTTGTCGCAGGAATAGCGAATGAAGCGAAATGTCGTTCAGAAAGTGCCGTTGGCTGTTGCTGGCGCTTTTTGGCATCAGGGCTTCGACGATGAACGAATAATTTGGGGCAGATGTGGGCGTTTCTTTTTTGATGTACCATTGGAAATCGACCAGCTGTACGGTGTTGATTTCCAGTTTTCTGTGCAACAGCGGAATGACCTCCAATGCAATCGTCACACGACGGGCGCAAAACATTGTGTCGTTTTTCTGGTCGAAGATGACCAACTGATTGATGCACATTTGGTTGAGCCAGTTTACTTCGACGGTTCCCATTTCTACACGGGCGTGCAATTTTTCGCACATTTTCTCACGAACGTCGGTTTCGACGGCGATGCCTGCAAGGTTGAAATGCGCGACGACGTACAGGCACAGCATGATTGCGAGCACCGTGATGGCCACGATGTGCATTGACTGTTTGAATATGTCGAGAATTTTGCGCATTTGGGGATGAAAAAATCGCGTAGCTCGCTAATATAGAATGTATTGTGAACGAATTTTTCGATATTTTTCCAAATCGTTCTGCCATGTGGCCCGAATTTCAGATTCCTGAAGTCCGCTGCCGATTTGCTCGCGTAGTTGGTTCGTGCCGGCCAGACGGTCGAAAAAAGTTGGCTGCGTTATCCAGCAGGTCGGTTGCGTGGCGTTGTGCATTTGCCGATGACATTCCAGCAACCATTGCAGGTGAAAACCTTTCTCTAATTGCGTCGTCCGCAAATCGAATCCGTTGCAGATTTTGCCTTCCTGAAGTGGTCGCGTGGCGGCTTCGCATTCGTGTGGAGTGAACGAAAAATTGCCGCGCAGTGTCGGATGTCCAAGCACTTCGAATGGCCAATCAGTGCCACGTCCGACGCTGATTTCTGTCGCCTCAAACAGGCATAGGCTGGGGTAGAGGCGGATTGCGTGGTCGGTGCGCAGGTTCGGCGATGGTGCAATCGGCAGGGAATAGTCGTCGCCATGCTTCCAGCCGGACACGGGAATGACGGTCAGCGACGGAGTTTTGTCGCCAATCCATTTTTCTCCGACCATCATGCGGGCAAGTTCTCCCAATGTGCAACCATGCAACAACGGAACTTCGACCATGCCGACGAACGATCGGAATTGAGGCTCGAGCACGGGGCCGTCGATGGTGTCGTGAGGGTTCGGGCGGTCGAGCACAATGACGTCCTTGCCACATTCGCCGCAGGCCTGCAGAAGGTAGTAAAGCGTTGACAGATAGGTGTAAAAGCGACATCCGACATCCTGCACATCGAACACGACACAATCGACCTCGTCGAGCCATTCTGGCTGCGGTTTCTTGTTTTTGCCATAGAGTGAGCGGACGGGGATGTTGCGCCGCTTGTCGTATTGGCCGTCGCCGACAGCATCGCCTGCGCTCACTGTGCCTTTCAATCCGTGTTCGGGCGTCATCAGAAATCGGACATCAACGTCGAGCGAAATCAAGGTGTCGGCCAACGGAACAAATTGTCCGTCAGCGTTTTTGACGACAGAAGTCTGGTTGACCAGCAATGCTGTCCGCCTATTTTTCAACAGTGGAAGGTATTCGTTCATCCTTTCGGCGCCTGTCTGCAAAATGGGCATTTGAGAACTTTGCGATGGCTCCGTTTGGGCTGCTTTTTGGTTTTGGGCGGTGCAGCTCGACATCTGTGTAAAAGTGAAAAGCAGAAGAGCCAAAAAAGATGAAAACTTGAAGTACATTGTGCGATTTTTTGGAAAAATCTCTATATTTGCGCCGCAAAGTAAAATAAAAAAAATAAGACTGCAAAATTTCTTAGTTTGAAAAGCAGGTTGAACAATGAATGCTCTTGACATAATCCGTCATTTTTACCCCGAAGATACTCCTTTGCGCCGACTCCTCATCCAGCACAGTTCACAGGTCCGTGACAAGGCTTTGTCGATTTTGGCAAATCCCGCGTTGAACGGTCTGGACATCAATGTTCAGCTGGTCAACGATGGCGCGATGCTGCACGACATCGGCATCATCCGGTGCGATGCTCCGAGCATCCATTGCGAGGGGACGGAACCGTATCTGCTGCATGGGACAATCGGTGCGCGGATGCTACGCGAATTTGGGGCTGAAAATGGAGTAGATCTGGAGCCGTATGCCCGAATCTGCGAGCGGCACACTGGAGCCGGTCTGACCCGCGAGGATATCATCGGCCAAGACCTCCCGCTGCCGCATGACAGGGACTTGCTGCCAGAGACGGTGGAGGAGAAACTGGTCTGTCTGGCCGACAAATTCTACTCGAAGTCGTCGCCCGACAAGGAGAAGCCGATGGAGCGCGTCCTGGCCTCGATGCGGAAATTCGGGACTGGCACGGTCGAGCGTTTTGCCGAACTTTGTGACACGTTCAACGTCCCGTTGGGCAATTCGTAAGGTTTTATGGCCGATGCCATTGCGTGGCACTGATTTTGCTGCACCATCGGCCGAAAATGAAAAAGAATTAAGGTAAACATAGCTGTTATGGCACAAAAACAAGACTATTATGAGGTGTTGGGCGTGAACAAAAACGCCACTGAAGAGGAAATCAAGAAAGCCTACAAGAAATTGGCAATCAAATACCATCCGGACCGCCAGTCGGGCAAGTCGGATGAAGAGAAGAAAGAGGCCGAAGAGAAATTCAAGCAGTGCGCCGAGGCATACGAGGTGCTGAGCGACCAGAACAAGCGCGCCCGCTACGACCAGTTCGGATTCGAAGGTCTGGAAGGCGGCGGATTCGGTGGCGGCGGTGGAGCCGGTTTCGATCCGTTCGACATCTTCAACTCATTCTTCCATGGCGCATCGGGCGGCGGTTTCAAGGTCAACTTCGGCGGCGGTGGCGGCTTCAGCAGTTTCTTTGGCGACGAGGATGAAGGCGGTTCTACGCGAGGTTCGAGCATCAGGGTACGCGTCAAAGTATCGTTGGCCGATGTTCAAAACGGTGTCGAGAAGCATCTGAAAGTCAAGAAATATGTGCCATGCCAGCACTGCAACGGTACGGGCGCAAAAGACGGCACGGAACTGGAGCGTTGTCCGAAGTGTTCAGGTCGTGGACGTCTCATCAAGCAGGTCCGCACGCTGTTCGGCGTAGGCCAGACAGAGGTCATTTGCCCCGACTGTCAGGGCACGGGCAAGCGAATCAAGACGCGCTGTTCGCATTGCAACGGCGAAGGCGTCGTGATGGGCGAGGAGACGATTACCGTCAAGATTCCGGCCGGCGTGGAGGATGGAATGCAGCTCAACCTTCAGGGCTATGGCAATGCCGGACGACGTGGTGGCGGCAAGGGCGACCTCTTCGTCTTGATTGAAGAGGAGAAGCAGGATACCTTCATCCGACAGGACAACATGCTGATCTATTCGCTGTTGCTCGACTTCCCGACGGCCGCTTTGGGTGGCGAGGTCGAAATCCCGTTGGTGAACGGCACACAGACCATCAAGATTGCTCCAGGTACGCAGCCCAACACGCAGATTCGTTTGGCCGGACAGGGTCTGCCAACGGTCAATCACTATGGCAAGGGCGATTTGATTGTCAATGTAGGCGTCTATGTGCCGGAGAAGCTCGACGATGAGGAGAAGAAGCTCATCACCGAACTGAAGTCGCACAAGAACATCAACCCGACGCCGTCGCTCTTCGACAAGTTCCGCCAGAAGGTGCGTTCGATGTTCAGCTGATTTGAAGCAGAAAAAAGCATTTTCCCAACAATTCTCCTCGCGCTGAGGAGAATTCGGGAGGATGCAGATTGAAAGATATTTTTTTAGTACCAATTTTTTTATTCCCACTTTTCTAATAACCTTGAAAACGGACAGACAGAATCCGCGTAGCAGGTAGTTGCTTGTCTTTTTTTGCGTACGACGGAAAGCTGTCGCCATTCAATGCTCTTTTGCTTATGTTAAGAAAAACTCGAATTGCATTGGCCATCGTCTTTTGGCTGTGCATCACCGTCCTTTTCCTCGATTTGACGGGTGCTACGCGACTTTGGTTCGGCTGGATGGCCAAAATCCAGTTCTTGCCTGCCGTGTTGGCGGCCAACGTCGGAGTAACGGTCCTTTGGGTGGTCGTCACGATGCTCATCGGCCGCATCTATTGTTCGGTGATTTGTCCGCTGGGCGTCATGCAGGACGGCATGATTCATGTGGCCGACTGGGTGCACCGTCTGCGCACGAAGAAGAAGATCGGCCTATACCATTTCTGGGCTCCACGCTGGACGCATTGGATGCGGTTGGCCATTTTGGCAGTGCTGTGTGTCGGCATCGTCGTGGGCGGTGGTTTTGTTGTCCAATGGCTCGCGCCCTACAGTTCATACGGCCGCATCGCTACGTCGATTTTTCGTCCCGTTGCGCTTTGGGTGAACGACATTTTGGCCGATGCCGCAGCCGAGCGTGACAGTTTCGCGTTCTGGCACGTCACATGGACGCAGTTTGACCTCGCGTTGCTCGTCACGTCGGCCGTCACATTGGCCATCCTGATTGTGAGCACGATTGTCGGTGGCCGATTCTACTGCAACAACATCTGTCCGGTCGGCACGGTGTTGGGTCTGCTTGGCCGACGCGCCGTGATGCGCATCCACATCGACGCCGACAAGTGCGTGAAGTGCGGCCTGTGCGAGCACAAGTGCAAGTCGATGGCCATCGATTCCAAGCGTTGCTTTGTCGATAATTCGCGCTGCATCGACTGCTTCAACTGCCTTGAGGTGTGCCACAAGGATGCTATCTCGTTCGGCAAGATAAAGGCATCGGCCACAACAACGAAAGATGAAAAGGTTACGGTCGATGCCACCCGTCGCACGATGTTGACCACGGCTGTGACATTGGCCGCAGCCTCGCAACTGAAGGCGGTCGATAAGGTGACCGACGGTGGATTGGCCGTCATCGAAGACAAGAAGCGCTACGAGCGACAGACCCCGATATGCCCGCCTGGTGCATTGTCGCTCAAGAACCTGCAACAGCATTGCACGGGTTGCCAGTTGTGTGTGTCGGCCTGTCCGAATGGCGTGTTGCACCCATCGACCGGCCTGCTGCACTATCTGCAGCCGACGATGAGCTACGAGGTGAACCATTGCCGTCCGGAGTGCCATGCGTGCAGCGATGTCTGTCCGGCCGGCGCAATTCTGCCGTTGGGCAAGACGCACGAAGAGAAGATGCAGCGCAAGTCGAGCCTGAAGATCGGCCGCGCCGTCTGGGTACGCGAAAACTGCCTGCCGGTGGCGATGGAGGAGAGGTGCGGCAACTGTGCGACACACTGTCCGACGGGCGCAATCACGATGGTTCCGTTGGGCGAAGATTCCGGACCGAACGCATTGCGTGTGCCGTCGGTCGATGACGAGAGGTGCATCGGCTGCGGTGCGTGCGAACATTTGTGTCCGGTACGTCCGTTCTCGGCCATCCACGTCGAGGGTATTGAAGTTCAACGCGAAATCTAATTGGCTATGAAACAGATTGATAGACGAGAATTTTTGAAGCGTTTCGGCGCTGCGGCTGCTGTGGTCGGCGCGTCGGCAGCTCTTGAAAGTTGCACGGGCGGTGCTGGCACTAAGGTTGCGGCCGATGCCGTGTTGGGAAGTGCCACATCGGGCGAGAAACCCATCGGCGAAATGACCTATCGACTGAATCAGAAGGGCGAAAAGGTGTCGCTGCTCGGCTACGGCATGATGCGTCTGCCAACCGTGCCGGGCGGTTCGACGCGGCCTGACGGCAACGACATTGACCAGGAGCGCGTCAACGAACTTGTCGATTATGCCATCGCGCACGGCGTGAACTACTTCGACACGAGTCCGGCCTATTGCAAGGGTCATTCGGAGGAGGCGACCGGCATCGCACTGCACCGCCATCCGCGCGAGAGCTACTACGTGGCCACAAAGTTGTCGAACTTTGCGCCGCAGACGTGGTCGCGCGAGGCATCGCAGCAGATGTTCCGCAACTCGCTGAAGTTCCTGCAGGTCGATTATGTTGACTACCTGCTGCTGCACGCCATCGGACAGGGCGGCATGGACAACTTCAACAGCCGATACATGAACAACGGCATCCTCGACTGGCTCGTCGAACAGAAGGAGAAGGGCTTGATCCGCAATCTCGGATTCTCGTTCCATGGCGACGTCGAGGTGTTCGATACGATGCTGAAGTGGATGGACGAGGGCAAATACCATTGGGACTTCGTGCAGATTCAGATGAACTACGTGGATTGGAAGCACGCCAAGGAGCAGAACCGCCGCAACGTCAACGCTGAATATCTGTACGGCGAACTGGCAAAGCGCAACATCCCGGTCGTCATCATGGAACCGCTTTTGGGCGGCCGACTGACCAAGATGCCTGTCCACATCGTCAACAATCTGCACCAACGTGACTCGCGCGGAAGTGTGGCCTCGTGGGCATTCCGTTTCTGCGGCACCTATCCGGGCGTGATGACTGCGCTGTCGGGCATGACCTATATGGAGCACTTGCAGGACAATTTGCGCACTTTCTGTCCGCTGGAGCCGCTCACCGACGACGATTTGGCCTACCTCGAAGAAATTGCACAGCTCTACCTGAAGTACCCGATTGTCCCGTGCAACGACTGTAAATACTGTATGCCGTGTCCATACGGACTGGACATTCCCAGCATCCTGCTGCACTACAACAAGATGGTCAACGAGGGCACTGTGCCCAACAATCTGCAAGACCCCGAGTACCAGCGTCTGCGCAAGCAGTACCTCATCAGCTACGACCGCGCTGTGCCGTCGGTGCGTCAGGCCGACCACTGCATCTCGTGCGGAATGTGCAGGCCGCATTGTCCGCAGAATATCCGCATCCCGTATGAGCTGCACCGCATTGCCGAACGTGTCGAAGAGCTGAGACGGAATGTGTTGCAGTAAGTTTTTGTCGTGCAAAGTATGGTGGGCAGTGGACAATTGGAGTTGAACAACGTCAGCAAGAGTTTTGCCGGACACGTCGCCGTCGATGGAGTGTCTTTTTCGGTGCGACAAGGATCGATTTACGGACTTTTGGGGCCGAATGGAGCCGGCAAGACGACGTTGCTTCGAATCATTAACCGCATAGTGCGTGCCGACAGCGGCGAGGTGCTGCTCGATGGCCGGCCGATGTCCGACGGAGATGTGCGCCGCATCGGATATATGCCCGAAGAACGCGGCCTCTACAAGAAGATGACCGTTGCCGACGAGATTCTCTATTTCGCGCAATTGCGTGGTCTGTCGCGCGCCGATGCCCGATGCCAAATGGACGAATGGCTGCAACGCTTCAACCTCGTGCAGTGGGCCGGCAGCCGTGTCGAACAGCTCTCGAAGGGCATGGCACAGAAGGTTCAGTTCATCGTGACCGTTGTCCATCGGCCGCAACTGCTCATTTTCGACGAGCCATTTTCCGGTTTCGATCCGCTTAATGCCGACCAGTTGACGGGCGAAATCCTGCGATTGCGCAACGAAGGGGCTACGATACTTTTTTCGACGCACAATATGGCATCGGTCGAGGCACTTTGCGATGAAATAACGCTGATGAACCGCGCGCGAGTGGTGTTGCAGGGCTGTGTTGACGACATCCGCCGCAAGTTCAAGAAAAACGTGCTTGAAGTGACTACGGCCGATGGAAAGTCGTTCAACTACGCGATTCGGCCAGATGAAACGATGCACGACGCCATTGCCGCATTGAACGACCGATATGCGCTGACGGGTTTCCGCGAGGTTTTGCCGTCGATGCACGAGGTTTATGTTGAATCTGTAACATCGTCCGACAATGCGTAAAATCCAGCTAATCGTGCGCCGCGAATATTGCGGAATGGTGCGTCGGCCGTCGTTCATCATCTCGTCGCTGCTTTTCCCCGCCATCATGCTTGTGGCCTTCGGTTTTATGCCTGCGATGGGCGATGTGGCAAATCTTGAGCAGACGTTTGCCGGAATGACCGAAGCCGAATCTGCAATGTTGTTCGGCTCGCTGCTATCGACCATGACGTTCCTTTTTGTCATGAGCAACAGCATACAGATCATTAACAGCGTTGTTGAAGAAAAGGCATCGCGCATCGTCGAGGTGTTGGTGTCGGCCGTCAGTCCCGTTGAACTGCTTGCGGGTAAAATCATCGGCGTGGCCTTGGCCGGAATGACGCAGATTGCCATTTTCGCCGTTCTGTTCGCGTTGGGAGCGATGTTTTTGCCTATTGGCATTGTCGAAATGTTGTCCGCAATGCCGTTTTCGTTCCGCTACGCGACTATTTTCGCCGTATTTGTCCTGTATTTCATCGGCGGATACCTGCTCTATGCGAGCATCTATGCGTCATTCGGGTCGGCCGTCGATCAGGCCTCCGATGCCGGACAATACGTCGCGCCGCTCAATCTGTTGCTCATCGCATCGCTGTGGATCGGCCTCTTTTCACTTCAGGCTCCAGACGGAAATCTGGCCTTGTGGTGTTCGATGATTCCCTTCACGTCTCCGGTCGTAGCGATGGCGCGTGTGACAGCTGGGATGCCGCTTTATCAACTGATTGTCAGTTTGTTGGTTCTATATGCATCGGCCATAGCAATGTTGTGCCTGTCAGCCCGGATCTACCGCACGGGCATTTTGATGTACGGCCGAAAATTTTCGTTGAGCGAAATCTTGCGGTGGGCTCGTCTGCGATGATAAGCCGAATCGAATCATCGTTCATTTTTGTGACCCAAAATGTTATTATCGGTTATGAGATATCTGTTATTCCTCCTGCTATGTACTACAATGTTGCTGCTGTCATCATGTTCGCCCCACACCGACGTGACTGTCACATGGAAGGATGGCACAGCAAAATGCTCGCTTCAGAAGGGCGACCGCACATTCTTATTTGAGGTTGACAAACACGCAAATGTTGTGCTTGAGTGTTGTCTGCCGCCAACGGAAAAGCCCGTGATACGTCTGCGTGGCAAGGCAAAAGGAACATTCACCTACAAGGCCGAGCATCCGAGCACCATCATCGTCGATGGACTGAACCTTTCAGGCCGCTCGGGCAAGACGACGTTTTCGATAAAGAACACGCAACCCACTACGTTGATTCTGCGCAACGAAAACAAACTGCACGATGGTTCGCAGGCGTGCGACACCGTGTCGGCCAAAGACTGTCTGCGCAGCAAGGGCCATCTGACTATTATGGGCGACGGCGAACTCCAGCTCAAGGCGACCCACACGGGCAGCAAGGGCATGAAGTGCAAGGGCAATTTCCGGATGCTGTCGGGCACGCTCAAAGTATCGACCACGGGCTCGTACCTTCGCGAGATTCTCGTTGAACGTGAAGCCAGATTCTTGCAGAATGTCGATGCTCCGAAGCCGGATTTTCCACCTTTTCCGGGCGATGGAAGTCCGATGCCGCCCCCGCCTCCGATGCCGCGTCCCGACGATTCGTTGTTCGACGTCTTCGGTCCCGACGATTTTCAGTCCGACAGCAGCGGCTGGTTCATCCCTTCGATGGTCGAGCGCGATTATAAAGGAACGTGCAAGGGCGTGAAAATCATGGGTACAGCATGGATTGAAGGCGGCGAACTCAAGGTCAGCACGTCGTCGCCGGGTGCCGAAGGTTTCGAGGCCAAGAAAGGCATCAACATTTCAGGCGGCAAAATCCGCATTGAGGCCTACGATGACGGCATCAGCAGCAATGGTCAAATCATCGTGACAGGCGGCGACATCCGCGTGAAAAGCACACACAACGATGCCATCGACTCCAACTATGGCAAGGCTGGTGCTTATGTGCAGCATGGCGGTCGCGTTGAAGTCATTTCCGAGGCTGGACCGCCTGAAGAGAGTCTTGACACCGACTGGACACCCATCGTACACGACGGTGGAGAATTGATTGCAAATCCAGAATTGCAAAAAGAACCGAATTTCGGCAAACGTCCTTGATTTTGAGACGAAAACTTTGTGTTTTCGATTGCATGGCATACTTTTGCGGCGACTAAACTTTTAACTAATTAAAAACGCCGCATTATGATTGAAATTTTTGGAAACAATGCAGGTCTCGTTTGGAACGCTCTGAACGCTGCAAACGGTCAATCAGGTAAGGCCTTGAAGAAGGCTACCAAGTTGAAGGACAAGGAACTCTATGCCGCCCTCGGTTGGTTGGCTCGTGAGGGCAAAATCAACGTAGAGAGTGCTGGTGACGACATCGTTGTCACCTTGCTGTAATGATAAGAAAACATCGGAGCTCAAACGGGTTCCGATGTTTTTTTTTGTGTTTGGCGTAAACAAAAATCGCGTAGCAGAATTTGCTACGCGATTTTTGTCTTGACTTACTTTTTCAGATAGGTGTCGAGCCAATCGTTGAATACTCGGTGCCAG
The DNA here is from genome assembly GCA_002373755.1 of Bacteroidales bacterium UBA3663. Taxonomy (GTDB): domain Bacteria; phylum Bacteroidota; class Bacteroidia; order Bacteroidales; family UBA3663; genus Liminaster. The sequence continues at coordinate 6,424 of DFJU01000010.1, read as the reverse complement.
AGCACAGCATTCTGCGGCTGGTTCACCCAATGACATTCGTCGGGGAAGTAGAGGAAGCGGGCCGGGATGCCGCGCATACGGGCAAGGTTGAAAGCCTGCATACCCTGTGTGACGGGCACGCGGTAGTCCTTTTCGCCGTGGATTACGAGGATTGGCGTGTCCCACTTGGTGATGGACTTGTGCGGCGAATCGGTGTAGCTCGCATTGATGCCCTTGCCGCGTTTCGGCGTGTGGCAGAGGCCGGGTTTCAGGCCGTCCTGACCGAAATATGCTCCACCGTAGTCCCAGTCGGCAAACCACATTTCTTCGGTTTCGCCGTACATCGATTCGTTGTTGAAGATGCCGCAATGGGCGATGAATGCCTTGAACCGTTTCTCGTGGTGTCCTGCCAGCCAATAGATACTGTAGCCGCCGAAACTTGCACCGATGGCACCCAGACGGTCGCGGTCGCACCAAGGCTCTTTGGCAACGGCATCGATGGCGGTGAGGTAGTCCTTCATGCATTGGCCTGCGAAGTCGCCCGCAATCTGCTCCTGGAATTTCTGTCCGAAGCCGGGCACGCCGTGGCGGTTGGGCAACACGACAGCATAGCCGTTGGCCTGCATGAGGGCGATGTTCCAGCGCGTGCTCCAGAACTGGCTGACGGCCGATTCGGGTCCGCCTTGGCAGTAGAGCAATGTCGGCACTTTCTGGCCTTTGGCGACAGCTTTCTTGACGTTGAAGTTGGCTGGATAGGCAATCCAGACAAGCATCTCGTCGCCGTTGGTGCATTTGATTCGCCGCGATTCGATTTCTCCCATGTCGCCAAGCCGGGTGAGCAGTTCCTCGTTTTCATGAGTGATCTGCACGGCCTGACCGTTGTTGATGGCAAACACCTCGTTGGGCGAATGCCAGTCGTGACGCAGTGCAAAAAGTCGGTCGCCGCAGTAGCAGATTGAGGCATAGTCGTGAGGTGTGCCTTCAATCATCTGGCGCACGTTGCCGTTCAGGTCGATGTGGAAGATCGGGGCGATGCCGTAGCTGTAGCCGATGAACGTAATGCCTTTATTGTCAGGCTCCCATACGAATTTATCGACGCTGTTGTCGTATTTTTCGGTGAGGTCGATGAGGCTCGGGTCGTTGGCCGTCATGTCGAGCAGGCAGAGACGGTTCTTGTCGCTTTCGTAGCCGTTGCGGGCCATGCTCAGGAAGGCGAGCCATTGTCCGTCGGACGAGAATGCCGGATTGGTGTCGTAGCCGTGGTCGCCGGGGTGCAGATCGGTGGTCTTGCGGCTTGCAATGTCGTACAGATAGAGGCTTGAACGTGTCGAGAAGGCATATTCGGTGCCCGTTTCCTTGCGGCAGCTATATACGATGCGTTTGCCGTCGGGACTCCATGCAAATGACTCGATTCCGCCGAACGGCCGCATCGGACACTCATACGGTTCGCCCTCCAGAATGTCGGTCAATGTGCTGTCGGCCAATGTCCCGTCGGCCATGACGTCGGCCAGATATGGATGCGGAATGTCGGTCACGAACCTGTCCCAATGGCGGTAGCTGAGCTCGTCGAACAACATGCCCGATGCCTTGTCCAAGCCCTCGAAGAGCGTGCTGTCGAGCTGATGTTTGACTGGAATTGTCATCACCAGAAGCACGCGGCTGCGGTCCGGGTTGAACAGGAAACCTTCGATGTCGCGGTCGGTGTGGCTGATTTGAGTGCGCTCAGAGCCGTCGGCCTTCATGCGCCAGAGCTGCTTCTTGCCGCCTTCGTTCGAGATGAAAGCGATGTTGTCGCTGTCGAGCCACACGGCGGCCTTTTCGCTGGTATTCGTGTGGGTGATGGTGACCGGATCGCTTGTCCACGAATTGATGTTGAGCGTGCAGATTTCGCTGTTGCTCTTGTTTTGTGCGACGCTGGTGTAGGTCACGCCGTAGAGCAGTCGTTTGCCGTCGGGCGATGCCTGCAGATTGCTGATTTGACCCAATTCCATGAGCAATTCGGGTGTCATGTGGTCTGGCGACATGGATGTCTTGCCGATGTATTCGGCTGTCTGCTCCGGCTCCTTTTGAGGGGCGCACGCAGTGAGTAGGGCGGTGGTGGCCATGAGTGTGACAACAGATTTTTTCATAGATATGTATTTTTTATAGTTTTTGAATTAAGGAATTATGTTTTTGGGCGCTGGTCACGGTTCAATCCTGTGCCTTCTTGCGCCTCTGCGGGGTCTTGGCCGATGATTTGGCCGATGCTACCGACTTGCTACGCGGATTTTTTGACGCCGTCTTGCCGCCTGTGTAGCCTGGTTGTCCGATGGCCGATTCCTGCATCGTGGCTTCGGCCTTGGCATTCCAATAGGTGTCGAGCGAGAAGCCGCGTGATGTGCGCACCAGCAGCCGTGTCTTTATGTCGTAATCCTGCTTGAGAAGTTCAAATTCGCGTTCGAGCTGCTCTTTGGTGCGTTTGTTGTCGATTTCTGGCAGACCTTTGCCGATGAATTCGTCGAGCAGTTCTGTCGTCTTGACCAGAAAATATTGGTTGCCTTTGCGGAACCGTTCCTGAAGCTGTTCGTTGGCCTCGTAGGTCGGAGCCAGCGCGATGAGGCGGTGAATCTGTGCCTGAAATGTCTGTCCGACGTTTTCCAGATGCTGTTCGCAGTCGGCCACAAGCTGTTTCATCTGTTCGATGTAGGTCTTGTGGGTGCGTGGCAGATGCTCATCGGCCAAACGGAGCACGTGGCGAAACTGCATCATGAGCGGCTGATAGTCGAAGATGGCGCACAATGTGCGGTCGATGCAGGCCAGGCGGTCGGAGGCCAGTTGCCGGTCGTCGGGCTGGTTCTCCTGAATCGATTGGTTGTAGGTGATGATTGTCGGATCGGACATCACTACGTGACCAGTAATCGGCGTGCTGAGCACCAGACCCTCCAATGTGCGGCAACGCGACAGGGCTACGTAAACCTGTCCGAACGAGAATGCCTGCCCTGCGTTGATGATGCAGTGGTCGAAGGTCAGTCCCTGGCTCTTGTGGATAGTGATGGCCCATGCCGTGCGCAACGGAATCTGCGAGAATGAACCGATCACCTCTTCGGTGATTTCGCCGCTTTTCTCGTTGGTGACGTATTTGGTGTTCTGCCACTCCTGCGCCGACACCTGTATGTCCTGCATCCGTCCGTTTTCGTCGATGCTTTCCACCCAGACTTCCGATGGTGTCAGCCTCGTTACGCGACCGATTTTGCCGTTGTAGTAGATGTGCGACGGGTCGTTCTTGCAGAACATCACCTGCGCGCCGACTTTCAGCGTGAGGTGTGCGTCGGTCGGGTAGGAGGTTTCGGGAAAATCACCCTCGACCTGCGCGCTGTAGGTATGCGGCTCGGTGGGCAACATCAGCAGGTGGTGCTGGTTGATGTCGTTGGCCTGATAGTTGTGTGTGGTCAATGTGATGTAGCCTTCATCGTCCGACGGACGGAAATTCGGCTTGTAGCGGCTGTTGAGCAGGGCGAGCGTCTGGGCATCGAGGCGGTTGTCGCGCACGTTGTTCAAGAGGTCGATGAATGTGCGGTCGGCCTGGCGATAGACGTGGGTGAGCTCGATGGCGGTGTAGTTCGTCTTTTGAAGTGCCTGACTGCCAAAAAAATATGGCGTCTGATAGCCCGCTGCCTGCAACATCTGCCACTCCTCGTCGCTCGCCACGGGAGCCAGTTGCTGGAGGTCGCCTATCATGAGCAGCTGCACGCCTCCGAAGGGCTTGAAGTGGTCCTGATAGCGCCGCAGCACGTTGTCGATCGCGTCGAGCAGGTCGCATCGCACCATCGAGATTTCGTCGATCACCAGCAGGTCGAGCGACCGCAGGATGTTGATCTTGTGTTTCGAGAAGCCATAGCGCATCTTGTTGTCGCGCTGGATGTTTTGGCCTGGCAGATACAGTCCGGGTGCCAATTGGAAGAACGAATGGATGGTCACGCCGCCCGCATTGATGGCTGCAACGCCGGTCGGTGCAACCACGATTGTGCGCTTGTGGGTCTGCTTACGCAGGTTGCGCAGAAATGTGGTCTTGCCTGTTCCGGCCTTGCCCGTCAGGAAGATGTTGCGTTGTGTGTACTGCGCGTAGTTGAACGCCAGCTCCAGTTCCTTGTTCGTCGTCATTATGGCCGATGCTTATTCTATGTCAGTCATTTCGCTTTTGCGTCCGTACAAATCGTGACCGCCAACGATGATGCGTCCGTTTTTCAACATGACGATTTTCGGGCGTTTTTCGGTGTCGGCCGATGTCTCAAGTGCGATAGTTTCGATGGCATCCGGCACAGAATCGCTCGGAATTGAGTCCGATGGGATTGTATCCGCCGGATGGCCGAACGTGATTTCGATGCAGCCGTCGGCCAAATGCTTGATGTCGGTGATGTCGATTCCGATGCTGTCGCCCGTGAACCAGATTGACAGCGGATTGCTGTTGTTCAACGTCTTTATGCCGTTGGCTGGAGAGAAAATGTCGTTCAACAGATTCTGATAGAAGTAGTTCGCGGTGATTTGGATGGTTTCGTTTTCTTCACCGACAATTGTTGTCCCGACGTCGCCGTAAGGAATCCGGACACCGTCGGCTGCAAGTGGAGAACAACGTTGGTGGGCCGAATCGTTGTTCACCGTGTTGCTGCTCCAGATTGACTTGTTGTAGTCAACGTGGGTGACGAGAAGTCCTCTGTTTTTTTGATATGTTACATAGGCTGAGTTGCCCCAGACCATTTCCCAAACGGTTTCTGGCTGGTGGTTCTCGATGGTGATGTATTCGTTCTCGTTGTCCGGGTTGCGCAAGATGAGGCCTTTGCCATTGCGCGAAATCGGCTCCAGTGTTACCTTGCCGGTTGTCGGCACGCTGTCTGGCTCTTGGCTCCAGCCCATCATCAGACGCTCGTGCAACGTGTATGGCGCGGGTATGAATTCCATTCCGTTGTATTCGCCCTGGTCCATGAGGCTCCAGGCATCCATGCCGTAGCATTTCAGCGCGGTGCTTCCACTCTTTGTCGAATAGAAGTCGGGAAGACCCAGCGTATGGCATATTTCGTGTGCGATTATACCAATTGTGCCGCAATGCCCATGTCCTGAAATTTCTGGTGTGAGCACGACGTTGCTGGTCATCGTGCCGTCGGGAGCAGTCAGGTTCAGAGTCGTTTGTTTGCTCCAGATTTGGTCTGTTTTATACGTTGAATTTTCCGACTGACCGGCGAACTGGAAGCATATCAGGTCGATTTTTCCGTTTCCGTCTGCGTCATATTTTGCAGCGTCGTTCATGTAGCCGCGTGCGCACAACGAGTCGAAGACCTCTTTTGTCATTTCCGTGTATTTGGCATCTTTGCCGTAGGTGGAGTTTGCGCCGTAGTAGGCATACCCTTTGCTGACGGTGATTGGACCTAAAATGTCGAATTCAGGGTCGAACGAACCGAAACTCTGGTCGCGGAAATACTGACGCAGGCCGCTTGTGAAGTAGTCCTTGCCGTCGTTGTTGCTCGTATATGCGTAGCGGGTCGTATCTACCATGTTGAAGACGGTGTCGTAGAACTTGATCAGATCGTCGTGTGGCGTGTATGAAACGTCGGCGAACTGCACCAGAACCACTGGCACCAGAATGTGGCCGGTGTATGGCGTGCCGCTTATCATGACTTGCTCTGCCGACCTCACCGCCGACAGTTTTTGCGCCTTCATCGTGTTGGCTTCCGACAGTTCATCGTCGGTCATCGGCCGCCAGAATCCGGTCGTTTCGTCGAGGGTCACATATTCACCGGTTGCGGCATTGACCGTGAAACTCAGATTTTCGTCGCCCACCATGTAGATGTGCATTTGGGTGCCGTCGGGCTGCGTTACGGTGCGCACTGTGCGGTCGGCTGGAGCTGCCTGCGCGCCGATTGCGAATGCGATGGAAAGGGCTGCAATGAGAGTCGTTTTTTTCATGTCTGAATCCTTTTTTATGTTGTCCGATGGTAATCAGATGCCCATCAGGTCGCGATAAATGTCGAGCACGATGCCGATCTGTTCCTTGTCGGCCGTGTGGTTGAGCGATGGTTGTCCGACGGCGCTCATCAGTGTGAAGTTGATGCTGTCGCCTTCGTTTTTCTTGTCGTGTTTCATCAGTTCGACGAGCGTGTCGTAGTCGTCGCAGGTGATGTGCAGCGGACCGTAGTTCTCCTTCACGTAGTTGGCAATCGCGTAGAGCTTGTCCGACGGGAATCCGACCTGCTGCTGGCTCATCACCAGTTCGCACACCAGACCCCAGGCCACCGCGTAGCCGTGCAGCACGGGCTGGCCGGTCTTCATGCAGAAGGTCTCGAAGGCGTGGCCGAAGGTGTGGCCCAGATTGAGGGCTTTGCGCAGACCTTTCTCGAATGGGTCCTGGCGCACTACGTCGCGCTTCACGTTGACCGAATATTCGAGCAGCGGAAGCAGTGTGGCCATGTCCCAA